>CAZIFF010000009.1:0-23799 GCA_964538345.1 uncultured Candidatus Saccharibacteria bacterium
ACAATAGAAAAAGCTAAAGACCCAATAATTAAAAGTCCTAAAAGAGCCAACTGGGAAGGTGTCACTGTAGAAAAAATTTCTGATACTGAAATTCAATTTGTATTAGCTCAGCCATATTCTCCTTTTCTATTCAACACAACACTTGGAATACTTCCTAAGCACATCTGGGAAAACGTTTCTTCTGAAGAATTTGCATTCACACAAAGAAATATCCAACCAATTGGTTCTGGGCCATATGAAGTGGTAAAAGTAAGAAGAAATTCTTCAGGAATTGCGGAAAAATATGAATTAAAATCTTTCAAGAAATTTACACTTGGAAAACCTTATATAGATAATATTCACTTTTCATTTTTCAAAAATGAAGATGAACTTTTATCTGCTTTAGGCAGCAAAAACATCGATTCAGTAAATAGCATCGAACCATTAACTGCTAAAAACCTTGAAGAAGATGGTTATAAAATAACTCAATTCCCATTACCTAGAATTTTTGGAGTTTTCTTTAACCAAAGCAAAGCCCCTATATTTGCATCAAAAACAATCCGAAATGCTTTAGACACAGCAATAGATAGAGATGCCATTGTTAAAAATATACTTTATGGATACGGTCACAAAGCAACAGGTCCAATACCTCAAAGCGTAATTCCTTTTATTAAGATAAATGAATCTGACATTTCAAGTGAAGCTGAAAATATTTCAAATGAAACAAAAAAAGAAGAGGCTAAGAAAATTTTAACTGATGCTGGTTTCTCATTAAATGAAAAAGGAGTAATGCAAAGAAAAACAAAAGATGGAATTGAGGTTTTGAGTTTTAGTGTTTCAACTGCTAATGTTCCAGAATTAGTAGCTGTAGCAGAACAAGTTATAGAAACATGGAAAGAAATTGGTGCTGATGTAACTTTAAAAATATTTGATCCTAATGATTTTAACCAAAATGTTATTAGACCAAGAAATTACGATTCCCTTCTTTTTGGTGAAATTATAGGTAGAGATTTAGACTTCTTTGCTTTTTGGCATTCATCACAAAGAAATGATCCTGGTTTAAACATTGCAGACTATGCAAATATAAACGTAGACTCTTCTCTTGATTCTGCCAGAAAGCTTGGCGACAGTCCTGAGAGAATAGAAAAGTTGAGAGTTTTTGTAAATGAAGTTAAAAAAGATGTTCCGGCCGTTTTTCTTTATTCGCCAAATTTCATTTATGTAGTTCCAGAAAATCTAAAAGGAGTCGTGCCTGAAAACATTTCAACACCTTCTGAAAGATTTCTGTCTGTATATAACTGGTATCTAAAAACCGATACGGTGTGGCGGATTTTTAATTAAAAATTTAACAATAAAATTATGACTGAACAAAATACAAATTCAACAAATCAAAATACAAATCAAAGCAGACCATACCAAGGTCACAAGCCCAATAACAACTTTCGTCATCACGCGAATAGAAACTCTGGTTCTGCAGCACCTACTAGTGGTGAATCCAACACACGACGCACAGGCATCAGAAGAATGTCTCGAAGACCAAAAACAAATAGACCCATCTCTCAACCATCAAGAGAAAGAATTGAGGTGCCGCCAATTGGAGACAATATAAGAATAGTGCCATTGGGAGGTGTTGAACAAATCGGTCAAAACATGACTGCTATTGAAATTGGAAATGACATCATCGTTATTGATGCTGGATTTCAATTCAAAGAAGAATCTACTCCCGGTATTGATTACATTTTGCCAAACACTAAATATCTTGAAGAAAGAAAAGATAGAATTCGCGCAATGTTTGTAACACACGGTCACTTAGACCACATTGGTGCTATTCCCTACATCATTGAAAGAATTGGTTTACCAAAAATATACACAAGACAATTCGGTGCAATCATGATTCAAAAGCGCCAAGAAGAATTTCCTCATGTTAAGAAACCAGAAATAATCACTTTAGATGGTGACGAAACAATTGTTATTTCAGATAAAATCAAAGTTGAAACATTTCCTATTTCTCACGCTATTCCAGATTCAATGGGATTGATTATTCATACTCACATGGGTGATATTGCTTTCATCGAAGACGTTCGTGTAGACAACATTGAAGGTGTACCAACACAAATCGAAATAGATCAATATAAAAGATTTAAAGATAAAGAATATTTACTTTTAACAATGGACTCAACTTCTGTAGAAAAACCAGGTTGGTCTCTTTCAGAACAAATTGTTATTGAGAATATTGAAAAGATTATTAGAGATGTAAAAGGAAGACTAATAATTGGTACTTTTGCTTCACAGGTAGAAAGAATTAAAGCGATGATTGAAAGTGCTGGAAAATTCGGTAAAAAAGTTGTTATTGAAGGAAGAAGTATGAAAACCAGCGTTGAGATTATTAAGCATCTAAAACTTATTGATACTTCTTGTGTGATTCCTATCACAGAAATGGAAAGTGTAGCTCCAGATAAACTTGTAATGATCGTTACAGGAGGACAAGGTGAGGAATTTGCTGCTCTAAACAGAATGGCTACAAGATCTCACAAGCAAATCACTTTGAGAAAAGAAGATACAATTCTACTTTCTTCATCTATTATTCCTACAAACTTTACAGCTGTTACAAAACTAAAGGATTTACTTTACAGAACAGATGCAAAAATTATTACATATGTAGATGCTGAAGTTCACGCATCAGGACATGGTAGCCGAGAAGAATTAGCTTGGATTCATAAACAAATTAAATATAAGTATTTCATTCCCCTACACGGATACCATCACATGTTGAAATTGCATGCTCAAGTAGCTTATTCTCTTGGTGCGCCAGCAGAAAATGTAATTGTGCCAGACAACGGTTCAATTATTGAAATATCAGAAGGTGGTAATAAAATTAAAGTATTACCAATGAAAGCACCTAGCGATCTTGTAACAGTGGATGGATTCTCTGTTTCAGACGTGAGAGATGTAGTGCTTCGAGATAGACAACTTCTATCTGAATCTGGAATATTTGTGATAGTTGCAAGTATCAATACTGAGACAGGTAAATTGAAAAAATCTCCGGATATTATTTCAAGAGGTTTTGTATACCTAAGAGAATCTCAAGAATTACTTCGAGAAGCTCGTACAATAATTCGAAGATCAATTGAAAGAGAAGTTTTGAAATCAAAAGCTGTTGATTTTGATAAACTTAAAAATATTGTAGAAGGAGAGGTTAGCAAATTCTTGTTCCAAAAAACAGCAAAGGAGCCGTTAGTGATTCCTGTTATTTTAGGGATATAGACTACAAAACCCCGCAAATTAAATTTTCTTCAACGGCTTCGGCCAGAGGGCCTGCAGATGTTTCAGAAAATTTAATTTGCGGGGTTTTGTGTTAAAATTTAAAAGACAATGTATAACATTTCTTTTAGTAAACTTCATAAAAATGAAGGATTAAGTTGTAAATCAATCATTTATTTACTCGCCTTCTTTTTTACATTACATATGACACCGGCTACATATGTAACTTCAAGTTTTTTAAGTCAATTTATAAAAGAAAGCAACGTTGGATATTTATATGCAATCGCATCTTTTGTAACAGTAATAATTTTTTTAATAATAAGACCAATTCTAAAAAGATTTGGAAACTATAAAACATTTTTAATAGTTTTAATAATTGAAAGCTTAATGCTCTCAGTACTTTTATTACCCAATCTAAATTCAACAATAGTAACAACTGTTTTTATTGTAAGTTTTATAATGCACGCACTATCCTTCTTTCATTTAGACATCTTTCTAGAACATTACTCATCAGACAATGACACTGGAATAATCAGAAGTTCGTTTTTAACCGCTCAAAATATAGCTTTTATGATTGGTCCTCTAATTGCTGGATTATTATTAACAAATCAAGATTATTGGAAAATATTTTTATTTGGATTAATTTTTATGTTTCCAACTATTTTTATAGCAGTGAAATACATGCGAACTTTTAAAGATCCTGATTACAAGGAACCAGACTTATTCAGAACGGCTTTAAACGTATTAAAAAATAAAAATCTTTTTAGTATTGTAAACACACAGGCACTGCTTCGAGTTTTTTATGCTTGGATGATTATTTATACTCCTATTTTCCTATCAAATTATATTGGTTTTCAAATTTCAGAAGTAGCTTTTATTATTGGAATTGCCTTAGTTGCATTTTTGATTCTAGAACCACCACTTGGATATATAGCTGATAAAGTTTTTGGAGAAAAAGAAGCTTTAGTTTTAGGTTTTGTGATAATGGCAATATCAACTTCAGTAATGAGTTTTGTAGATATAAAAAACTTTTGGTTATGGGTTTTTATTCTTTTTATGACAAGAGTTGGAGCAAGTATGGTAGAGCTAATGAGTGAATCTTATTTCTTCAAAAAGATTGATGACAAAAACTTAAACATGATGAGCTTATTTAGAATGATAAGACCTGTTACTTATGTTATTTTCCCTGCTCTTGCCTCAGTTCTGCTATATTTTATAGAAATAAAATACTTATTCCTTATACTAGGAATTTTTATGTTATACGGTATTAAACACAGTCTATCTATAAAAGATACTCTATAAAATTCCCTTGCTTTTTAATTCTTGTTCAACTGCCTCTTTATCAGAATCTGCGATGATATCTCCATCGATATCCAGAGTAGGTGCTTTTGATTGCCCAGACTTAGCTTGCATTTCAATAAAGTATTCTTCGTTTACTGTGACATTTCTTTCTTCAAAAGAAACTTTATTTTCATTCAAAAAATCTGTAACACCAATACACCAAGGACACCCCGTCTTTGTATAAACAATTATTTTAGACATCTTATTTCTTTTTCTTTGCTTTTGATAAATCAACTCTATCCAAAACTTCTTCTGCTTTCTTTCTTCCACCAAGTCCAAATGCTAATGCTAGCGCAAATACAAGTCCTGCAAATAATATTTGAATCAATGAAGGTGCGATACCTAATTGAAGAAGCGCTGCTAGGACTCCAAATACAACAAATGACCATCTTGTAGCAACTCCTAAAATTTCTGGCTTATCTACTGGAGTATTTGAGCCTTGTATTGATCTAACAACAATAGTTTCAAAGAATTTTCCGGCAATAATAGCTAATACCAATATAACAACAGCAACTAGAACCTGTGGAATATAGAATATTATTTCATTCAAAAACAAAGTTACCCTATCCCATCCAAGAACCTCTGCGGCGGCCATTGTAAACACAAGAACAAAGAACCATTTTACCAATCTTCCAATCAATAATGATATTGATAGGTTTTCAGAATATCCTTGAAACATATCATTCACGCCAACTTTTTGTGACAATTGATCAATTTTAAGAACATCAATGATTTTTTTAACAACTCCACCTAATAAAGGTGCGACAATTAGTCCAAAGATTACTATTACGATTGCACCTATTAAATCTGGCAGAACACCTACGACTCTTCCCCATAAATCCAACATTGTTAATTGAACTACTTGAGCAAATGAATATACTTGCATGTTTTTATTTAGATAAATTAATTTTAATAACTATTAATACGTTGCCACTTTTGCCGGTTAACAACATTTTAATTGTATCACCATAAAAAAATAAAAATAAATATTGTGCACAATTTTAAAACAAAAAATAATTTTAAAAAATATGAAATGAAAAAAGCGGCGCGTCCTGCGGACACGCCGCTTCAAAGTCCACATTCAAGAAGAAACTCTCGCATTTTTTTATCCCAAAAACACCTCACTGGTGGCGGATCGGATAAAAAAATATAACACAACTCTGCTCTGAAAAATTCTTCCTGCAAAATAGACGGAATCACCTTGATAGAAATTAGTAAAACAAGATGATCTACCCAAAAACGTTCATTGAATTCATCGAACAAGAATTTAAAGAACAATATCTTAAAATTTTGGTTTTTCTTCATTTCTCCCCGACTTTCTAGTGTTTGATTTTAAAGAGGCTTTCAAAGTCACACTATAATATATTTATTTTAAAAGTCTAATTTGCTTAAAATAAAGCTCAAAAATAAGGTTATAAAGTATTTTTAAAATAAATATTAATTTCTCCACATCAAATACACATTGTCTAGTTGCATGGATGTTCGTATTGATATAAAAATATGCTCAATGAAAATATTAATCATTGAAGATGATAGTTCAATTAGAAACGTCCTTCGAATGAGCTTAACGGCAGCATGCTTCACAGTTGATGTAGCAGAAGACGGAGACCAAGGTTCTTATTTAGCAAGAACCAATGAATATGATTTAGTTATTTTAGATAATGTTATGCCCAAAAAGATGGGCAAACAAGTCTGTCGTGAAATTAGAGAAGCCGGCAAAACAATGCCGGTATTATTATTGTCCATGAAATCTGATGTTTTAGAAAAAATATCAGTCTTAGATTCTGGTGCAGATGATTACATGACCAAACCTTTCTCATTTGAAGAACTGTTAGCAAGAATACGCGCACTTACAAGAAGACCGAAAAATCTTGCTGATAAAAAACTACAAATAAAAGACCTAGAAATAAATATGGATAGAAATATTGTTACAAAAAGTGGTTCTGAAATAGAACTCACTAGAAAGGAATTTTCTCTACTCTCCTATTTAATGCAAAATAAAGAGAAAGTTGTTACCAGAGGACAAATACTTGAGCACGTCTGGGATATAAACGCTGATCCATTTTCAAATACAGTAGAAGCACATATTTTAAGTTTGCGAAAAAAGATAGGTGATACAAAAAAGAGAATCATTAGAAATATACCTGGTCGTGGATACAAAATTACTGAAACATGTTTAATTTAAATAATTATAATTATAGATTTTTTAAAATAACAAAAACAATAAATAATATTTTCCACTTTATAACACTAGGACGAATGTCTTCAGGAATTATTCATGATTTAGTGAACCCATTAACAGCTCTACTTTTAAACCTAAATACAATTGAACAGAAGCCTGAGATAAAAGAATCCACTCAAAATCTTTGTGATTTTATAGAAATTATTAAAAAACAAATCAAAAACGACTCAAATAAAGAACGGTTTTCGGTATCAAAAACAATTGAAGAATCAATGATTTTAATGAAGTATAAAGCACTCAACAACAACGTCAGATTAATTAGTATTGATAATGGAGATGTAATTTTGTTTGGAAACAAAAATATATTAATTAGGGTAATTATAAATTTAATAAGTAATGCAATTGATTCTTATGAAAAATGTCCAAAAGAACAACAGGATGTTGTAATATCTTTATTCAAAAATAAAAACCATGTTTGTATTTCTACAAAAGATAATGGTTGTGGCATATCTAGAGAAAATAAAAATAAGATTTTTAAATATTTTTATACAAACAAAGAAAGTGGTACCGGAATTGGTTTGTCTTCATCACTTTCTTTAATCAAAAAAGAATTCAAAGGAGATATTCAATTAAAGTCTGAATTAAATTTAGGAAGCGATTTTACAATTAAAATACCGATTAAAAGCTCCCATCTAGCTCAACATTTACAAAAGAATTGTCCACATCATAAACATTAAAAAAGTATGATGGTGGAGCAGAAGTTTTAGGTGCATCAATTTTATACACAGCATTAGTATTTGGATTAACTTTTACATTCACTTGCTCATGAGTCTCCTCTTCATCTTCTGTATTTAAATCTCTATCTTCTTCATTAACAATAGTAACTTCTCCTGTATTAAATACGACATTTGTAGAATTAGACTGTGGAGTATAAACATATTCTTTTGGCGCAGTAATTGTAGTTACAATCAAATCACCAATCTGTGTATTCAATTTTGCATCAGTAATTGATATTTGTGTGGTAGATCCGCCAGACGACACAGTCACGATTTGACCATTCTCTGTATTTTCAATAGATTCAACAACTCCGATTATTTTTAACTCCACTGAACTCAAAAATAAATCATCGAGTGTGGCATCAATTTCACCAACTGATACGGCATCAGAAAATGACAATCTACAATCAGAAATGAAAGCATCCGGAAAACCTAATCTGGCAAATCTCTCACAAGAAACAACTGAATTTGTTATTTCAACAATTCTCCAAACATCTCCAATTTTCATAGAATAAAAATCTCTTTCTATTCCATCTCTAGAATCAACCACTCTACCCCTCAAAAAAGAATCATTAGAAATTGTAATAGAAATATTTTCTGGCAGAATACCTCCAGCTCGATCATCGATAATTAAACTATTTTTTATAGTTTCAATATCAACAATTTCTACATCTTCATTATTAAAAATTAAAATTGCACCACCAATCGCAGTTAAGATTAAGATGGCACTTAAAATAAAAACTATTTTGGCAATTCCTCTATTTACTTGCATGCATCAATTATAACAGCTAGAATAGCCTTCACCATCTATGAAACCAATGTTAAAACCAACACTTGTACTAGCCACTATAATTTATTTAATAATTTTACTTCCATCTGTAATCCTAGCCCCATTTGCAGGCTTTCTTTATGACAGTCCAAATGCATCAGGAATAATACTGCATATCTTTGCAACGTTGTGGTTTATATTTCCAATAACTTTAACAATAAGTATTTTAGGTTCTTGGTTATCAAATGTTTATAAAAAAGAAAAGTTTATTGGAATATTTTTAATAATCCCAATCATACACGCTATTATGTTAGTTATATTTGGTCTATTTCACTTTGCTGGATAATTGTCTTTTAGCATATTCCATTGATCCATAAAGACCACTTAGATCACCTAATTCTGCAAATTTAAATTCTGGCAATTCTGGAAATCTCAAAGTAAACTCTTTCAATCCTGATTTAATCTCTTCCAAATCAAATGATTCTGTCATTCCTCCTCCTAAGACAAAAATATCTGGTGACCAAAACACAATTGCATTATGAATACCTGCCACAACATCTCTCATTATATTTTTTCTTATTTCAACATCTTTAATATCTCTAAAAAGTAATCCGTATTTTTGTTTTAATTCTGTTCCGGCAACACTATGCAATGATCTTTTATCTTGAGAATCAATTATTTGAAATCCTGGTTCAAAGCCAAAATTATACATTGGTAAATCACCTGCAATAACCAATGACCCACCAATTCCAGTTGAAAATGTCATGTAAGCAACAATTCTTTTATTTATACCAGCGCCATAAATTGCTTCACCTAAAGCAACCATGTTTGTGTCATTTTTTATAATAACTTTTGCACCAGATACTCTTTCAAGATCATCTACGATTGGCTTTCCTACCCAATTGATTAAATTTGGAGACACGACTAATTTCTTTCCATCATTAGATATCACACCTGCAATACCACCCACCACACCATTAATTTTTTCAACAGCAGAAAGACGAGATATTATAAGAGATATTTCAGCTATAGCATCAACATAAGAAGTCGGAGTTGAAACCACAATTGGCTCACCAACTTTATTATCTCTAACCAAAGCAAATCGCATTTTTGTTCCACCAATATCAAAAACTATATACATATGTTTATTATATAACGATAAATTTAATTTTGGTTAAATAATTTTTTAGATTCATTCCAAAAACTATCATTTCCTTTTTGTTTTAAGAAATACCACCATTCAGCACCCCACAAATATTGATCTTTAAATCCTGTTTCTTTTGCAAAAGAAATTATTTCTTTAAATTTATCTACATCCATTCTTTCTAATTGTGTATTTATCGGAGTATCAACAACAGGTTGCAAAAGCCACGGCTCCAAAGACAACTCAATCAAAATAGATTCTTTTTGTTTAATAATTTTTTCTAATAAACTAGTTTTGAATCTGTAAAAAGAAGGTGGAAGATAAGATTTAAAAGGGCCAATGTCTTTATTCCAAAAATAAACATAAACTGATGTTCCAAAAGAATCACCGAGCTTCCATGGTGAAATCCAGGTTCCAAGATTTCCGCTATCTGTGATCAAAATTGGTCTTTCTTTATCTAAACTTCTCACTATCTCAATTTCTTCTTTCAAAAATTCCTCATCCAAATCACCACAATGTTCTTTTGCAAAGACTTCTAAAAATGGTTCATTTTCTATTTGCCAATAAACAATATTTTTATTATCTCGATATCTAAAAACCACTTCTTTTAAGTATTCTCTAATTTCAGATTTTTGTTGTTCCCAACTCTTATCAATCGCCCAACTAGGGACATGACACTCTGGCCATCGTGGCAATCTTCTTCCGACAGCCAATATTATTTTGGCATCTTTTTCTGTTGCTAAATTTATTTGCTCATCTAATTCTAGAAAATTCCATTTATTATCTTCTGGTTCTATCATATTCCAATGTGCTGCGAGTCTAAATCTTCTAACTCCAAGATCGTCTAGAATAGCTTTGAATGTTTCTCTCCAATCCAATCCTAATTCTTTTGCATATAAAGTATTGAAAGAAACTCCGTAATTTATTTCCTCTGGAATATCTCTATTTGCTAAATAAAAATAAAATATCACCAACGAGATAAAAATAATCAAAACTGTAACTAAAACTTTTTTTAACATCTTATATAAATAATAACGAAAATCCAGTAACAATGATACTCACCGAAACCAACTTCTGTATTCTATCAATTATCTGACAATGCTCGCCAATACACTTCGGTGCTTTGTGTCCAAAAAATAATGAAAAAATTAGAAGGAAAACAAACTGTAATCCAGACATAGCTTGAACAATAGATACGTCCCCAAGTTCAATTGCTTTCAAAGCTAAGATGCTAGCCAAACCAGCCAGAGCTTTATTAAACAAAACTAAAAACAATCCTGCTTTTCCAGTATTTTTTGAATTATCGGCAACACTTCTTCCACAACAATCTGGCAAGAAGAGCATAAATAGAGCAGATATAGCAATCAAGATTCTAGACCAGAAAAATGCATTATCAAAAACTGTCATAGAAAATAATAGTTTCATCAAAACAAAATGTAATCCAAAAAATATTCCAGAAGCTAAACAAAACAATAACAATTGCTTTGTCATTCTGAATCTAGCAATTAAAAATGTTCCTAGTACCAAAAAACAAAATCCCCATAAGAAATTATCAGTCAACGTTGAATCCAAAATATAAAAAGAAAACAATAAAGTTGATATAGCACTCACCGAACTAATCACAGGCACAACATCTGATGCCGAAGATAATTTAAAAGATGAAAAAAGATAATATAAAGCCAAGATAAAAGAAACTGATGACAATAACCCAATTAAAATTAATGAAAAAGTTGGCCAAGATAAATTACCGAAAGAAGGTAATACAATACTATTTATAGGTATAGGAATCCAACTAAAGAAAAATACCACAACACCTAGAGCAGATAATAGACTCACGTAAAAAGTCAGAATAATTGGCCGACCAACTTTTCCAGATGCAACAATATAACGATCGACTAAAGCAACTATCGCATTAATAAATTGAGCTAATATTGCAATAATAATCCAAAGTGCCATATCAATTTATTGTTAATTCATTATTAATACAAATTTCTTTATAAATAAAAGCAGAGTCCCTAATTTTTCTTTCTTTCGTATTGTAATCTATTTCAACTAATCCAAACTTATGATCATACCCCTTTGCCCATTCAAAATTATCAGTCAAAGACCAGTGCATAAAACCTTTGATTAAAGCCCCATCTGAAATTGCTTTATGAGTCCAAAAAACTAAATCTTTAATATATTGCCCTCGATAAATATCATTAGCATCAGCTATTCCTGCCTCTGAGACAAAAAGTGGTTTATTGTATCTCTTTAATTCCATTAATGTATGGTAAATTCCTTCTGGAAAAATATCCCATCCCATATCATTTTTTTTATATTGTTTATTATCTCCATACTTTTTATGAAAATAATAATTCAATCCAATTGTATCTACATGATTACAAATATTATTTAGAAAAGTGAAATTCCAAAAATATCTTGATACACCAGCAATTATTTTATTTATAGGATTCCAATTTGAATGAAAATAAATATTGTCTTTTACAATTCCAACCTCAGAAGCAATATCAATCTGCTTCATTGTTTTATAAGCTCTAATATGCGCATCCACCAGATGATTGAATACCTGTATTGTCTTAAAAACATTTCCCTTTTTAAAAGGTGGCCAATTTCCACGAGACCAACCATTCGAAAGAAAAACAATTGGCTCATTTATTGTGACCCAATGAGAACAATGCTCTGATAAATTTTCCATAACATATTTTGCATACCTTTCGAAATATTTTGAGAAATCTTTATTTTCAACACCTCCTTTTTTATAAAGCCATTCTGGAATAGTGAAATGCCACAAAGTCACAAAAGGTTCGATGTTTCTTTCTTTTAGAGCTCTAAACACATGTTCATAGTGCCTAATTGCTTCAATACTAAATTCCCCTTCCTCTGGCTCAATTCTGGCCCATTCTAAAGAAAATCGATGAGAATTGTGTCCTAAGCTTTTAACAATATCGAAATCTTCCTTGAAACGATTAAAATGATCTGGGCCACTATCTGCCACAGGAACTCTTTTAGAAGTTTTAGCTTCGTATGCCCAATCAGTGTTATAAATTCCACCCTCAACTTGATAAGAAGCGGATGCTGCCCCCCAAAAAAATCCTTTTGGAAATTTCAACTTATGTTCCATGTAAAAATTATATCATGATGTATAATACTTATATAAAATTATGTTTTACAAAATTACGTTTTCATTAATAGCATTTTTATTAGTTTCAGTACCAAAAGCAGAAGCGCACGTAAGATATTTAATAGATGAAAAAACAGCAGAGAAAAATTCTGGTGCTGATTATGGTTTTTTAATAAATGCCATTTCAGACACAAAAAATCTAGGTTTAATCGCTTGGACAATAGCAGGAACAATATTAATCATAATTGCATCAACACGAATAAAAATTATAAGAAATAAATTAAATTTAATTTCTCAAAAAGCTGATTCATATTTAGTATTCACACCATGGATGCTTAGATTATCTTTAGGTATTGCACTAATTGGATCAGGTTCATCTTTAAATCTAATCTCCCCCGCACTTCCAGGATTTGAAAGCTTTGCAACAATACAAATATTGCTAGGTTTTCTAATAATGGCTGGTTTTTTAGTTATACCAGCTTCTATCGCAGCAATTGGAATTTATATTTATGCATTAACACAAGACACTTATATAATCGGTAATTTAGATTTCATTGCAGTAGCAATTGCATTATTAGTTCTTGATAATGAAAAACCTGGATTAGACGATCTTCTGAACATACCTAAATTTTCACCTTTTTGTGCGTGCAAAAAATTCGTGCCATTAATTTTAAGATTTGGTATTGGAGGCGCAATGGTATTTTTAGCTATATACGAAAAAATATTAAATCCACACCTATCTGAATTAATTGTTTTGGGATTTGATTTACAAAAAGTAGTTCCAGTGTCTCCAGAAATGTGGGTATTTTCTGCTGGAATAATTGAATTTGTAATAGGTTTATTCTTAATACTTGGCGCATTCACAAGAATAACTTCTGCTATAGCATTTATAGTATTATCACTTTCATTCTTCTATTTCGGAGAAGATGTGGCATCACACATAACTCTATTTGGAATACTTTCTGTATTATTTGTCACAGAAGGTGGATCTTTTTCACTAGACAGATGGTCTAAAAAATTTCTGAAAGCTTAATTCTAGCTTGTTGAGAACTATAAGCATAAGGAGCTACAGCATAAGGTTCAAACAAGAAAATAATTTCTTGATCTGCTATATAAAAATTTCTGAAATTATTTATATCTGGACCTGCGCCATCCTTTATCATTTCAAAATTAGCATTTTCACCTAAATTTTCTGCTATCTTAGCTTGCGCTAATTCAGATATTTTGTTCAAAACATTTTTATCAGGAAATTCTTTTTTCAAAAAATCATCAATAGAAACAATATTTGATTCCTTATCAAAAGTTAAAGTTTTATAAAAGTGATTTGGATGTGCCCCGCCAAAATCTACGGAAGTTAAAAATACAAAAGAATCATATTTTTGACCTAAGTGTGATTCAAATTGACCAAACAAAGTATAAGGACGGAAAAAATCAGAAGGTATTGGTCCAAAATCAATAGCATTTTTTTCAAAATCAGACACCAATCTATCTACTTCTTTATTAATTTCAGAATTTATATTCTCATTATTAGTTACAGGAAAATCTACTTTAATATTATAAAAATCTTTTATAATTTCTTTTGTAGAGCTTGATACAATCAAATATTTATTTGTATCTGTATTGTTTATTTGTTGTTCATCTATTTTAGGTGCTTCCACATGAGAATAATTTAAAAACAAATAACCACCTCCTACAGCAATCAAAACTACGAGGAATAGAATTATTTTTTTCATACTCTTTAATGATGCGCGTCTAAAGCGTCTTGTTTTGTATGATGAATTGTTCCGTCTGGATGTTCAGCTGGAGAATAAATTGTATAAAGTTTTAATTCATTTTCTCCAACATTAATAACATTATGTTCTGTTCCAGCTGGCACCACTACTGCAAACCCATCACCTCCAACAATTTCCTCTCCATTTAAAACAAACTTTGCCTGACCTGCTTCTATACGCAAAAATTGATCATGTGTATCATGAGTCTCTTTGCCTATTTCATCACCTGGCTGAATAGTCATTAAAACTAATTGACTATTTTGACCAGTAAATAAAACCTTTCTAAAATCACTATTTTCTAATGTTTGCTCTTCAATGTTCCCAGCATAATATTTCATATGCTAATTATAACATTTTTATCTATCTTTTGTGCTCAATAAAAGTAAAGGCCTTTCCAGTAGAATCTCCTCTTCCTGTTCGTCCTATTCGGTGCACGTAATCATCGTAAGTTTGAGGAATATCAAAGTTGATAACGTGAGTTACGTTTGGAATATCTAGTCCACGAGCCGCAACATCGGTAGCCACCAAAATTCTAGCTTTATTATCTTTAAAACTCTTTAACGCTCTTTGTCTTTGAGAGTGATTTTTGTCACCGTGAATTGCTTCTACCTTGAAACCTCTTTTAAACAAATCTTTAGATAAAACTTCAACTCCTCTTTTTGTTCTACCGAAAATAATTACCTTTTCAAATTCTTTTTCGTTTAGCATTTTTGCAAGAACTTCTAGCTTGTTATCGCTTGTTCCAACACGAATTACATCTTGATCAATATTTTTTGATGTCTCTCTTTTTCTAACAGAAATCATTTCTGGATTTTGTAGAAAGTCATGAATCAATTTTTCAATTTGTGGAGACAAAGTAGCTGAAAAGAATAGTGTTTGTCTACTCTTTGGAAAACCACTTAAAATCCATCTCATATCTTCAATGAATCCCATATCTAGCATTCTATCGGCTTCATCTAGAACAATTGTTCCGAAGTTTTTAGTTTCAATCATTCCTCTTTGAATCAAATCTTTAATTCTACCTGGAGTTCCTATTACGAAATGATTTTGTCTTCTCAATTGATCTATTTGTCTTCCTATATGCATTCCACCAACACAATATGTAGAGTAGATATTTGAACCATAAGTAAAGTCTCTTAACTCTTCAGCAATTTGAATCGCTAATTCTCTTGTTGGAGCTAAAATTAAAACTTTTTCTTCTGGAATTAATCTAACTTTTGTAATCAAAGGCAAAAGAAATGCTGCTGTTTTACCAGTACCTGTATTTGCCAATCCGACAACATCTTTTCCTTTTAGAATATGTGGAATTACTTTGTCTTGAATAGGAGTTGGATTAACAAAACCTTTTTTATTGATTGCATCTTTTAATTCTTGATCGAATGAAAAATCTTCAAACTTATGATCAATTGTTACAATTTGCTCTGGTTCAACAATTTCTGCACGAGAAATAAATCTACTTACATCGATAAATTCACCTCTGTTGCTTCTTTTGTTATTTCTTCCACCACTAGAACCTCCGCTTCTTCCTCCACTAAAACTACCACTTCTTCCACCTCCAAATTTTCCTCTATTACCACCACCACTTCTTCCTCCGCTAAAACTTCTGCCTCTAAATTTAGAACTACCTTCTCCTTCACTTGTAGAAGAACTAGCACCAAAACGCTTGGCTCCATGTGGACGTGCATCTCCAAACCGTTTTTTGCTTTGCGGTTTAAATTTCTTGCTTTTAATAGTGTATTCCATTATTTAATATTATTTTCCTCTAATTACCCCACCTCGCTTTCGCTCATTTTCTGTTAACCACTTTTTTCGAAGACGAATGTTTTCAGGAGTCACTTCTAGATATTCATCTTCACGCATCATGCCCATAGCTCTTTCTAGAGTTAATTCAAATGGAGGAATGAGCTGTAAAACTCCATCACTTCCAGATGCGCGCATGTTTGTAAGTTGTTTTCCTTTTGTAGGATTCACAACCATATCTTCACCTTTTGAAGTATAACCTATAACCATACCTTCATAAACATCTGCACTCGGTGCAATATACAGCACTCCTCTTTCTTGAAGATTTGCAAGTGAGAATCCAAGTGCCTTTCCTGTTGCCATTGAAACCATTGAACCGTATTCGGTTTTATTAATTTCACCAGCTTGTGGTTGGAAAGAATGAAAGACGCTAGTCATAATACCCTCACCTTTTGTATCGATAATAAATTCATTTCTATAACCCAAAAGACCACGAGTAGGAACTTGGAAAATCATTTTTGCATGATTATCTTTTGTTTCCATATGCATCATTATTCCTTTTCTATTTCCAAGTTTTTCAATTACTACTCCAGCAAATTCTTCAGGAACTAAGATATTTACCTCCTCGAATGGTTCGTGTTTTTCACCATCAATTTCCTTAACGATTACAGTTGGTTGTGATACAGCTAATTCAAAACCTTCACGTCTCATTCTTTCAATTAAAACAGACAAGTGAAGCTCTCCTCTTCCGTATACAGTAAAGTAACCTTGTCCGTTGAAATCAACTTTAAGACCCACGTTTACCTCTAGTTCTTTTTCAAGACGATCACGAATTTGTCTTGATGTTAGAAGCTTTCCAACTTTTCCAGCGAAAGGAGAATCGTTTACCAACATATTCAAAGAAAGAGTTGGTTCATCTACAGCAATTGGAGGAAGTGATTCTGTGTTTTCATTATCAATCAAAGTTTGACCGATATAAATTTCTGGAATACCAGCAACCATAACAATGTCTCCCGCAATTCCTTCTTTAGAATCAATTTTACTTAAACCTTCAAATGTAAAAAGTTTTGTGATTTTACCTCCAAAAACTTTCCCCTCACTATCCTTAATAGAAAGTTGTTGCCCTTGATTTAATTTACCTTTATATATTCTACAAATACCCATACGTCCAAGGAAATTATCATAGGCCAAGTTGAACACTTGAGCTTGTAATTCCTCATTCATATAATTAGCACTTGAAGCAGCTGGAACTTTTTCTAAAATTAAATCTAACAGGGGATTCAAATCTTTAAATTCATCCTCCATTTTTCTCTTAGCTACAGCGTCTCTACCAATAGCGTAAATAGTTTCAAAATCTAACTGCTCTTCTGTGGCACCTAAATCAAAGAATAATTCATAAACTTGATCATGTGCCATTTTTACATCAGCTGATGGCTTATCAATTTTATTTAAAACAAGAATTGGCTTAAGACCTAATTCAAGAGACTTCTTAAGAACGAATTTTGTTTGTGGCATTGGTCCTTCAGCTGCATCTACCACCAAAAGCACTGAGTCCACACTTCTCAAAACTCGCTCTACCTCAGAACCGAAGTCGGCGTGGCCCGGAGTATCCAAAATATTTATTTTTGTATCCTTATAAAATAGAGATGTGTTCTTGGCATAAATAGTAATACCACGCTCTTTTTCAAGATCGTTTGAATCCATAGACACACCTCTTTCAACCATTCCATTTTGCACTAAAAGCGCATCTGTAAGAGTTGTTTTTCCGTGGTCAACGTGAGCAATGATTGCAATATTTCTAATTTCCATAAATTTAATGAATCGCAAGTCTACCACAAAATCGCCTTTTTGTATATACCTACCTACTTAATAACTAATAATATTGCTCCAATAACTATAAATAGAGCTCCTAATAGTGTTTTTATTGTAAAAGCTTCCCCTAAAAATAAGGCTGCTAAAATCACTACAAAAACAACACTTAATCTATCTATTCCAGAGACGGCGCTGGCTGGGCCATTTTGCAAAGCAAAGAAATAAAATATCCAAGATAAAGCCCCTGCTATTCCCGAAGCAATTATAAAACCAAGCATTCTATTATCTAAAGTTTTAAGAAGTGGAGCTTTATTTAAAAACAAAGATGTTGTTACGAGAAAAATGGCCATCACCACAGAACGCACAGTTGTCGCTAAAGTTGAATCAACTCCTTTTAATCCAATTTTTGCTAATATAGCTACCGCAGCAGCAAACACAGCAGAAAGTAATGCATAAATTATCCAAGACATATATTTAAACTAAGATTGAAATCAGTACAGCGGCAATTGTAAAGATAATAAATTGATATCCAGATTGAATTAGAAATCTAGTAATTTTTATTTTTTTAGAATCATTATTCCAAACTGATGCACCGAATATTGTTGGGACAATAATAAACAACCAGATGTAAAATGTTGTTTCAAAATTATTAACTAAATCAATACTTATATCTTGTTCATAACCAAAATATAGAAACATATGACTTAGAGCACTAAATTGAAGCAAGACAATTACAAATTGAAATAGATAAAGTAAACCGCTTTCTTTCTGCATTTTTTCTCTTGCTTCTTTATCAAGCTTGTCTGTTCCTATTATTTTCATCCAAGTATCACCAAAAAGAGGTCCATACCATAAAGCACCTATGATCATCGCTAATACACCGGAGATAAAAACTGCTAAATAATTTATTTCAAAATATTCCATGTGTATAATAATATTATATCCTTTCTTCTCTATCAATCATTATATTCTCAACTTCAAATTCATTATCATTCTTTAAAGCAAAAAATACAGCAACAAGAGTAATTACGATTATTAAAATAATGAAAAACTTTTTATTCATATTTAAATTATATCACTTTAAAAAACCTTCTTTCAATAAAATCTTCTTTTTGTTTAATGCACCTCGATTATATTCTCCTAAATCGCCGTTACTTTTTATCACACGATGACAAGGTATTTGAGAGTCGTAGTTTTTCTTTAAAATATTTCCAACTGCCCTGCAAGCTTTTTCATTACCTGCCATCTTTGCCACATCTTTATATGACAAAGTCTTTCCTTTGGGAATTTTTCTTACAACATCAAATACTTTTTGAGTGAAAGACTTCATGTTTTAAAAATGCATATGTCCTGCGTGATTATCTGAATCAGTATTTTTAAATTTATCTACCAACACAACAGCCAAAAAAGTTGTTATTGGCACAGTCAAAATAAGTCCAATACTTCCCACTATTGTTCGCGCAATTTCAGTTGCAAAAATTTCATTATTAATAATTTTTCCGAAAGACGAGTCTGATTGTGAAAACCAAAGCAAAAGAGGGAGAGAGACTCCGGTATAAGCTAAGACGATTGTATTAACCAAAGCACTGATATGCTCATGTCCAACATTCAGTGCTTTTTTATAAAGCTCCTTTGCTGAAATTTTTTCAGCAGTTTTTTTAATTTCAGAAACAACTGCCACTTGCGTAATAGCCACATCATCAAGAACACCCAAAACTCCAATGATAATTCCTCCTAGAAGCAAGCCTTCAAAATCTAATAAACCTTTTGTGCCAAAATTTAAATAAACAGTTTCATCTGAAAAAAATCCACTTAAATTTAAAATTTTAATTGAAAAATAAGCTAATATTCCAGTGAGACAAATTGAAATTACAGTACCTAAAAATGCGACGACTGATCGCATATTGAAACCATGTGTAAAAAATATAGCGACACCAAGTATTAATGCACCGATTAAAATACTCACAACAATTGGATTGAAGCCCTTCATTAAAAGTGGAATCAAAATAAAAATTATCACCAAGAAACTCCCCGCCAGACTCAATAAAGATCTCAGACCTTGCCATTTACCAAAAAACAAAACTACTGCGGCAAAAAATACAGTCAGCCATAATAGAGTAGCGCGTCTATCTATGTCTCTAACAGAATAAATCTCGTCTCCATTTATAGTACGAAGATAATTCATATAAAATTTTTGTCCTTCTTTTAAAAGAATAAAGTCATTTTCAATTTCAACAACTTTTCCTTTCATTTCACCTTCCAAAATTTCTACTTTTATATTTTGAAATTTAGTATTCAAATCAGTTCCAGGCACAGCTTTTTGACCCTCTGAAACAATATCTAAAACTTCAGAACGCCAAACACCTTGAAGCTCTTCATAAAGCTCTTGGGCATTTGATATTTGTGGCAAAAGGAATATTGCCAACAAAATTAAAAAACTACTTATTCTTTTTACCATAACCAACTACAACAGACGTAGCTAAAGAAACTATTATTATATTTTTAATTATATATTGTCCTGGTAGTGTTGGAGTAAGTAATCCTTGCCATGAAATTAAAGGTAGCATTACCAGTGGAAGAAATGTTGTACACATATGAGGAATAAGTATTGCAATCGCAATTTTTTCTGTTTTCTTTTGTAAAAACAAAACTCCAATCAACATTTCTACAATTCCCAAAAATGGAAAGAATGTAACCATTGGCCACCAAGGAATAGTGATAGCTCTTAAAGCATCAACCAATTCATATGCGGGTGATGTGCCTAAAACTTTTAAAAGTCCAAACCAAAAAAATACAATGAATAAAGATATATGAGCTAATAAATACGAGATATTTTTTAATTTTTTATCGCTTATCATATTTAAATTTTATCACACTTAAAACAAACACCGAAAAATTCTAGCGCATGCTCTTGAATATTTTTAAAACTCTTAGATTGGCTTTTAACTTTCTTCAAATATGAATCAGGAACACATAATTCGATTTCTTCTAAATCGCCACAATTAGTACAAACAATATGATGGTGGTGATGATTTTGAAACTCAAAATAAGCTTTTCCAGAACGAAAATCTGTTTGGTACACTAAACCTTTTTGAACAAATTGATTAATAGTTCGATAAATTGTCACTTGATCCATATTTTTTAATTTTTTAAAAATATCTTCAATAGACATTGGTTTGGATTCTGAAATTAAAAAATCTAGAATACGAATACGGTTTTTAGTAACTTTTAAAGATTTTTCTTTCAAAATATCAGTTGCTGAAATATTTATCTTTTGATGTTTATGAGACATATTTTTATTATATCACAAATGCAAATAATTTGCATTTAAATTAGAAGGGTGGTAGGGTATTGGAATGACAGCAATTTATTTATATTCATTAGCAAGTGTTTTAATTATAAGTTTGGTATCTTTTGTTGGAGTTTTTACACTATCTCTTGGCACAAATACAATTAAAAAATATGTATTTATTTTTGTAAGTTTAGCAGTAGGTGCCCTATTAGGTGATGCACTCATCCACTTAATACCTGAAGCGGTAGAAGAAATTGGTGATTTTACTTTTACTTCCCTGCTTGTAATTGCTGGTATATTCATATTTTTTATATTAGAAAAATTCTTACACTGGCATCATCATGAAGATGATCATATGCACAACATTAAACCAGTTGGCAAAATGATTTTGATATCAGACGGTTTTCACAATTTTATTGATGGTGTAATTATTGGAGCTAGTTATTTAGTTAGCGTTGAAGTTGGTATCGCCACAACAATCGCTGTGATACTTCATGAAATTCCACAAGAGATCGGAGATTTCGGAGTACTTCTTCATGCTGGATACACAAAAACAAAAGCTCTATTCTTAAACTTTGTATCAGCAATAATTTCAGTACTTGGTGTATTTGCAATATTTCTAACTGGAGAAATTTTAGAAGAAAAATTAAGTTGGTTTTTGGCAATTGCCGCTGGTGGTTTCATTTACATTGCATTATCAGATTTAATTCCAGAATTACACAAACACACTGAAAACAAAAAAGATTTTTTACACACAATAATACAAGTAGTGATGGCGGTAGTTGGTGTCGTGTTGATGTTTACTCTACTTTGGTTGGAATAGTTTATTGAGGTTTTTTGCTTGAAATGATTGACAAAGTTATATTTTGTGTTAGATTTTTGGACGATGAATAGAACATTTACGTTTAAAAAAAGGTCTCGGCAAGCAGCCAGAGAATCAGTTTGCGGTAAAATGATTGACCGCACAGATAAAAATCTTTCCATGGACATCCTTAGGGAAATTATGGACAGGGTTACAAATATACTTCTCCTGGCAGAGTGTTTCGGGAATTTCAATGTGTCTCTGATTCGTATCCTACCCAAAAAACATGGTCAATCCATGGACAAGGGGCGTGTTTACATCAAAGGTATAAGTGGGGCTGTAGTTAGTTTGGTAGTCTACGTCCGTGGATTTGATTCAAAAGTAGAAATTAGCATCAGAAACGCAGACGAGCAGGTCTCACTTCCTCCAGCGGTTCTGGAAGCTGCTCTTTTGAAATTGGACCTTGAAAGTCCAAGGATGTTCTTCCAGCACAGATATCACAGCTTGCTCCAGTCCAGGTTCAGCAGCCTGGAATTGAAGGGGGAACAAGTTCTGACTCAGGAAATCCCAGAGCCTCCAATGTCTGGTGATACTCAAGCAATAAACAAGCCAGCAGATGACCCAGAAGAACAGTTTGAGGGATCCGAGTCTTCTCAGATGGCCCAACTCGCTTTCATTATTTTCATGTTTTCTATTTTGATGAATCGTGACAAAGAAGAAAGATCATTTGTGCCAGAAAAAAATCAACCCGAAATTACCCCTGAATTCCTTGAAGGGCTTTCCATCGATGAAGTCCTGAATCTGGGCTTAAGACACGCCCGAGTTTTGGACATGATCAGAGAAGAAATTCGTGCTCGATAATTTGTTTTCATACTTACGACGCTTTGTATCGTAAGTTTTTTCTTTAAAACAAACTCAAAAAATCATTTAGTATATCTTTATGAATCACTAGTGTTGGAAATTCCCTTTTATAAATTTCTTTAGTTAGACCAGAATCATATTCCATCCATTTCTCGCCACTTTCATCTGGTTTTAAAAATACAAAACCAAGTTTTTTGCTTATTCCATAAATTGGAGTTGAGTCCCAAGGAGTTTCAAAAGACGGATCAAGAAGAAGGACATTCATCTCCCCTTTCCATAATCTTGAAAACCAAGTACCGATACTTCCACCATCAATATGAATATCTTTGAATAGTTTATTTGTTTTATCTTCTAGCTCAGAAGTATTTTTAGGAAAATTCCTACGAAGCAAAAAAGATTCTTTAATATCAATTTTTCTATTTATATCATTCAAATGCTGACTAACATCAAATGCTGATATTCGGTGTACAGAATTTGTATTAGGTCTATAACCATAAACTTCTAATGTATTAACATCACCTATCCAAGCAGAAACAACCTCGGTATCTACTACCAAAGAAATCATTGTTGAAATACCATGTGACTGCTTTCGAACAAAAGCACGAGTACCATCAAGTGGATCAACTGTAAAATAAATATCTCTTCCAACAATCTCACATTTTTTATTTAAACTTTCTTCTCCAATAATTCCAAAATCTGGAAAACATTCTCGCAAAGATTTTTCATAAATTGCTTGCGCTTTTGTATCAGCAGTTGTAAACAAATCATTCATCTCTTCTTCACCATAACCATTTTTAGCAGTCGCCTCAAAAGCAAATCTTTCATTTCTGATAATAGTCAGAGCTCTACGCACAAGCTCTTTTAAAATAATTCCTACTGCATGTTCATTTAGTTTAAAATCAAAATTATTCATTTAATAATTTTAACATTTTTAAAAGAAAAAG
>CAZIFF010000009.1:23899-30341 GCA_964538345.1 uncultured Candidatus Saccharibacteria bacterium
GCTTTTGCAATCACAGGAATATGTCGGAAATTTATGTGGTTAGTTGGCTCATCTAAAATCAAAAGTCCTGGCTCTAAAAGCACCAATCTAGCAAATGCTACCAGTCCTTTTTGTCCCTCTGAAAGCAATCCAATTTTTGTTCTAATAATTTCTCCGTGTATTAAAAACCCTGCTGCGATAGAACGCATTTCTTCTTCGCTCTTCTTTCCAGAAACAGCCATTAAACAATCAAAAACACTTTGATCAAAATCTAAGTTTGAAAAGTCTTGTCTATAATATCCAATTTGCACACCATCGGTCACCTGCTCCCCTTTTGCGTGCCCAGAAGCTAGTGATTCAAGTAAAGTAGTTTTTCCAATTCCATTTGGACCAATTATTTGTAGATGTTGTTTTCTTTTTAAAAGGAAGTCACACTTCACATCTTTTGGCTGATGATCACGAATTACTTTATAAGAAGTTAATTTCAAAACTTCTGTTGGCAATTCTTTTTGTACTGGAATAATAAAAGGACGAATTGTTTTATCCTCTTTTCTAACATCAACTTTATTTTCTTCTGCCTCTTCAGCTTTTTCGCGCATTCTTTTTGCAACCAAACGCATTTGCCCTCCTTTATTTGCAAAGAAGTTGGCTTTATCTTTATTAGCTTGAATTTCTTTTTCAAGTTGAGCGTTCATTCTTTTTTCTTTCAAAACTCTTGCAGAAATTTCTTCTACTACATCGTGATAGTTTCCTGTGTATTGTTCAATATTTCTTGTTTGCACATTTAGATAAAGCACACCGTCAGTAAAGGCATTTAGAAAATCAGCATCATGGGAAATCACAATCACAGTTTTTTTATATTCCTTAAGAAAATCTGTTAGATGTGCAATACCTTCTTTGTCCAGATTGTTTGTAGGCTCATCAAGCAAAAGCACATCAGGATTTTGAATTAGCGCAGAAGCTAAAAGCAAACGCGCTTGTTGCCCTCCAGAAAAACTTCCAATAATTCTTTCTTTGAAAGTTTTCGCTACATCTTCATTTTTAGGAGCAAGATTTACAACCTCAAGAACAGCATCAATCTTTGGATCAATAGCATAAATTTTTTCTGAAAAACATTTTTCAAAAAATTCGCGGACTGTGAGAGTTAGTTCATCACGAGGAATAACCTGCCGTGAAATCGCAATACTTGTGCGAGGCATAATGCTAATAATTCCCTCATCTGGTTTATATTGTCCTGTAATCAAACCAAAGAGAGTACTCTTTCCTGCGCCGTTTTGACCCATCAGAGTAAACTTAGCCCCGCGGCGAATAGAAAAACTAGTTTCGATTAAAATCGGCTTGTTGGCACCATGCTCGTAAGAGACATTATTAAAAGTGATTAAACCTTCATTTCTTGACATGTAGCGATACAGCTTACACTATTTTTAGATTATTTGCACCTACTTTCTTAGAGAAAAATAAATATCTACCAAAGCAAAAAAGATGCTCACAGAAAGTGGCCCAAGCAAAAATCCAAGTGGACCAAAGAAAGCAAACCCACCCAACACAGAAAGAAACACAATCAACGGATGCAATTTCATTCCCTTTCCAACTAATTTTGGACTAAGAAAATTATCTATCATGCCCACAGCAACTGCTCCCCAAACAAGTAATCCAATTGCATTGAAATCACTTCCTGTAATAAATAAGAAAATTATTCCGGGCAAAAGCACTAGAGCTGTGCCAACTCCTGGAATAAGCGCAGCGATTGCGGCCACACTTCCCCAAAGCACAGCATTCGGCACACTAAAAATAGCAAAACCAATTCCAGTGAGAATTCCTTGAATCAAACCAATCAAAAGACTTCCCTTGATTGTTGCAGATACAGATGTTTTTAATCTTGAAATAATCAGTTCATCATCTTTATCACTAAGCGGACTCAGCTCAACAAAATAATTTTTCAATTTATGACCATCTTTTAATAAGAAATAGAATGCCGCAAGAAAGATAAAAATATTTAAAATAATTTTGGTAAAACTTGAAAAAATCGAACCGAAGTTTTTTATTAAAATTTCAAGACCTTGTTTTGCATAATTTCTAAAATCAATTTTTATATTTTCAGAAATTGGAAAGATACTTCTAATTTTATCTAAAATATTTTCAGAATGATTAACAAAATTATCAACGCCACCAGATACCACATGCTTATAAACATCGGTTGATTGAATAATTATTTGAGTTCCCAAAAAAGATATTGGCAGGAGAATTATTATAATGGCCACCAGTGTTGTGATTAGGGCAGAAAAATTTGGTGAGTTTTCGAAGAATTTCAAAACTCGAAAATAAATTGGTTGAAATAAAAATGCAAAAACACCGGCGACAATAAGCGGATTAAGAAATGGTTGAAATAAAAAGAAAACCACCACAACAGAAGCCAATATACAGAGAATCAAAAAATATATTGAGTGATTTTTTGCTTGATCCATATTTATATAATACTCAATTTCTTCTCACGCGACCAGCTTTTTATCTCTGCTTCGCGTTTTGAGGCATTGCTTCTATTTTTATGTTTTTCTATATAAAGAATTTTCTTAGCACCATGTGACTTTGTGTATGCACTACCAATTCCATCTTTATGCTCTTTAAACCTCCGATCAATATCAGTTGTGATACCTGTATAAATACTTTTATCAGCACATTCTAAAAGATATACGAAATACATTACAAACTTTCAGCTAAGTTTTTTAAAGCTTCTAAACCCTTTGGCCACATTTCTTCAAACATTGTTTTATACTCTTTGGCTACATCTTGATCAATAGAAAGTTCTGTACCGCCGTCTTTTTCTCTAAAAGAATAATTCTCCTCTGCATGTGCCCAATTTTTAACTTGCTCACTTGTAGTATCTATTTCACCCTTATCATTTAACATTCCAAGATGTTCAATAGAAATAAATTCATACGGAATATTTTCTTTAATCTTGCTATACATACCACCTTCATTCCCATTTTCATCACAGCCGATAAATTTTATTTCAGAACCCTTTTCCCAAGAACCCTCATATCTAGATTCTCCATCAAATGCTTTTGTCCATTGTTTATAAGTGTCCTGATTAAGCATTGTTTCCCAAACTTTTTGTTTCGGTGCATTAATAAAAATCGAAAGATGTATCTTCTCCATATTTTGTTTTACTTCCCAGCTAATGCTTTCTTTCGAGCAGCAGGCTTTAGCTTTTTGATTCTAAGCATCTCTTGCTTTCTAGCTGTTCTTGTTGGTCCTCTCTTTTGAATTGTTGTCTTTTTTAATGATTTTGCTCTTTTTGCCATGATTTTATATTTAAATTATATACTGATGATTATACATCATAAGTTTTATTTTAAAAGTTTTTTATAAATATCTTTTCTATGCTTTATGTCTAAAATTTTAATTGTTTTAATATCCGCAAACTCAAATATAGCCCTATAATCTTTTGTTATTCTAAAAGAAAACAAAGCATAAATTGTATTTAATTTTTTAGTTTTTAACTTTTTATCAAAAAAATTAATAGATAAAATATATACTAGATTATCTGCTTTGATTTGAATATTTCTAGGGAGTTTTTTAAGAGATTTTAAAGATTTTTTAGTAAATAAAATCTTTAGCATTAAGCGAGCTTTTTAATTAAACTTCCTTTGCCACTGTATTCAAACTCTCCTTTATTTTTAGACAATTTATTCATTTGTTTTTCAAAAGTCTTTTTATAATTACCTTCTGTGTCCAGAGAAACAGCACTAAAGGAATTGGCTTTCAAAACCTTGATTGTTTGTCGAACTTTATTCAGCTTTTGTAATTCTTTTGTGGTCATTTGTATTTTGATAATACCACCCACAAGAACAAAGAAGCAAGTAATAATTTTATAAATAATTTATTTAAAAATCACTAATTATTTAGAAACTATCCACAATGGTTTTTTCTTCAAAACTTTCTGATAAATCGCGCAATCTTCTGTATGCGCGCCTTCTAAAATTCCAATACTCATCAGAAATTCGTTTACTATTTCTCCACCTGTAAATTTAAAAGTCTTTTTGAAAATCTTTACCCACTCATCTTTAGTTTTCGGATGATGTGATTTCAGCCACTTCTCAAAACTGCCAAAATCTTTTTGAATCTTCAAAATAGTCTTCGCATTTTCAACTGCTGCATTTATTTTTAGTCGATTACGAATAATTCCAGCATCGTTCATCAAACGCACAAAATCTTTATCATTAAATTTTGAAACTTTTTTAATATCAAAATTTTTATAAGCTTTTCGAAAATTTTCTTCTTTGTTCAAAATTGTCTCCCAACTCAAACCAGCTTGATTAATCTCTAAAATCAGACGAGCGAAAAGTTCATTGTCATCATGAATTGGAAAACCATATTGAGTATCATGATATTTTTTGTGAATATCTTTTTTATGATCTGGCGCAGTTAGGATGAAGTTGCAGTAGGACATAATTCGATTACAACTCCTCTATTAAAACCCTAAGTGCCGCCTCTTGCTTAACCGCATGAGCAGAACCATACACAACAAATAATCTATTGTGTGTTTTCAAACCTTCTTTAATTCTTTCAAAAATATATTTATCTCTAAAATTACTTGAATTTCTAGAAATTTCATTGATAGCTGTTTGAGTCTTTCCTTCCCAAGGAATTGGATCCACTTGTCTATTATATTCTTCTGAATCTATATCTAGCTCAGAGAATATCTCCTCTACATACAAATCAATCTCTGTAGATTCCCAACCACTATCAATACGAAATCTATTTATGTATGGTTCTAAATATTTTTTACATTCGTCTAAGTTTCTGTTTTTATTTTGTCTTTGATATTGATCAATGTCTCTATAGAGATAGAAATAAAAAATATCCTTTTTAGAAAAACCTTTTTCAAGAAGAAAATTTATTTCCTCAGAAAAATTTGGCTCAGGTGATTCGAAATCTATTCCTGCATCAATAGCAAGTTTTAATGCAAAATGACTTTCTCCTTCTGTTTTTAAATCTTCTAGACTTTGATCTTTAAAAAATGCGCGAGCTTTGTCTTTATTATCATTTACCGATCTCCACCCTTCTATATAAACCATATCTGGTTTTAATAAATCAAACTGAGCTTTTATCTCATCGAAAATTGGATCCTCAGAATCATTTGTGTGTGCAGAACCAAAATAAACAAGCACTTTTTCTCCTTTTTCTATTTTAAAAACATAAGTTCTCTCAGATTCAGAATGAGCAAAAAGAGTATCGCGATATTGTTCGCTTGTAAGTATAAAATTTTCTGGTGACGCAGACATATCTAGAGGTTTAAAACCTAAATGCCATTTTAGCAGTTTTTAACCATCTTATAAACAAACTCCCTCTTCCCGTCCGAGGAAAGTTTATTCCATTCGGCTTTTAATTTTGGAGAAGTTTTGAATTGTTTATAGAGCTCTGGAGGGACAATAGAAAAACAACAAGGTCGGCGCTTACCTTCTTCCAACATTTCACAAGTTCTTTTGATTCTGTGTTCATGCGTATCTAATTGTTTTGCAGATTCTATCCAAAGAATAAAATCCTTGCGCGCGAGCGGAGTTAGAGATTTCCATTGTGCAGTGGCTTTTAATGAAGCAGCGAGAGTTTTTGTGAGAAGTTTTGGAGTTTGCATTATTCCACCTTTTTCCATTCTCCATTTACATATTTAGTGATTGGATGACCACCGACAGGGATATCGTCCTCAAAAAGGATCACATCTATTACAGTTTCAGATGAGAACTGCCTACCAAAATTACCGGCTCTATTATATGTGTATAAAACAGTATTACCCGCCTCATCTTTAGTTTCAGCTTCTATTAAGCAAGGTCCATTCTCATCCTCTAATGTACGTACAACTTCAAATTCACCCTCGATGACACCACCCAATATTTCTAAAACCTCTTCTCTACTGTGAATTTTTTCTTGACTGATTTGACCTTCATGAAATTCTTCGCTCATTTGATTTGTGTTAAGTGGTTAATTATATCAATTCTAACATAGTCATAAACATTCCTCAATAAAGCCATTTTCAGGAATTTAGCTAATTCCATCATTAAACAAATACATATACTTCCCATATCCCTCTTTTATCATATCTTCCTTAGGAATAAATTTTAAAGATGCGGAGTTGGTGCAAAAACGACGACCACCTTCTTCTTTGGGACCATCTTCAAAAACATGTCCAATATGCCCCGCATCACTTCGTATTTCTGTGCGAACAGATGAAAGTGAATTATCTTCATGAATTGTCACAGAATCATTTTCGATTGCCTTCCAAAAACTTGGCCAACCTGTACCAGAGTCATACTTATGTGTACTAGAAAAAAGTGGTTTGCCGGTAACAACATCAACATAAATACCTTCAGCTTTATTATCCCAATATGCATTTTTAAATGGAGATTCAGTGCCGTTTTCCGCAACCACATTATATGCAGAAGGATCTAAATTTTTTAACATTTCA
>CAZIFF010000010.1:0-29663 GCA_964538345.1 uncultured Candidatus Saccharibacteria bacterium
CTACCACCATAACGTCTGTATCCTTTTCTCCAACATCGATAGATAAATAATTGTGTGCGTTTAAGAAAGAATTTCTAATGGCATTAAATTTGTTTAGTGAGTATGTTTTAAATTCTATTTTTGATATATGAATGTTTTTATTTATAGATTCCTTTATTTCATTTATGAATTTTTCATCCACAAAGCTGGCATAAAAAGAAACTGCGATTTTTTTAGTTGATTTACCAAATGGGTTTCTTAATTCATAGCCATTAATCATTACATTTGTAACATCTCTTTCTAGAATTAATTTTTCTTGTTTTTCTGCGTTGACCATTTCTGCATGTTTTTCTATTGATTTATTAAATTGATCTTCTGTCAAAACAAATGGTTGCTCTTTTTCTATTACCAAATCTTTTATATAAACATCATAGAAAGGCGAATTTAAAACAACTTCTACCTTAGATATTTTAACTATGTTTTTATTAGTAGAATTTTTAACTAAACCTTCAGAAATTACTTTTTGAAGGCCTTTTTCTAGGGCTTTTGGAAGACTATCAGCAACATTTTCTTTTGTTGTATAAATAATTTTAAATGGGCAATTAGAAACATCTACTATTCCAAATGACAGAACAGTCTCTCTTATATTTATTAATAAAATATAAAAAGGTTTTTTAAACTCAAACATTAAAAACTATTATACAATAGTTTTTAATTATTCAAGTATCGCTTTTATTCTACGAACACCCGCGCTTGAAGCTTCTTCTTTTGCAATTTTAAATTTTCCTAAAATTCCTGTATTCTCGACATGAGGTCCACCACAAAATTCGCGACTAATAGGATTATCAAAATCACCAATAGTATAAACAGAAACAACATCACCGTATTTTTCTTCAAATAAACCGATTGCGTTTAATTTTTTAGCTTCTTCAAGTGGTAATTCCTTTTTTATAACTGGCGCATCTTTTTGAATTGCATCATTCACCCAATTTTCTACCGCTTCTATTTGCTCTGGTGTCATCTTTTCTCCATGAGAAAAATCAAATCGAAGTCTTTCTGCTGTAATATTGCTTCCCTTTTGCATTACATGAGTTCCCAAAACATGTCTTAGAGCGGCATGAAGAAGGTGAGTTGTGGTGTGATATTTTGTTTCCATTTCACCATGTCCAGCCAATCCACCCTTAAACTTTCCAGCTGATGCTGTGCGAGATTTCTCTTGATGTTCTTCCATAGCTTTATCAAATCCAACTTCATCTAACTCTATGTTTTTTTCTTTTGCTAATTCTTTTGTGAGTTCTAATGGAAATCCGTAAGTTGAGAAAAGTTTAAATGCTTCATCACTGCTTAATTTTCCAGATGAAGTAATTTTTTCAAAATGTTTTATTCCGTCTGATAGAGTTTTTCTAAATTTTCTTTCTTCTTCATCGATAATATTTTCTATATTTTCTTGTTGAGCACGAATATTTTCATATATTCCATCATAAATTGAAGCCACTGCATCAACCAGACTAGATAAACTATATGGTTCTATTCCTAAAACATCTGATCTTCTAATAGCTCTACGTAATAATCGGCGCAATATGTATCCTTGATCTGTATTTGTGGGAAAAACGCCATCAGAAATCATAATTATTGAAGTTCTAATATGATCAGCGATAATTCTTTCACTCATTAAATCACTTTGTTTTGAAATTGATTTAATTTTTTCAATAATAGGCAAAAACAAATCCGTGCTATAAGCATCTTCTTTTCCTTGAACAACAGCCGTGATTCTTTCAAAACCAGCTCCCATATCAACATTTTGACGAGCCAATTTACCAACAACTTTCCCATCTTTCTTTTGATACTCCATGAAAACATTGTTTACAATCTCAACAACTTTTTGAGTATCGTTTGCAATATCAAATTCTTCAGAACTAATTTCTCCCAATCCTTCTTCTGTTTTGTCATAAAATAATTCAGAATCTGGTCCACATGGTCCATTGTCTCCTGGGCTCCACCAATTATCTTTTATTCCTTTAAAAAATATTCTGCTTTCTGAAATTCCTAAAGATTTCCAAATTTCTGCTGATTCAATGTCTTTTGGAGCATCTTCATTACCTTCAAAACATGTTACATACAGACGACCTTTTTCTAATCCTAAACCTTTTTCTTTTGAAGTAATAAAATCGAAAGTCTGCGTGATAGCTTCTTTTTTAAAATAATCTCCTAATGACCAATATCCCATCATTTCAAAAAAAGTATGATGTGTTTTGTCTCCAACCTCATCAATATCTTGCGTTCTCACACATTTCTGCAAGTTGGCAATTCTAGTGCCTCCTGGATGATTTTCACCCAAAAGATAAGGTACAAGAGGTTGCATTCCGGCTGTTGTAAAAAGCACAGATGGGTCATTTTCTGGCACAACAGAAGCAGAAGGAACTACTGTGTGTCCATTTTTCTTTAATAAATCTAGGAATTTTTCTCTTATCTCTCTTGAATTCATATTTGTATTTCAAAGGTTACGCCATAAATATAAATATGGCAACTAGTATTTTATAAGCCTTCTGGTATGCATAAATTTTCAATATTTTGAGTAATGTCTTCGATTTTTTCTGGAGGAACGCCAATTTCTCTCAAAACTGCACTTTTATCTTTTAAAGACATACAATTAACAATTCCTCTCTTTAAAAGTTCTTGCTTGTTTTTGTGACTTAAAATAGAGATACAAGTCATTGGATACATTTTTGTTTCATCAATCATGTCGTATAGATTACCTTTTCTAGGATAATCCCAGCTAATCATATCGAAAGTTCCCACACATTCTGCATACTGCTTAGCATTATCTGTAAATTTTGTATTAGTAATCAAAATTCCACGAGTCATCTTTCTGTCTTTGCCTTCAATTTTAAAAGTTTGAGAATATAAATCATCAAAACGAGATTTAACGTAGAGAGCAACTTTTGTATCACTTTTAATTATATTTTCATTATGAAATTTTACTTCCATTAAAAATAAATCTTTATCATTCCAAGCAACCACATCCAATTCATGTTCTAAACATTTTCCTTGCATCATTTGTCCAGTTTTTGTAGTGAATCCTTTTTTGTTAAAAATTTCAGCAATGTATTTTTCAAAAGGAAATCCAGTTGGCCCAAGATTCATAACAGATCTTTTAATAGAATATTTCATCGCAATCCTTTTTGATTTTGTATTTAATAAATCAAAAGCACGCTCATAAATCTGAGAAGTTGTCATACCAACTCTTATTTCTTTAGTTATTTTTTCTACAATATCATCGGCAACTAAAACAGAAGCGTGAGCTCTAACTAAAGAATCCTTTAATTTTTCTGGGTCAAAAACCTCTCGACTTCCATCCCCTTTTATAATTTTGGGTAATTCTTTGGGCATTTATTAACCTTTTATAAATATATCTACACCATTAATATCTTGATCTGCATCTATTTCAAATAGATTTAAATTTACAGGCTCACCATTTAATGTAGCTATGAATTTTTTATTTTCATCACCTTTGAATTTTGCCATAAATACAGCATCTGTTATAACTTGCGCACATACTTCTCCAGAATCTTTTGTTTCTATTCTTAATTCAGGTGTCTGACCATCTATTACATTAGCAACTGCCGCATAACAAGGAGTCGGCACTTCTATTTTTCCAACAAAATTATGCTCGCCATCTTTATATTGATGTTTTACGTCTATTGTCTTTGCGTATCTTTTTTCATCTTGTTGAATTGCTTCATCTCTTGGAGTGGGTGCTTCTGCAATTCTGGCCTTAATCATAAAGACAATTGCTGCAATAATTATGGAAACCAATACTAATATCAATATAGTTTTTTTCATGTTTTTTTAATTAATCTTTAAAGAATATTTCTGAGCTATAAACATTGATGTCTGATGGAATTTTTTGATATTCAGTTTTTACAACCTCACCATCCAGTTTAACAATAAAATCTAGATTTTCATCGGCTGTGATTTTTGTGGCGATTGTTTTTGTTGTTTTAGTTTTTTGACAATCAGTAGTTTTTTCCTCTCTTGTTGAGATTAAAATCTCTTTTATCTCACCTTCTACAACCTTAGAACCAAGAACGTGACAAGTTGAGGGTAAATCAACTCTAAATATTAAAACATGCTCACCGTCTTTATATTGATGTTTTGTTATTATTGAGTCGTCTTTTACAAAAACTTCATCTTCTTTAATTTGCTCTTTATAAGAATCAAATAAATTTGTTTTCTCTAAAACAAAATAACCCGCAACAATAACCACTATAACTATTAATGCTAATTTAATATTTATTTTTTCCATTTCCATGGTCTTATTGTATCACTCCTCCGCCAATACAAAAATCTTCTGTGTATAAAACTGCTGATTGACCAGATGCAGGTATTACTATCGGTCTATCTAATTCCAAAATAATTTCTTTTTCGTTTTTAGAAATAATAAAAGCTTTTTCTTTTTTACCATGATATTTAAAAACAACGTCAATTTCTTTTGATTTTATATCTGATAATAAATTAATATTTTTTAAAACTATTTTTGTTGTAACATTTTCTTCTAGAAACTTTTTTTCACCTACTGTAATAGTGTTTTTTTCTATATTTCTGCTCAAAACATAAAGCGGTTCTTGAGAATCATTTTTGGTTTCAACTTTAAAACCATGTCTTTCTCCTGTTGTATACAACAAAGCCCCATCATGATAGCCAATCACCTTTCCAGACAAATCCAGAACATCTCCCTTGGTAGATGTGATATGTTTTTTCAAAAAAAATTTTAAATCAACATCGCCAATAAAACACAGACCCTGACTATCTGGCTTTTTTGCAGTTGGTAATTTATATTTTTCTGCGAGTTGTCTGACTTCACTTTTTTTATATTCACCAATTGGTAAAATCATTTTTTCCAAGCATTCTTTTCTAATGTTCCACAAAAAATAAGATTGATCTTTCTCAGTGTCTACACCTTTTGTAAGAAAATTATTTTCTTCCGCTTTTTTTATTTGAGCATAATGCCCCGTAGCCACAAAATCTGCCCCATTTTCTATTGCCCAATCATAAAATACTCCAAATTTTATATGAGTATTACACATCACATCTGGATTTGGTGTAAGGCCATTTTTATATGAATCCACCATGTATTTTATGACCTTGTTTCTGTATTCCTCAGCCAAATCAACCATTTTAAATGGAATTTCTAAATGCGCACAAACTCTCATGGCATCGCGCATCTCATCTCTCCAATCACATCCCAATAAATCTGGATGCCAAATCTTTATAAAAACTCCAGTTACATCAAAACCTCTTTCTTTCAAAATTGCAGCGGTTACAGAAGAATCCACACCACCAGAAACGCCGACAAATACTTTATTGCAGATATTTTCTTTTGTTTGTTTTATGTTCATCAAATGTTGTTGCGTAATACATCTCTCCGTCATGACCTGTAAGGAAGAATAAATTCTTTGTATTGCTTGCAGTAGCAGAAGCTTTTAAAGAATCTAGTCCTGGATTTCCAATCGGAGTTGGAGGCAAGCCTTCATGAATATAAGTATTATATGGATTTTCTTCATCCGTCAAATCTTTTTTAGTTAGATCAAAAGTCCCTTTGTCTATTGAATATACAAAAGTTGCATCAACTTGTAATGGCATTCCCATCTCCAATCTCTTCCAAAGTATATTCGCAACCTCTTGTCTTGAGTCGGCTGTGGCTTCTTTTTCAACAATAGAAGCCATAATCACAACATCTTCCAAACTTCGTTTTGATTCTTTAAGTAAACCTGATATCTCTGTAATCTTTTTTTCAAAATTATCTTTTAAAACACCATAAACCTCATAAGCTTTAACATTTTCTAAAAATAAATAGGTATCTGGGAAAAGTAAACCTTCACTTTCTGAGGCCAATTGCATAAATGCCTCTTTTTCAAAATATGGATATCTCGACTCCATAATTAAAGCAATTTCTTCAACTGTTACACCCTCTGGAAATGTGACTTCTTTCACATCAATACCAAAATCTCCTCTAGTAATTCTACGTACAACATCAAAAGCAGAAGGATGAGACTCAAATAAATATTCACCAGACACAACTCTGCTATCGCCCGCTCCTAATATAATCAGAGCATTAACCACTGTTTTAGATCTTATTAATCCAACTTCTTTTAAATGTTTTGTAATTTCTTTCAAAGAAGAACCTTCTTCAATTACAACAGAAATTGGTATTTCAATATTTTTTGGTGCGGATGTGGAATAAATCCAAGTACTGCAAACTAAAATTAATATTCCAATAAAAATAAATACATTATTGTGATTTCTAAAAAAATCACCCATAAAATTATTTTTAAAAAAATTGAAACTTATATTAAACATACTCAAATTGGAAGATTAGGTGGTGGTGTTGATTTCTTAGATTCCACTCTACGCATTGATGGAGTAGAAGCAACTTTTCCTGGAAAGTGAAATATTGTTGCGAGTTCTTCTGTATTTAACACAAATATATCTCTATCAATTATTTTCTTTGGCAAAATAGTTCTAAACACAGGTCTTGATCTCCAGAAAAAATCTCTTTCTTTATAAGCCTCAAGGATTTCTTCTTTCAAAGCTTTTACTTTTTTTCCACCAATATCTTGCCAAGGAAAATCAAAAGATGTAGTCCAAGCAACTTTAAAACTATTTAAATCTGCGGAATTATATTGTTTAAAAGATCCTGTAAGCGCACCTACATTACCACCATTATACAAAGACTTATCTGCAAGATAAATCATTCTTATACCAGTATCAAATGACATTTTCGAAATACTTCTTTCTAGTGCCGTAATACGAGCTTCCTGACCTTTTGTCATCGCCATTTGTTGCTTGGGTTTATTATCACCATCTTTGATTTCAATTTTTGAATCTTCTTTTATTTTTTTAATAGCTTCTTTTGCTCCTTCTTTCCAATTATCTTGAACATCAAACCATGTGCCTGGTTTTTTATCTTCTTTCTTATGAGCACGAACTATTATTTGAATCCACATTTGATGTCCTGGACTAATAGAACCCAATGTTTCAATCACGGGAGTAATAGGATCAACTTTAAATCCTTCTTCTGATTCTTTATCTATTCCATAATCAACATAAGTTTTAATTGGAAAAGCATCAGCTTCTGCTAATTTAAATTCTGCTCCAAACAATTCTATACTGCCATCATATTCAAGACCCAAGGTATAATCTTCTGATCCATGAACCTCAATACCTGGAAACTGAGAGTAAAGCTGCGCTTCTAATAAATTTCTTAATCCAGATCTTGTCCAAATATAAAAACGCACATTGCCACCAACTGAAACAATTTCTAGAGAAAACCAAGCGCGGACTTTTCCTTTAACATACTTATCATACCAATTACCCTCTCCACCTGTCTGATATAAAGCCATTAAAAAAAGTTCCATAGCGGCAGGAGTCTTTTCTGTTTCTTGTGGAGGAACAATTTCAAGTAAAACGTACTCCTGACTAGCCATGAACGCAGATCTATTTGCATCTATATACATGTTTATTAAAATCCAAAGCAACAAAAAAGGTATAGCTACTGGAATAGCCATAAAAACAAAATCGAGAACACTTGTAACGAGCTCTACGTCTGTCATTGTATGATAAATGATAACACGATATGAAAACAAAACGAGTGACTTTTGCCACTCGTTTTGTTTATGCTACATCGTATCTTCCTTTTACGTCGCGCTTAAAGAATTTTGGATTTTGTAGATTTACAAGAATTGTATTTTCTTTTACGTATCTTTCCTTTAACACCTTATCGATTATTTCTTCTTTAGTAAGAGCACCGTGCTTTTTAATTACTCCAGAAATAACATCTCTTACAACACCACTCATGTATCCCCAATCAGAAAGTGCGTATAGACCTCTTCCAACCAAAACAAATCTTGGATCTTTAATTAATTCATTGTGAGTTGTAGCAACGTGAGCTTTTTTATCAAAAAGTTTTGAGATTTGTTGTGCTACTTCTCTAAAGTGAATAGGAGAACCGTGTTTTCGGATTACTAAATATGCGTAATCTCTCATTCCCTTAACATTAATATTTGGAGATTCTGATTTACCCCATTCTCCTAGTGGGTTCTTTTTAATTTTCTTTGAAGTGTTTAACCAACGACGAATTATTTCATCATTTTTATATTGATCCGCAACATCTTTTACATGAACAAGAAATTCTTCTAATAATTCTGATTCAGAAATAATATCGTCTTCTTTTAGATTTTCGTATAACTTTTTAATTGATTCCTCAACTTTTTTAGCCAAAGGTTCATTTACACACCAACGACATGTAAAATCATTATTTTCTTTAAGTCGAACAAAAGGATCTCCTAACACAAGTAAGAAGTGAATATGATTTTGAATACCAGGATTTTTTGAAATTACATTTAGTAATTCATCTTCTGAAACAACACCACCCAAAGAATTAACAATAACTTTTAATTCATCAAAAACTGCGTCTAACTTTGCAAATTCTTCTGATTTTCTAATATTAGAAAGAGAATATTCTTCAATTTGTCTTACTCTTTCTCTAGTGATTTCATATTTTTGACCAATTGATTCTAGGGTCTTTTTTTCTTCACTTTCCCCTAAACCATATCGATTAATAACAATATCCCTTGCTCGTTCGGGCAAAGTTTCTAGGAGTTTCTTTGTAATTTGTTTTGGTTTAAATGTTATTGTTATCGCCATACTCAAAAATTATCACCATTAAACAATACTGTCAAGCTTTTTATCCTGAGCCACCACTATTGAAACCATCCTTTTGGGCACATAAATCACCTTCAACACTTCTGCACTATCCACCCACTTCTTTACATTTTCGTCATCCAAAGCCTTTATCTTAACCACTTCTTCATCATCTTCAATAGAAATTTTTATTTGTGATCTCACTTTTCCGTTGATTTGAACAGCGATTTCAATCTCATTTTGGGTAATAAAATCAGGATTAAATTGTGGAAAAACCGAAAGATGAACTGAGTCTTTCATTCCTAATTTTTGATATATTTCCTCTGCTAAGTGCGGTGCAATTGGAGATAGAAGTTGAGCAAAAATAATTGCATCTTGGATATCAATACCATTCTTAAATATCTCGTTAGTCAAAACCATCAATTCTGAAATTGCAGTATTAAATTTTAATCTTTGCATATCTTCATCAACTTTTTTGATTGCTTTATGCAAAACACGTTTTGTTTGATCAGATGTTTTATCAATAATTTTATTCGGAATTTGATTTACTCTTTCTAAAAATCTTCTTATGCCCACAATTCCATTTTTATCCCAAGGATAATTTCCTGGTTCATTGTATGGACCAACGAAAGCTAGGTATGCACGCACGGTATCAGCTCCAAAAAGCTCCACTTCTTTATCAGGGTCAATCACATTACCCTTAGACTTACTCATTTTATTTCCATCTGTACCCAAAATAAGTCCTCTATTTAATCTTTTTACAAAAGGTTCACTTACTGGAGAAATTTTCAAATCAAAAAGAGCCTTGTTGAAAAATCTTGCAAACAAAAGATGCATAGTAGTGTGCTCTGCACCGCCTGAATAAAATTCAACTGGTATCCATGAGTTCAATTTTTCAATAGAGGCAATTCCATTTTCATTTTTAGGATCAGCATAACGCAAATAATACCAAGATGAGTCTACAAAAGTATCTAGTGTATCTGTTTCTCTTTCTGCTTCACCGCCGCATTTTGGACAACTTGCATGCATCCAATCAGTAGCTTTTGCTAATGGAGATTTTCCATCGTCTCGTGGTAAATAATCAGAAATTTCTGGCAAAACAACAGGTAGATTTTCTTCTTTTTCTGGAACTGCTCCGCATTTTGAACAATTTATAATAGGAATTGGACATCCCCAATATCTCTGACGAGAAACCGTCCAATCTCTAAGTCTGTATGTTGATTTAATTTGTCCGCCAACTTTTTCAACAATTTTTTCTTTTGCATCCTCACTACTTAAACCATCAAATTCACCTGAATTTATTAAAACCCCATGACCGGCGTATGCTTTTTCATCTTGATTAAGTCTATCTTTCCAAATATTTAATTCTGAGCAAATAAAATTCTTATCATTCAAAGAATTTAAATCAGCCCAATAAATTTCATGTTTTTCAAATTCTTCTTCAGAAATTTCGTCTTTTTCATTATTTTCTAATTCAAAAACAATAGCACTAACATAAGCAATTCTATTTTCATCTTTATGTGCTGCGAAATAATTACTCTTAACAACTCCACCTAGAGTTTTTATATACCTAATATTTTTATACCCTGTTTCTTCGTAAATTTCTCTTCTTGCTGCATTTATTATATCTTCCCCTTCCTCAACGCCACCAACAACAAAAGTATTCCATGGTTGTTTTTTCCATTTTAAACACAAAACTTCTTTGGTCTCTGGGTTAAATAAAATTCCATGTATCATTCTTCTTTCCACATTTTTTTTACCTAAGATTGGTAGATTTTTCAGATCAACAACCTCTGGTATTACAACTTCTTTAATAGGTAAATTAAATTTTTTGGCAAATTCAAAATCTCTTTCATCATGCGCGGGTACTGCCATCACTGCACCTGTGCCGTAATTTGCTAAAACATAATCTGCAATATAAACAGGAACTTTTTCATTATTTACAGGATTTATTGCAAAAACACCATCTAAAACAACTCCCGTTTTTTCACTAGCGCCAATCAATCTTTCTCTTTCTAATTTTCTTTTTGTAGTTTCGATATATTCTTCAACATCTTTTTTATTTGAAACTTTTGAAATTAATTCTGAAACAAGTTTATGTTCAGGAGCAAGCACAAGATATGTAACACCAAAAAGTGTATCTGGCCTTGTTGTAAATATTTTTACAGCAACATCTGTATCAGAAATTTTAAAATCAATCTCAGCCCCCTTGCTTCTACCAATCCAATTTCTTTGAGATTCTTTAATCTGTTCTGGCCAATCCAAATTATCAAGATCATCAACTAATCTATCAGCATAATTTGTGATTTTAATAGACCATTGTTCTAATTCTTTCTTTTCTACTTTTGCACCAGATCTTTCGGCAGTACCATCTGGTAAAACTTGCTCGTTAGCTAAAACAGTTTTATCTACCGGATCCCAGTTAACCAAAGAAATCTTTTTCTCAACTAAACCAGCTTCAAATAACTTTATAAAAAGCCATTGTGTCCACTTATAGTATTCCGGAGAACAAGTAACAACTTCACGAGACCAATCAAAAGAGGTTCCCATTGATTGAAGTTGAGTTTTCATAGTCTCAATATTTTTAAATGTCCATTCACGAGGATTTAAGGCATTTTTTATAGCGGCATTTTCTGCAGGAAGACCGAATGCATCAAAACCAATTGGAAACAAAACATTTTTATTCTCTCGTATTCTTTTATAGCGAGCATAAATATCTGTTACAGCAAAAGCATACCAATGCCCAACATGAAGATTTCCAGAAGGATAAGGAAATTCTACCAAAACAATCGCATTTTCTTTTCCTGCGACATTGTCTTTGGTTTTATATAATTCAGAATCTTTCCAAACTTTCTGCCATTTTGATTCTATGTCTTTATGATTGTATCCTTCCATCTTATAGAGTTTAGATTGCTACTGGTTTTAATATGTTTTGTCTTTTTTCTACATCAATTGTTCTTTCAAAACATGTCTTGCCTACAGAATGTTTAAAATATTGGTAAGTTGTATCGTATTTCGCGTATGTTTCATCTCCAGAGTCAGCTGTTTTAAAATTGGCACAAATTTCAAATGAAGTTGGTGACAAAGCTTTGTATTCATATTCGGCATTAGTTTCTGGATCTGTTGGAATAACTACATAATTTAATGGGTCATTCAATTCTGAAAGATTTTGTGGAAGTGCTTTTTTCAAATCCCAATATCGCACAACCTCATCTTGAATGTATCGAAGATTATCAACACGAACTCTATCTTCATTTATTTCACGAGCTTTTTGAGGAGAACCAATAAAAGCAAATCCTGTAACTATTAAAATTAGAACAAATACGCTAACTCCTATGATTGTCTTTTTTAATGTATTTAGATTAGAAAGAAATCCGCCATTTAAATCTTTAAGACTTATCCAAAACACAGTCAGAGCAATCACAACAACCACCAATACTTTCAAGATAAATCTTAATGTTAATTGTTCTCCTTGAAGAAAAGTATTCAACAATACAATCAAATCAATCACTACTGTTAATGATGTTAGAAAAATTGTTAAGTATGTGAACCACTTTTTAATTGCTAGGCCAGCTTTTTCTGGATATTGAGAAAAATATTTACTTGTCTTGAAAAGCAAATATACAAGAACCGGATAAACAATTATAAAAATAGACATTGACCAAGCTAGACTAGAATTTTGACCAGAATAATAGTAATCATTTACATCTGGCAATGAGACGTTTATTACTTCGAATAAAAATGAAATTAAAGCTACTATACTTACATAAAGTGTTGTAATAATACCCAAATGAAGGAAAAAATCCTTCGGTGTCATTTTTGTTTCCATTAATTGATATTACCGCGTATGGAGGATAAATTCAAATGTGATAATATTTTAGATAATTTATGAATCCAGAACAAATTGGTGAACAAAATCCAAACAAACAAAAAGTTTTTAAAGTTTTAAGCATAGTATTTTTATTTATAATTGCAGGACTTTCAGTTTTATCTTTTTTCTTTTTTAAGAATCAGACTTTAAGCTACACCATCAACCTCCCCATCACTCCTGACGGCATAAAAATTGAATTTTCATACGGAGAACAAGAATCTCTTTCAAATCAAGATTTCTTTCAAAAAATTAAGAATCAGTTTACCTCCGAGAAGGCAGATTTTATAGAAGCAGATTTAACAAAAATGATTTTGCGTGTGCACAAAGCTGGTGAAATGAGCTATGAAGTGCCAATACTAACAAAAGGTCGTGAAGGTTCTTGGTGGGAAACTCCTGCGGGACTTTATAAAATAAATAGTAAGACTGAAAATCATTTTTCAAGCATTGGCCATGTTTGGATGCCGTGGGCAATGCAATTTCAGGGCAATTTTTTCATACATGGAGAGACTTATTACGAAGACGGCACACCTACATCATCACAATACAGTGGCGGTTGTATTCGTTTAAAGACAGAAGACGCTGAAAAAATATACGATTTGATTTCTGTTGGTACTCCTCTTTTAGTTTTTGAAGAAAGTTTCTCTTCTGATGATTTTATTTATGAAAAAAGAAAGAAAATTGAAATAGATGCACCAGTTTATTTATCTGCTGATATTTTAAATAATCATATTTTTAGTAACAACAACTCTGAAACACAAGTTCCGATCGCTTCAATCACAAAATTAATGACTGCACTAGTTGCAACTGAATATATAAATCTAGATCAATTTGCAACAGTTCCCCAAGAAGCTTTGGTTTTCACATCTACACCAAGATTAAATGAAGGTGACCAATATACTGTTTATCAGCTTCTGTTTCCTTTGTTGATGGAATCTTCAAATGAAGCGGCGGAAACAATTGCCAGACATTATGGTAGAGAAATTTTTATAAAAAATATGAATACCAAAGCTAAATCAATTGGTATGACAAATACTACTTTTGCAGACCCTTCTGGCGCATCTGCAGAAAATATTTCTACTGCCGAAGATTTATTTATGCTTACAAAATATATCTACAATAATCGTAATTTTATTTTTGATATCACTTCAGAAAAGATTAATGACAAAATTTATGGCTTCAATGGATTTTTAGATTTAAAAAACTTAAATTATTTTACTAAAAATGAATATTTCTGGGGTGGAAAAAATGGAAAAACTACAGCTGCACAAGAAACAAATTTATCAGTATTAAAAGTACCAGTGGATGGCGTTCCTAGACCTGTGGTTTTCATAGTTTTAGGATCACCAAACGTAGAATCTGATTCAAAAATTCTAATTGAAAATATTTTAAAAGATTTCGGGTTGGAGTTTGGGATTTAAAAAGAAAAACGCCAACCCTGGGTAGAGTTGGCGTTGTTTAAGCATGAAGCTTGTTTCTTCAGGCAGGGACCCGCTCGCTTTCGGCGAGTTGTGCTTCCAAGCGGGCAATCTCGGCGTCGAGCTGTTCGGGGTTCATACCCTGAAGTCTGTCGAACATTGCGATATCGAGTTCGTCGTCGGGATCGACGCCGTTCTCACGGTAGTGTTCACGGCGTTTTTCCTCGGCAACTTCCACTGCGGTGAGACAGGAGGCGATCAATGCCTCGTTCTCGTCACAGTGGATTTCCGGATCAGTGAGCCAGTGGTAAAGGTCCCACTGACCGTTCTTTCCAGGTCGCAGCTGACCGAACCCATAGCCAACATTGTCCTTCGCCGTGTAAGCTTTGAACCAATACATCGTCTCGTCGGACACGCGGCCTTCGATTGCTTGGCGTTGGGTCATCCAGAATGCAAAGAACTGTTTCTTATCCTCTTCGGTAATTTCTTCCATAGCGGTAGTTTCTAGAGTTAGAGGTTGTTGAAGTAATTTTCTAAACTGATGTAATATTATCACATATAACTATATATGTCAATATATCCGGGTAATCCTCCACAGTCTTGGCACCAAGGTATTCTTTATTTGTGCAGAAATTGAATAAGTGATAGATTTTGGTTATTCGGGGTTGGATACTGGTCAACCAACCTCTTCTCCGATTGGAGTGACAATAATTGACTACCATAAAAATCAAGGGAGGTTTAGTAGCGGCGAGCGAATCACCTATTCAAACCCTGAAATTTTTGTGGTTTTTTCTTACTTAAACCCTAAACTCCATCACATCACCATCTTGCACTATATACTGCTTCCCTTCAGTGCGAAGCCATCCTTTTTCTCTAGCTGCGGCAAATGAGCCCGCTTCAAGAAGCTTATCCCAGGCAATAACATCAGCGCGAATAAATTTCGCTTCAAAATCTGTATGGATAGATGCACCTGCTTGCGGAGCTGTAGCACCAACAAATGTTGTCCATGCACGAGTTTCTTTTTCACCGGTTGTAAAATAAGTCATCAATCCCAAAATTTCATAACTTTTCTTTATCAAAGCACCTAAACCACTTTCTTCTATACCCACAGCAAGCAATAATTCTTTTTTCTCTTCTTCATTTAAATCAGAAACAGAAGCTTCATTAGCAGCATCGATTTTAACAAAAACTGCATCATGCTCGCGGAAAAAATTTACCAATTCAATAAAACGACTATCGCCTTCATCATCAAAATTCTTGGCACCTGATTGTTTATTTAAAACATAAAGCATTGGTTTTGCTGTTAGTAAGTGCAAACTTTTATATATAGACATTTCTTCTTCAGAAATTTGCACTGAATTTGCAAGTTTTTGATCATTAAAAGCAGATGCCAATCTCATAAGCAAAGCCTCTTCTTTCAAAGCTTCTTTATCTCCACGCTTCACGTCACGTCCAATTTTTGCAAGTCTATTTGCAACTGTTTCAGAGTCAGACATAATTAATTCAAGATTAATAACTTGAATATCACCAAGTGGATCAACTTTTCCATGAACGTGAATAATGTCTGGATTTTCAAAAATTCTCACTACATGGGCAATAGCATCTACTTCACGAATATTTGTTAGAAATTTATTTCCAAGACCTTCACCTTGAGATGCGCCTTTCACAAGACCAGCGATATCAGTAAATTCTACAACAGCAGGAACAATTTTTTGAGTTTTACTAAAATCTGAAAGTCGATAAAGACGATCATCTGGCACAGGAACAATTCCAACAGATGGATCAATTGTACAAAACGGATAATTTTCAGCAGGAATAGATTGCTTTGTTAAAGCATTAAAAAGTGTTGATTTTCCAACGTTTGGCAGACCCACAATACCGATTGATAAATTCATTCTGAGGATATTATCACAAAAATTAACTTTTGCTTACTACCCTAATACATTTTTAACTTGCTCCTTTAGTGATTCTAGTGAAGTTTCTGATTTCAAAATATAACCACGAACACCCAATGTCATAGCTTCTGCTACATTTGAATCATTGTCCATGTTTGTTGCAATTAAAACAGGAATTGAACCTTCACCATATTTTTCATTAAAATTTTTCAAAAAATCTATTCCACTCATTCCATTTAAATTTAAATCTAGAATAATTAGATCTGGCTTATCTGACTCTAAGGCCTTTAATGCTTCACTGCCGTTGATAGCATTAATCATTTCATAATCAACAGAAAGTAATTCATTTATTGATTTCACAAATGATTCTGTATCTTCAACTAATAGGATTTTTTTCATGTTAATATTATTTAAGTTGATTTATAATCGCTTTAAATTATAACATGTCTAAAAATAAAAATAAATTTCCCTTTTTATTAACAATAATCTTATTACTAGGTATATTCTCAACCTTTTATACTTATATAAATGTTCATCAAAATCAATTAGATAAATTTACCCAAAGAGCAGAATCAATTTCCTTAGCAATAAACCCAAATGAAATTTTACTTCTACAAGGAAATGAATCTGATTTAGACTCAGAAAACTATATACAAATCAAAAAAAGATTAACCAATATAAGAGAAGCTAATAATGATTTTTCATTTGTTTACTTGATGGGCAGAAATCAAGATAATTACTTTTTTTATGCTGACTCAGAAAGCTCAGAATCAGAAGACTACTCACCACCGGGACAGCTATATGAAGACGATTCTGAAGACTTAGATTATGTTTTTAAATACAAAAGACCAATTTCAACTTTCATATCAGATAGTTGGGGTTCTTGGATAAGTGCATCAGCACCAATTGTTCAAAATGGAGAAGTTATTGGAATCTTAGGTATAGATATAGATAAAAATTTATACATTCAAACAATTTTTGTATATACCATGATTCCAATATCTATAACTTTGATTTTATCAATCATAATTGCAGCAATTTGGATTCTGGAAAAAAAGTCTAGAGAAATTTTAGAACTTAGATCAAACTTCGTGGCCATTGCTGCTCACGACTTAAGAAGTCCTTTGACCGGAATAAAATGGACTACTGAGCTTTTATTAAAAACAACACCTCCGATGTCTGAGGAGCAAATTACTTATGTAAAAGACATTGATAAGAGTAGCAATGTTTTAATGGAATTTATAGAAGACCTTCTAGACGCTTCTTCTGTTGAAAAATCAAAATCAAAAGATCTAGTGAAAGAAAAAACTGATTTAATTTCATTGTTAAATCAATCTATATTGCCTCTAGAATCAGTATTAAAAGAAAAAAATATTGAATTAATAAAACCCAAGGCAGAAATAACTATAAACTTAGACAAAGATAAAATGCGCCGAGTGTTTTCAAACATAATTTCAAATGCAATAAAATATTCTCCAAATGATTCTAAAATTGAAATCGAGATAGAGAAAGATAGAAACAATCTAATAATTTATTTCAAAGATCAAGGCATCGGAATACCAAAATCAGAACAAAAGAAAATATTTACTGGTTACTACAGAGCAAAGAATGCTAAATTTTTCACAACAAAAGGTACAGGATTAGGATTATTTTATTCCAGCAATATTATAAAAGCTCACGATGGACTACTATCTATTGATTCTGCCGAAAATAGAGGAACAACAATGATTGTGGAGCTTCCTATAGAGTAATTACTTACCCATCATCATTCTTTGTATTTCGTCCTTGTGTGACATAAATACAGACATAGCGGCATTTTGTTTTGGAACACCAGCTTTGATTTTAGATTGAATTTCTTTTGAAATTTGTTCAAAAAACTTAGGATTTTCTTCAATCATTTTTATAATCATTTCTTGTTGCTCTTTTGGAAGCCCTGCTAGTTGCTTCTTTAGCATCATTTTCATTAAAAAATTCATAGGATTGATATAGTAACAAAACTTTTAATTTATCTCAATGTGACCCTCGCCTTCTTGCCCTAAACCAGGTGCTTCGTACTGAATTGGAGCCTCATTTAAACGATTTTTCAATCTTTCATTTTCCTTAAACAAATTTCTAGCTCTCCAACTACTTGAAATAATTCTTGGCACAAAGATAATCATTCCAATAAGAAGACCGATTATTAAAGAAGAAATTATTATAAGAGCTACTGATCCTGTAAAATAATTTTCAAAAAATTTAACTGTAACAATGTCGTTGTTTTGAAAAGCAAAAACAACAGCTACCCCAGCCACCAAAACACCAATTATTGTTGAAAGCATAATGAAAGATTATAACAAATTATTTCAAATAGTAACTAACGTTTCTTTTGTGAGCATCGTATGTAGTAGCACAGTGAATTACGCGATTTCTGTCATGCAAATAGAATAAACACTTGGTGTCATTGGGACTCAACGCTGCTTCAATAGCTGCTTTTCCTGGATTAGAAATTGGTCCAGGTGGAAGACCGTCTTCTTGATATGTGTTATATGGAGACTCAAGATATTTATCATCAGCACGCACAGGTGGCCACCAACCATTTTCATCACTTCCTTTTACATATTGCAAAGTTGCATCTATTTGAAGTGGCATATCATTAAAAATTCTATTCCAAATAATCCCTGAAATTAATTTCATATCATTTTTCCCCGCTGCTTCTCTTTGTATTAAAGATGCAATTGTAATAATTTGTTCTAAATTTAAAACTCCTTCAGTTGTAGTTGAATACTTTGTCTCAACAATCTCTTCAACAGTTTCATTTAACTTTTCTTCCATTTGATTTCTAATTTCATATACAGAATCATTTTTATGCACTAGATATTTTCCTGGAAAAAAGTAACCCTCTAAATTATCTAGCAAACAAATAGGATAATTTTCCGCGAATTCTTGTTTCTTTTTTTCATCCCAATTTAATTTTTCTGCAAAAATTTCTGCCACCTCTTCTTTTCTCAAACCTTCATTAATTGCAACATATTTATATTCAGGAGAAGCCAGTGCTGCGAGCATGCTAAATGGCCCCATTTTTTCTTCCAAAGAAAAACCGCCCGACTCGATATCAAACCCCGCTTTTACAGCTAATTTTAAAATAAAATAAGATATACCATTTGCAAAATAACCTCTATCATTTAATTCTTCCACAATCTCAGCGCTAGTTTTATCATCTGACAAAACCACAACTTCCCTTTGTTTCGTTTCTGATACTGCATAAAAAATTGCAAAAATTAAAAGCAAAGGCACCAGCCACTTTAATATATTTTGCAAAGATGCAGAAAGTTTTTCTCTCATTTACTATTTAAGTATAGCAAATTAAATATGGTTAGTTTTTGTTTTTTTCCACGTTACAAAAGAAAAACATAACAGATAATCTGTTATATCAAAAACTAAAATTACTCAAACAACTTTGCAAAATCGTAAATTTGACATATTTAACAATCGGTGTTATCTTGCTTCGTAAGTCGATCCTTAGAAGTCTACCTTTTGGAAAGCGGCCCAACTGAACTACTACCCAAAACAAGATCGAAATGAAACTAATTCGTGTCGTCAAACTCGGAAAACCGTGCGGTGATATTGCCACCGGCCTCAGTGGACAAATGACCCACTGGATCATTGGCATGAGCCATTCGGTCGCCTACCTCTTCCAGCCTCGCGGGCTCAACCCCAAGGACGGTCAACCTGTCGAAAAAATCCACCTCGACAGCGGGCGCGTCAAGGCGGATGATGGTGATTGGGAGGAAGTCGAGGTACCCGTCGATATCCTGGGGACCCAGGTGACAGACAAGGCAAGTGGGTTTTCAGGGATGGCAACAGCCCTGATCATGCACTCTACAGGGTGCTTCCATGTCCAGATCCAACCCAGCGGTGTGATCCAAGAGACCAACTCTCCCATTGAGCGGAGAGACTTCGCTCTCGTGCAATGCGAAGGAGAAGCGATCCCTAAACTGGATGAGAAAGAGGAGAAGCGGAAGCGCCCCTCACCGGACGGTTCGGGTCTCGGAAGCCCCTTCAGCCGGGATGCACGGTAACAAAAAACACCACAACCGCAAAAACAAACACCGCCTCAGCAATGAGGCGGTGATTTTTTATAATATATAAGTTTTGTTTGGTGGACCTGACAGGATTCGAACCCGCTGCCTCCTCAGTGCAAGTGAGGCGCTCTACCAAGTGAGCTACAGGCCCAAGTGAGGAACATAATGAAAATTTATTTTCATTATTTCCGAACGCAGGGCCTGCAAGCTTGCTTACGGACCCATTTGTTCAGCCTTATTTTGGACATTTGATATTCTACCCTACTTTTTATTCATTGCAAGGTCTATAACATGCTTTAAAAAAGCCTTGTAATTTGAGCCCAATTCAGATAATGATTTAGAAATTAACGTATTTTCACCCAACATTGGCAACGAATTTGTCTCTAAAATATAAACACCTCTCTTAGGATGCACAATAAAATCACTTTTTGAATAATGTCTCAAACCAAGAGCACGATGCGCAGCAACAGCAGATCTTTGTAGATAGTCACTTTCTTCTCTATTCAAACAACCTGGACAAATATGTTTTGCTTGATTATTAATCTTTGAATCATAATCAAAAATTTCTTTTCCATCGGGCAAAACAATCTCCACCGGAAACATCGGGTATATTTCTTGATCTCTAAAATTTTCTAAAACACCAACACTCACCTCTTTACCCTTTATGTATTCTTCCACCAAAACTTTATCAGTATGAACAAAAAGCGCAGATAAAGTATCTACCAAAGAATAAAAATCTTTCACGACAGAAATACCCAGAGAAGAACCTTTGTTCAATGGCTTCACAATTAAAGGCAGCGGCATTTTTTTAAAAATTTCATAAGCAACCTTTTCTACATCATATGTTTTCTCAACAACAGCTGCCAAAGGTGTTTTTAATCCGATTGAATTAAAAATATCTCTAGCTCTATCTTTTTTAATGGCTTGCACAGCCCCAAAAGTCTTTGGTCCGGTAAAATTCACACCTAATTGCTCTAAAATTTGCTGGCATTTTCCATCTTCGCCGTATTCACCATGCATAGCATTGAAAACAACATCAACATCGCGCAACGCTTCAGCAGGAGAAAGACAAACACCATTTTTATACCAATCGCCACACATGTCGATAACAATATCTGAAACTTTATATTCATCTTTTAGAGTTTCAATAACAGACTTTCCACTCTTCAAAGAGATTTCATATTCACTAGATGGCCCACCGCGGAGCACAGCAATTTTCAATGTCATAATGCAAATATTATAGCACTAGTTTTTGCCGTATGAAGATTTCCGCTGTTTATTTCTATAAAAACTTATGGCAAATCTATGTGCCTCACTGTTGGCTAGCAAAATGCTTTTTTGATTTTCTTTAATTAATTTTTCTGAGCCCAAAAACTTTTCGGGTTTATGAGATTCATTTTTCACAATATTCACCACAGGAATATCTTTTCCGATTTCTTTTAAAACTTTTAAGGCACAATTTCTTTGAGCGATACCTCCATCAATCACAATCAAATCAGGATTTTGCCATTCTTCATGTTTAAATCTTCTAGTCATTATTTCAAAAAGAGAACCAACATCATCACTTCTTTTAGCTGTGCGCAAAATAAATTTTCGATATTCTGATTTTTTAACTTCCCCATCTTCTATCACAGTCATTACTCCGACTGAATTTTTTCCCGATAAATGTGCAGCGTCATAAGCTTCAATTCTAAAGCCATCTGAGGAATCTTTTTCGTTTTTAAGGAGGGCAACATCGCGGATGTGATTTAGCGCAAAAATTTGATTACGCAGCTTTGCTGCGGACTCAAATTTTTGCGCTTTCGCTTCAATTTTCATTTCTTTTTCCAATTGTTTAATTAACTCTTGTTTTTTGCCTTTAAAAAACAATTTAATGTGTCGCAAACTATTTTTATATTTTTCCACCGCTTCTTTGTCAGAAGTATCTGGATTCAGACCAAGTTGCTTATACAGCCGACTATCAGATTCGTCGCTTCTAAAAGGAAAAATCTTTCTAATAATTTTCAATGCTTCACGAAGTTGATTTTGAGATGGAAATGGACCAAATACATCTTGATAACCAGAGGAATCAAAAGAAAGAGTTCGTCCACGCTCTATCAAAATCCGTGGGAATTTTTCTTTTGTAATAACAACAAAACTATAACTTTTATTATCTTTTTCTTTTGTATTTGCAATTGGTTGATATTTTTTAATTAGGTCAGCTTCCAAAATCAATGCTTCCAATACAGAATCAGTTTTTGTGAATTCAACATTATCTGCGCGTGTGACTGTATCCAAAATTAAAACACCGCGTGTCTTTATCAAATCTTTTGCAAAATAACTTTTCACACGATCACGCAAAGATGTTGCTTTTCCAATATATAAAATATCTTTACCAACCATAAAACGATACACCCCTGGCGCATCTGGCAAATCAATTTTCTTTAAATCTTCTGATTTCATATATTTTGTATTATTGCTTTTTTATATGAAATAATCTAGGTTATAAGTATGAAGTTCCTTAAATTACCATCCGGTTACAATGAGTACTCCTTGCTCACCAAACTCTGTTTCGTCATGCTATTTTTTCTGACCATGAAGATACTCACCTGTACATTACTAGCCTTATTTGGCTCATTTGGTGTTTTCTGCATCATACTAGCTATTGGGTCAAAAGCAGGCGCAGTTTTCTACTCAGTATTAGTGTTTGCGACAATATTCCATCTTGTCTGGAAAACATATCCCAACTCTTGAAATAAAATTCAGAGTTTTTCTTTTAGTTGATTTTAGTATAAATATAATATAACATTTCTAATGTGAGCACATTAGAATCAGGCTTGAATTCAAGAGATTGGAGAGGTCTTGCAAAACTAACCCTTACAGTAGTCTTTTTGCTGAAAGGTGTTGGCGCAGCAATACTTATCCTCGCTTATCAAATATTGTCAAAATGAGTTGGCAATTTTTCTTTACCTCCCCCTCACACCTTTTAATGCCCTTTTTAAATACTTTCCTGTATACCCCTTATCAGAAGAAGCGACTTGTTCGGGAGTTCCTTTTGCTACAATATTTCCACCACCTTCACCACCTTCTGGTCCAATATCAATAATATAATCAGAAGATTTTATTACATCCATATTGTGTTCAATCACAATCACAGTGTTTCCTTTATCAACCAAAGTTTGCAAAATCTCAATCAACTTTTTCACATCTTCATAGTGTAATCCGATTGTTGGTTCGTCTAAAATGTAAATTGTTTTTTGCAAATGCGCACGATAAAGTTCTGAGGAAATTTTTACTCTTTGCGCTTCACCTCCAGACAAAGTTGTGGCAGATTGACCAAGCTCCAAATATCCAAGACCAACATCAGACAAAGTTTTCAATCTATCCGAAATTGAAGGAATATCATTAAAAAATTCTAAAGCTTCTTCGATAGTCATATGCAAAACATCGTGAACATTTTTTCCTTTGTATTTCACTTCTAAAGTTTCTTTTGTAAATCTTTTTCCATTGCAAACATCGCAAGGCACATAAACTGTCGGCAAGAAATGCATTTCCACAGCTATCTCGCCATTTCCCTGACAAGCTTCACATCTTCCACCTTTCACGTTAAATGAGAATCGATTAGCTTTCCATCCTCGATATCTTGCCTCTTCTGTCTCGGCAAACATATCGCGAATATGAGTCCATGCACCAGTATATGTAGCGGGATTTGAGCGCGGAGTTCTTCCAATTGGAGATTGATCAATTAAAATTGCACGGCCTAAATATTCTGAGCCTGTAAAACTTGCACAGTTTTCTGTTTTCGCTGAACGATATTTTCTATCCAGACGTGCTTGAAGATTTTTATACAAAATTTCATAAACAAAAGAAGATTTTCCTGAACCAGATACACCAGTGACAGCAACAAATTTTCCAAGAGGAACATCAACATTCATGTTTTTTATATTGAAAACTTTTCCTCCTTTAATTGAAATATGCCCACGTGGCTCTGAACGTCTCTTTTCTGGAAGTTCAATTTCTTTATCTCCACGCAAATAATCAAGTGTCACAGATTTTGAAGGATTTGTTTTTGCAGTTAACAATTTTTCCAAATCATCTGCCACAACAACCTCTCCACCATGCACACCAGCTCCAGGACCAATATCTACAAGATAATCAGAAGCAAAAATTGTATCTTCATCGTGTTCAACAACAATGATTGTATTTCCAAGATCACGCAGATCTAAAAGTGTTTGAATCAATTTATCATTATCACGAGAGTGCAGACCGATTGTTGGCTCATCTAAAACATAAAGCGCACCAACAAGCCCAGATCCAAGCTGACTAGCCAAACGAATTCTTTGCGCTTCACCACCAGAAAGAGTGTTTGCACGACGACTCAAAGACAAATATTCAATTCCCACATCATCCATAAATTTCAGACGAGCTTCAATTTCTCTCAAAACTACTTTGGCAATTTCAATTTCTGTTTTTGTTAATTTCAATTCAATGAAAAAATCTATAGCATGACCAATAGACATTGCGGTGAGGTCCACAATATTTATTTTTTGTTTTTCATCACCAAGATAAACCAAAAGAGCTTCAGGACGAAGTCTTGCACCATGACAAGTCTCACAATCTTCATCACCAAAAAAATGTTTTGTTCCTAAACCATTACATGCAGAACATGCACCATGTGGAGAGTTAAATGAGAAAAGTCTTGGTTCAATTTCTGGAAATGAAAATCCATCATAAGGACACATGAATTTTGAAGACATTAATTTTTCTTCATCTAATGTGATTATTTTTATAAGACCTTCTGTCTCGTGAATAGATTTTTCAATAGCATCAGCCAGACGTTCACGCATATCTTTTGAACGACTTTTAATATCACTGATATAAAATTCATCAATCAAAATATCAATGTCGTGCTTTTTGGTTTTTGTGAGCTCAATACGATCGCGAAGTTTTTTCTCCACACCATCAATACGCGCTTTTTCGTAACCCTTTCCTAGATAATCATAAAGAAGCTGATAGTATTCACCTTTTCGCCCCACAACAACCGGCGCAAAAATTTGCACTTTAATATCATCAATATCCACTCCCATTACATTTTTCTTTTTATCAGAAATATCAATAGATTCTACTGTTTTAATAATTGTTTCTAGAATTTCTTCATTTGAAAGTTTTTTGATTTGTCTTCCACAAGTGAGACAGTGTGGCTTTCCAATACGAGCAAAAAGAATTCGAAGATAATCGTAAATTTCAGTGATTGTGGCAACTGTTGAACGTGGATTGTTTGAACGAGATTTTTGATCAATAGAAATTGCAGGAGAGAGTCCAACGATTTCATCTACATCCGGCTTTTGCATTTGTCGCAAAAATTGTCGCGCATATGCAGAAAGAGATTCGACATATCGTCTTTGACCTTCCGCAAAAATAGTATCGAAAGCAAGAGATGATTTTCCGCTACCTGAAAGACCAGTGAAAACTACCATTTTATTTCGTGGCATTTCAACAGTGATATCTTTCAAGTTATGTGTGCGTGCACCCTTCACAATAATCTTGTCTGATTCTTTTTTATTTAGCTGTGATTTTTTGATGCTCATAAATTAAAAACACAAATCGAGTCGGTTTTGCCGACTAGGTATGTATCAAAATATTTAAACAAAGCGATTTTAACAAAATTTTAAAGAAAAAGCCACGCGAAGACGCAGATGGCAAATAAAAATGATTACTCAGACAAAGGACCAAAACCTCCACAGCAATTAATAATATCGAGATTACCTTTTTTGTATCGCCGACGCACATGAGGCAAGCGATACCATCTCTGTCTGAAAAAACTCCAGACCCTGTTTTTTTTGGTTGTCCAACACATAATTCACAATTAAAGAACTGAATTTCTGGTGTTTTTGAAGGAATTTCAAAAACGGCACAGGTGGCCAACAATAACACAATTTTCTATTTTTGCAATGTTTTGTTGTGGACTACTCTAATTTAAAAAGAAAAAGCCATTGGGACAGGCAGCACGATGAAGTCGTGCTGCCTGTCATCCATTGGCAAATGTTCAGGCCTTCAAAGCAATTCCCTTAGTGTGCCGAGAGATCAACACTCTCTTCCTGCGAGGAATGCCCACCATCGTCAGTTTGGCGATGTTCTCACAAAGAGTTCGAACATCACTTTCAATACAGTCTGATGCCTGAAAGTCGACAAGTCGATGCCCGATTTTCGACCTTAAGAAGTTCACGGTAGCTGGATGCTCTTTTTCATACAGACTCCAACGAAAATCGAAATCGTCGTTGGGGCGTTTTCTGAGTTTATGGAAGACTCGGCACTCTTCCTTTGGCCGAATGATGTTGATCACCAAGAGGCGTCCACCTGCACAGTTACTGGAAAGGTACAGCCATCCTTCCCTTGCCTGATGTACGTTTCGAGGAAACCCAGATGACACGGTTTCTTGAAACCCGTTTTTCTGAAGATCCGAAATGAACGCTGGAATGCTTTTTCCGTCCGGAACCAATTGTCCGGCTTCCATTATTGCGTTAATTTCGGGATCATTTTTTGCCCGCAGAATGTCGCTCATTTCCGCCCTTCGATAACACAAGAAATCAGCGATTCCTTGTGCTCTCCCGCTTTTCCCGCACGCAATTCCTCCAATCATACAGATTTTGAACATACATCAATCCTTTCTGTTTTTAATTTTTTACTTTCTCCAAAAGTTACAACGGCAACTCTGGAGGTTCAATAAAGAACATTATCACCACGCCATATTTTTAGCAACATGCCAAATCCACCACCATTTCCCTAATCCTTCTTATTCAAAAACTTCTCCTTAATCGCCACGATCTCATCACGCAAAATTGCTGCTGTTTCAAAATCCAAAATCTTCACCGCACCTTCTATTTGTTTTTCTTTTTGTCTTATCAATTGCTCAGGTTTTGCTTTCGCGGCCTTCATGTCAATTTCCAAAAGTTTTGAAACTGCTTTTTGATGATCACTAGACATTGTTTCAGTAATGTCACGAATTTGTTTCGCAATTGTTTTTGGTGTGATGCCGTGTTTCTCATTGTATGCAAGCTGAACATTTCTACGTCGCTCAGTTTCACCCATGGCTCTTTGCATTGAACCAGTCACTTCATCAGCATAAAGAATCACGCGTCCATCAACATTTCTAGCAGCACGACCAATTGTTTGTATCAAAGCGGTTTCGCTTCGCAAAAATCCTTCTTTATCTGCATCTAAAATCCCAATCAAAGTCACCTCGGGCATATCAAGACCTTCACGAAGCAGGTTCACTCCAACCAAAATATCATAATCACCTTTTCTAAATTGCGTGATAATTTCAATTCTCTCCAGCGCTTTAATATCACTATGCAAATAAATCGCTTTTATTTTTTTATCAGAAAGATAACTCGCTAAATCTTCCGCCATCTTTTTTGTTAAAGTTGTCGCAAGCACGCGCCCACCTTTTTTGATTGCCTTTTCAGCTTCTTGTATAAAATCAGCTACCTGACCTTTATATTTTCCTTTTTCAGTCACAGGCTTCACATCAACAATAGGATCCACAAGACCAGTCGGACGAATCACCTGCTCAACAATATTTTTAGAATGCTCTAATTCATATTTTCCAGGAGTAGCAGAAGTATAAATCGCTTGTGGCATTTTTTTCTCAAATTCCTCAAATTTCATAGGGCGATTATCTAAAGCGCTGGGCAGACGAAAACCATGAGATACGAGGGTTTCTTTTCTTGATCTGTCACCGTTATACATTCCACCAATTTGAGAGACTGTTACGTGAGATTCATCTATCACAAGCAAAAAATCTGAATTTCCATTTTTGTCTTTTGGAAAATATGAAAGCAAAGTCTCTGGTGCTTCACCTGCTTTTTTTCCAGAAAAATGTCGAGAATAATTTTCAATTCCGTTTGTATATCCAACTTCGCGAATCAAAGCCAGGTCATAACTTGTGCGTCGCTTCAATCTTTCAGCTTCTAAAAGCTTCCCTTCTGCTTCCAAGACTTTTAATCTTTCTTTTAATTCGTGTTCAATTGTTTTTATAGCCACCGCAATTTTTTCTTTATCAGTCACGAAGTGCTTCGCTGGGAAAAAATAAAAATATTCAAGTTCTTCAATTATCGAACGAGTTGTGGCATCTATTTTTGTGATATGAGAAATTTTATTTTCATCAAAAGTTATACGTACAATAAATCTTTCAGAAATTGGCATGATTTCAATTGATTGACCAATGCCTCGCACAAGTCCAGGTTTTAAATCTGCATTTGTACGGTTGTAGTGAATTGAAATAAGTGAACGCAAAAAATCTCCGCGCTCCATTTTTTCTCCTCGCATAATTTTCATATTTTCTTTTTCATATTCTTCAGGAGCACCCAAACCATAAATACAAGACACCGATGCGACAATGATCACATCTTTTCTTGTTAGAAGTGCCTGTGTGGCAGCATGACGCAAACGATCAATTTCTTCATTTATTTGTGCTTCTTTTTCAATATAAGTATCAGTCACCGGCATATAAGCTTCTGGTTGATAATAATCATAATAAGAAACGAAATAATGCACTGCATTGTCTGGAAAAAATTCTTTGTATTCTTGAGCGAGCTGGGCAGCAAGAGTTTTGTTGTGCGCAATCACAAGTGTCGGTTTTTGAATTTGATTTATAACATTGGCAATTGTGAAAGTTTTTCCAGAGCCGGTAACACCCAAAAGAGTCTGGTGTTTTTCACCTTTTTTCACACCCTCGACAAGAGATTCAATAGCCTTTGGCTGATCACCTGCTGGCTCATATGGAGCTTTTAATACAAATTTTGTGGGCATAAGTGGCTTAAATATAGCATTTTTTGGTAGTTTGACAAATGAGTATTTTTAGCGTATTGTATTGAAGAAAGTTTTTTTCACAAACCAACCAATACAAAGAATGAAAGCAAATAAACTTCCTCCCCTTCACGCAAAAGAAGAGGTCCAATCCGAACCAAGACACGGCTGCGATATCGCCGTGGTCACTTACGAAGAAGCCGAACGGCTCATACTTCAAATACAAGAAAGGATTACCGGACTTGCTGGAACGCAAAAAGATCTCGAACTACCTCCAAACAAAAAAGGAGGAAGATTCTCTTTTAGGCCAAGACTAATGAGGCTTGACCTAAATCAAGCAACTGTCACCTGTTTTGGGGACTATACAAACGATGAGAGTCGTTGGTTAGTTCAGGTCAGATACCTAGTGAACAGACCAAAAAGAAAAAATGTCCGTTTTGAAATCACCTGGTTTTTCAATCCAGAAAATCCGGTCAATATTCCTGCACTTTGGTGAAATGAAAATCAAACCACTTCGCTGTTGGGAAAAATGCCTAAACCTTCTTCTCCTTCCTTTAATGTCTTTTATTGCGTGGATTTCGGGAGGATTCAAGGAGAGTCCACAACTAACCCACAAGTGGAACTGGGTAGGACTTTCTTCCGAGGGTCTAGATGAATATTTAATGACCATAGTCCAAGGCATACCTAATCAAATGGTAAAAAGGACTTGGTTGGATAACATTCGTTTTCACATCCCGGTTCTCGGTGGGTGGCGGCACTATGTCGTCATCACCCCAGAAAATCCTGAGGAGGGATGGTATGCTGGCTGGCACAATGAATTCATCACAGGAGCTTCACGGATCCTTTGTCACGGACCCGTGCGACTCTTAGTCGGTTCTGAGTCAATTTATTTCATGGGATTTGATCGCGAAGGCAATCAGATCAAAGTGAAAGTAATCGGCGAAGGAAAAAT
>CAZIFF010000011.1:0-3367 GCA_964538345.1 uncultured Candidatus Saccharibacteria bacterium
GCAATGAAGATTATTGCTGGTTCTGCTAGATCAATGGGGGTAGAGATTAAGTAAAGCAAAAAAACAGCCAAAATAATTTTCTTCAACGGCTTCGGTCTTACGGCCTGCAGATGTTTCAGAAAATTATTTTGGCTGTTTTTCTTTGTCTTGATAAAATAAACTGATGAAAAAGATTTATGTAGGATGTGCGCTAACTCAAGCTACAGAAGAATTTAGAAAGTTTGTTTTTAGTGTTAGAGAAAGAATCAAAGATTTAGGTTTTGAAATTTTAGAATTTGCGTGGGTAGATGGGCCTAGAGATGATGTGAATGTATATGATTATGATGTTAAGCACGTTGATGATGCAGATTATTTTGTAGCTTTCTGTGATTATCCATCAATTGGCTTGGGTATTGAGATTGAAAGAGCCATGAGTACGAACACTAAAACTTTGGCTTTTTACAAAAAAGGTTCAAAGATTTCTAAAATAGTTCATGATGCACTTGAGTCACATGGAATGCAAAAGCCATTTGAATATGAAAATGAAGAAGATATATTGAATATTATAAAAACAAATTTTGTTTAAGCCTTGTGTTGCTCTTTTAGTTCAAGAATTTTTCCTTCTTTAACAAGATTTGTTTCAGTGAGATCTTTATCTTTATTTTTGAAATTTTGTTTTATGAATCCCTCAATAATATCTTTTTGATGATATCGACTCTCTTTTATTTCTGCTGGTTCGTCTAATTTTTCAAAAACGATTTGGCAAAATCTTTCTCCTGGATAAAGTTTAATTGTTTGTGATTCTGTGTTGTTGCGAATAGGAATAGCTAGCTGTCCTTTGTATCCAGAATCGACGATTCCTGTTAGATCAACTGATAGACCTTTTCTGTTTGTTGATGAGCGAGGGTATAAAATTGCCATTAAATCGTCTGGGATTCCAACTGTTTCTAATGTAGAAGCTAATACGTATTCTCCAGGAAGAAGATCAAAAGTTTGAGATTTTTCTAATTCAATAACATCAAAATAATCCGGTCGTTGATCGCTTAAGTGATCAATATTTAAAGCTTCGCGACCTTTGTCTGTGAGATGCCATCGTTTTGGCAAAAGAAAAGTGTAACCAAGTCTTAAATCAATAGCGTGAGCCTGAATTTGAAATTCATCCAAACTTGGTTCAAACAAAATATTCTTAGAATTAATTCTTTCAAGTATTTGTTTTTTTGTGAGAATAGACATTTTATTTTTTAATCTTGTATTCCAATAATAGCGTATTTGCAGATAAATTTACACTTGAAACAAGTTCTAATTTTTGTCTTATTTCAGCAGGGAAAAGTGGTACACCTTCACCAAACTCTATATTTTCTTGAGTTATAAAAGCTGTGTCCACTAAGTTTTTTTCTAAAAATAATTTATAAATTTCTGCTCCTCCACATATTGCTACTTCTTTTACATCCTCGGATTCTAATCTTTTTATTAAATCTTCTGGGGATTCATTTGTGGTTTCAACTCCAGGAATTTCTATTTCTTGGCGTGTCATTACAATATTTCGACGATCTTTTAGTGGACGCCCAAAAGTCTCAAAAGTTTTTCGTCCCATTATTATTGTGCCTGCAGATTTTGTTTTTTCTATAAAAAATTTTTTATCTTCAGGACTTGTCCAATCCATAGAATTTTGAGAATCAGATTTTGCGATAAATCCATCTTTTGTTTCTGCTGCTATCAAAAATACATACATATATTTATAGGGCTATTTTTAATCCTTTAATTGCGGGCATCGGATTATATTGATCTTGTAATTGAGAAACAATTTCTTCGAGAAGTGTCTCGTCTTTTTTTTCTGATCTTTCAAAAGAATTTTCTGGAAGTTTTAAAGTGATTGGAGGATGATCATTTGTGCGGGAAATAATTTCTTTAGCAGCATCGTAATGGTTTTCGTAAATATGCGCATTTGATATTGAATGAGAATATGTGCCAACTTTCACACCTAGTCTTTGCGCTAAAATATATTGAAGAAAACAAAAACCAGCAACATCAAATGGAAAACCTAGAATCATGTCGTTTGAACGAACAATGTTATGCATATGTAATTTCCCAGCAATAATATTTACAGTAAAAGTATAAGGGCAGGGAACATTGGCTTTTTTTGTAAGTGAAAGACCATCTTGTGCTGGATCCCATGCAATTACAACCCCGTGACGAGAGCTAGGTTCTTTTTCCAAGAGTTCGATTAATTTTGCAATTTGGTCTCTGCCAAAATGTTTTCGCCAGCGATATCCATAAGCAACTGTGACAACGTCATTGGGATTTGTGAAAGCATCCCAAATTTTTGTGTGATTACGAAGAAAGTCTGCAGGCTTACGAGCTCCAGATAAAAACCAAATTTGTTCTACAATAGGACCACGTACAGGAATTTTTCGAAGAGTAAGAAGAGGGAATCCATCTTCTTCTGGATTTATTTTAAAATGAAGCCCTGGGATTGCTGATGTCTCAAGACCAGTTCTTTCTGAATGTTCGCGGTATCCTTTTTCTAAGATTTCTTTCAGGAGATTTTGATAGATTTGATCAAATTTTGTCATTGGAGTATTTACATTATAATAGATGAGCGATAATGTGCATTATAGACAGAACTTAAATTTTATGGAAAAAAACATCAAATACCCATTTTTGCCAGAAGGCAGAGAAATCAAATATGTCCCGGCTTCAAATGCATTCATGAGAGCGGCGCGTGATTATGCGCGTAAGCACTCTCTAGATTCTTCAATGCCAAATGCTTCGGTCTTGGTGCGTGATGACATGGTGCTAGCCTCTGCCGCTAATGGAAGCGATTATCACAACACTCATGATTGTGAACGTGTAAAGCAGGGAATTCCTACGGGCCAAGGTTATGAGCTTTGCGAAGGATGTCATCCTAAGAATCATTCTGAGCAATCAGCGATTCGTGTAGCTCTGGAAAAGGGTGAAGAAGTGTCTGGGACAGATATCTATCTTTGGGGTCACTGGTGGTGTTGTGAACCGTGTTGGCAAGTGATGATTGAAGCTGGTATCAGGGATGTTTATCTTTTGGATGGAAGTGAAATTCTTTTCAACAGGGGACATCCTGACAATATTATCGGCCGACAATTTGAAGCAACTGAATAATTTATTAGCACACGTGGCTAATTTTTCTTTAAAGAAAAAACCACGATGACATTCATCGTGGTGATACTGTGATGTTTTGAAGCTTATGGCTGCCTCTTGGGTAAGGTCTCTTCTGCCTGTTCATAGTAAGGACCATGTTTTTCACCACACAATTTAAATTGAATTAATAATCTGTGGGTTTTAACAAAAGAACTTCTTGCTGATATTGTGGATTCATGACTACTTCCAAAATAATGTTCGTTTTCAAGAACTG
>CAZIFF010000011.1:3377-26948 GCA_964538345.1 uncultured Candidatus Saccharibacteria bacterium
ACTGTGGAAGCTTTTTTTACCAAAATAGCATGGACAAACCTGTGGCATTCACTCCAGTCCTTGGCCTTGTCTATTTCCATACCCTCTGCTTCAAATAACTTAATAAGGTCAATACTTCTTAGTTTGAAAGCAGCGATGTTTTGCTTGTTTGGTTTTGTTTCGTTTGAAGCAATATGAATTCTAAAACCTATGACGCAAAACACCAGAATCATTGGAATTCCAGTAACTAGACTAGAGTGTCCGTATTTTATCCATACGAACATGGTACATATTAGTGTTGCAAATAATGCTCCTAGGAACTGATTTTTTAGGTCATTGATTCTCTTTTCTGTCATCAATGCATCAGCGGCATCAAACCCAAGGTGATTGAAGAAAAATTCCATAAGCACAGGAGTGGTTTTTTCTTCAACAAGCAACTCAACCAGATCTCTTTTAAGTACGTCGTTCATTTTGATGTTCTAATCCGATAGTTTGTGAGTATAACGGAGGTTTCAGACCCCTCTCCGAATGACTTCAGGTCATTTGAGATTTTACATCAATACTTTTGATTGTCGGTGGCAATCATTTGTGGCAACACTACGATATAATATTTATTCTGTAAAGAAAAAACCGACCACAAGGTCAGTTAACGGGTCACGAAAACAAATAAGTCTGAGGGCGATACTTTGCCCTCAGCGGAAGGAGCATCATCTTTTGAGTTTCTTCCACAACACCATGGGCATACCATAATGTCTGTTCCATGAAGAAGAAATCTTGGTGTAGAAAGGAATCCTTTTTTGTCTTCCTGCGGTTCCATTCCAAAGAGCAACATTCCACCCGAATTTTTCATTTCAAGAAGAATTTCTCTTGCAGTTTCATGTTCTGAATTTAGAAAATGCCACATGGGTCCAATATCCCAAAGACCAACAGGATTTCTTTCCGAGGTGGCTTTTTTAAGGACGCTTTGGAAAGTCAGACTAATCAGGGAAAGAGCTCTAACTTCCAATATTTCGTAGGTCCTGATGTTTTGTCCGGGGGTATTTGGCACAAGCGGAGCTTTTCCAATCAATGTCTGAGTATCTGTGTGAATCGGGATTCCTTGACCCATCCAGGGTTCAATTTCCAGACTAAATTTAAATTTTTTAAATTCAGGTTCAATCATTTGGTGTATTTTTCTAGGTGCTAATTGTCTATTTTGATACTACTGCTATATACCAAAAAAGTAAATAAATATGATAGTATGTAAATAATAAAACTCCCATGATATAACACCGCAAAAATTTATTATTCAACTAACACTACTTTTATGAAAGATATACAAATTGCGGATTTAATAAAAAGAGAAGATGAGAGACAAAAAAGCGTAATAAATTTAATTCCGTCTGAAAATTATGTCTCAGATGATGTTTTGGTGGCACTTGGTTCAAGATTTAATAATAAATATGCCGAAGGATATTCCGGAGCTAGATATTATGGAGGGAATGAAATTGTTGATGAGGTTGAAAATTTAACAAAATCTCGAGCGTTGCAAGCTTTTGGTTTAAATCAAAATGATTGGGCAGTAAATGTGCAAGCGCTTTCTGGTTCACCTGCAAACCTTGCGGTGTATCTAGGTCTTCTCCCTAAGGACGGAAAAATCCTTGGAATGAAATTAGATCACGGTGGGCACTTAACTCATGGGCATAAAGTTTCTGTTACAGGAAAGTTTTTTAATTCTGTTCAATATGGAGTTGATAAAGAAACAGAAATTTTAAATTTTGAAGAAATTGAAAAACAAGCCATGGAAGAAAAGCCAAATATTATTGTGGCAGGGTACACTGCATATCCAAGAATTATTGATTGGCAAAAGTTTCGTGAGATTGCAGATAAAGTTGGTGCATATTTAATGGTAGATATGTCTCATATCTCAGGTCTTGTTGCTGGTGGGGTTTATCCATCTCCGTTTCCTTATGCTGATATTGTGACCACAACAACTCACAAAACTTTACGAGGTCCACGAAGTGCTTTAATTTTTTCTAAAAAAGATGAAAGAAATTTGCCAGAGAAAATAGACAAAGCAGTATTTCCGGGTCTTCAAGGTGGTCCTCACATAAATCAAATTGCAGCAGTTGCAGTGACTCTTCATGAAGCAATGCAGCCAGATTTTAAAATTTATACAGAGCAAATTGTGAAGAATGCAAAAGCTTTCGCTAATAAACTTCAAGAGCTTGGTTGGAGAATTGTTTCAGGTGGCACTGATTCTCATTTAATTCTTGTTGATACTTGGATGGATGGAAAAGGAATTGCTGGAAAAGAGGCGAGTGACAGATTGGAAAAAGAGGGAATTATTGTGAATAAAAATACAATTCCTTTTGATACACGAAGTCCTGTAGATCCTTCTGGAATTCGTCTTGGAACTCCCGCAGAAACTACTCGCGGAAAAACAGAAAAAGATTTTGAAGATATTGCAATTCGTATAGACGAAATTTTGCGCCGATAAATATGCAAATTAAATTTAAAAAATTAGATTCGCGTGCAGTTTCTCCAAATTATGCGCACAGTTTTGATGCGGGTATGGATTTGTTTTGTTTGGAAAATATTTCTATATCTCCAAATGAACGAGTGCAAGTAAATACTGGAATTGCTATGGAGATTCCTGAAGGGTTTGTAGGTTTGATTTGGGACAAGAGCGGAATTTCTCATAAAGGAGGATTGAAAACTTTGGGAGGTGTAGTTGATTCTGAGTATCGTGGCGAAATAAAAATCGGTATTATAAATTTAAGCCAAGAAGTTTATAATTTTGAGGCAGGGCAGAAAGTTGCACAAATGCTAATTCAAAAAGTTGAGCAAGTTGAACTCATGGAATCTGAAGAGCTTTCGGATACTGTACGTGGGGAAGGTGCTTTTGGAAGCACGGGAAAATAGTTTGTAGTGATTTTAGAAGACATGCTAGACTAGCGAAATAAGAAAATGCAGGAAAAAATCAAAAATACTATAAATGATATTTTGACAGGAATGGGCTTGGAAAAGGTTAATTTTGTTGTTGAACATCCTGCTGATTTAGTAAATGGTGATTATTCAACAAATATTGCCATGGCTCTTGGAAAGAAGATTGGAAAAAATCCTCAAGAATTGGCAGAAGATGTTGTTGTGGCTTTGAAAAGTAGTTTGGGTGAGGAGTTTGAAAAAATAGAAGTGGCTGGTCCTGGTTTTATAAACTTTCATCTTTCAAATAAATTTTTTGAGCAAACTGTGCAAGATGTGGTGAATCAAGGAAAAAATTATGGACGCAACAGTAATTTAAATAATCAAAAAACAATTATTGAATTTACAGACCCAAATCCATTTAAAGTTTTTCATATCGGACATTTGATGAGTAATATTATTGGAGAAACACTTTGCAGAATTGCAGAGTGGAATGGCGCTGAAGTGAAGCGTGCTGTTTATCAAGGTGATACAGGTATTCATGTTGCTAGAGCAGTGTGGGGAATGGTGCAAAACCGTGCGGGATTTCCTCATGATGAAGATCCACTTGATGTAAAAATTCGTTTTCTTGCAAACTCATATGCTTTTGGTTCACACGAATATGAAGCAGATGAAAGAGCCAAGAAAGAAATTGAAGTTACAAATAAAATGATTTTTGAGAAATCAAATCATGAGTTAAATATTTATTATGAAAAGGGAAGAAAGTGGAGCTTGGAAGCATTTGAATTAATCTATAAAAGACTTGGAACTAAGTTTGATTTTTATTTTCTTGAAAGTGAAAGTGGAGAATTTGGAAAAAAAGTTGTTGAAGAAAATATTAAAAGTGGAATTTTCGAAGTTAGTGATGGTGCGACTGTGTATAAAGGAGAAAAACATGGCTTGCACACCAGGGTTTTTATAAACTCAATGGGTCTTCCAACTTATGAAGCTAAAGAGCTTGGGCTAGCGAAAATTAAATCTGATAATTATGAATATGAGAAATCAATTGTTATTACTGGCAACGAGATAAACGAATATTTTAAGGTTTTGTTAAAAGTTATGGAAGAAGTTTTTCCAGATTTAGCAAAAAATACTGTTCATGTTTCTCATGGAATGCTTCGATTGCCATCAGGGAAAATGAGTTCAAGAACTGGTGATGTTATTTCAGCAGAAAGTTTAATCGAGGAGGCGCGAGCAAAAGTTTTTGAAAAAATTTCTGAGCGAGATTATGATCAAACAATTAAAGAAGATGTCACAGAGAAAGTTGCTCTAGCTTCAATTCGTTATTCAATTTTAAAACAAGCTCCCGGAAAAGATATTATCTTTGATTTTGAAAAATCACTTTCTTTTGAAGGCGACTCAGGTCCATATCTTCAATACACAGCGACTCGCGCAAAATCAATTTTGAAAAAAGCAGAATCAGAAGGAGTTGTTTTGGCTAGTGGGGCACAACCAGAAAACTGGCAAATAAAAAATATTGAAAAGATTCTGAATCGTTTTCCAGAAATTGTTGCTGAATCTTATGATGAACTTGCTCCACAAAAATTAATTACATACCTCACAGAGCTTTCAAGTGAATTTAATTCTTTTTATGCCAATGAACAAATTATAGATAAAGATAATATGGGAACTTCTTATAAAGTGGGTATCACACAAGCTGTGCACACAATTTTAGAAAATGGTTTGGAAATTTTAGGTATATCTTTGCCGGAGAAGATGTAGGGTGAGTGGAGGTTGACACAGTGTGTTTTTGAGTGTAATTTGTTTTTTGAAATGAGTACTACTTTAATGCCTAAAAGATTGTTCGTCTGCAAGGCTGGCGAATTCACCGAATTCTCAATTCTCTTGGATAAAACCTGGACAATGTTCAGGTTTTACCATAATCCAACTGAAAAGATGGTTTCCTGGATTGAGGATGATGTTGATTTCTTCCCCTTAGGGATCGAAATCCAAGATCTTCAATCTAGCGGGGATAAACTTCTTGCTTGTGTGAAGCTCATGGCTGCTGCAGAGGAAATGAACGTACGTTTTGAAGTTCTCTCTGAGCACTTTACTGAAGTCCCAGAGATAACCAAGAAGGATGAAAATCCTCCGCCTGTCATGTCGCGATATTCAGAATGCTGCGAGCCCGGGAGAAAAAACCCTACAGAGTTTTAACTTCTGCGCCCCGTGGCGCTTTTTCTTTAATTGAAACTAAAGCCCAAATGTCGTATGCTCATAGCTATGACAAATGAAGAAACTAATAAAAGCAACATAGCGCTTCGCGAGGAAAAAATTCTTGATTTTTGGCAAAAAAACGAGATTTTTAAAAAATCTGTAGATAAAAATGCACCTAAAGGAGACTTTGTGTTTTTTGATGGTCCGCCTTTCGCAACAGGTTTGCCACATTATGGACACATTCTTCCTGGGACAATTAAAGATATAATCCCACGTTTTAAAACAATGCAAGGTTATAAAGTTGTGCGTCGCTGGGGTTGGGATACACATGGACTTCCAATTGAGAATTTAATTCAAAAAGAAAATGGATTAAAAACAAAACAAGATGTAGAGAATTTTGGAGTTAAAAATTTTAATGAAGCGGCGAAAGCAAGCGTGTTTCGTTATCTTGATGAATGGAAAAGAATAATTCCTCGCACAGGACGTTTTGTTGATTTTGACGACAACTACATCACAATGGATCCAAAGTTCATGCAAAGCGTGTGGTGGATGTGGAATTCTTTAAATAAAAAAGGTCTGGTGTATGAAGGATTTAAATCAATGCATCTTTCGCCTTTGCTTGAAACTGCGCTTTCAAACTTTGAAGTTAATCAAGCATATAAAGATATTACCGATCTTTCTGCTACTGCTAAATTTGAGTTAGCGGATGAGAAGGGGACTTTTGTTTTAGCTTGGACTACAACTCCTTGGACTCTTCCTGGAAATGTCGCGCTTGCGGTGAATAAGGATGTTGATTATGTGAAAATTGAATTGGAAAATTCAAAATACGTTTGCGCGAAAAATCTTGTCGATAAAGTTTTTGAAGGGAAAGAAGGTAAAATCGTTTCAGAATTTAAAGGCGAAGAATTAGTTGGAAAAAAATATACACCTCCTTTTGATTACTACATCAATGATACAAATCTAGATAATAGGGAAAATGGTTGGAAAATTTATCATGGAGATTTTGTCACAACAGAAGACGGTACGGGAATTGTGCATATTGCACCAGCTTTTGGTGAAGACGACTTGAATTTAGGAAAAGAAAATAATTTGCCTTTTGTTCAACACGTGAAAATGGATGGAAGAATTGTGCCAGAAGTAAAAGAGCTTGCAGGACTTCAAGCAAAACCAAAAGAAGATCCAACAAAAACTGATGTGGAAGTTGTAAAATATCTAGCTCACAAAGGCCTTCTTTTTGATAAGAAAAAATATACGCACTCATATCCTCATTGTTGGCGTACAGATGCACCGCTTTTAAACTACGCGATGTCTTCTTGGTATATAAAAGTTACAGATATAAAAGATAAAATTGTTAAAGCAAATGAAAAAGTTCACTGGGTACCTGATTTTGTGGGTAGTGCACGTTTTGGAAATTGGTTGAAGGATGCGAAAGATTGGTCTGTTTCTCGTGCGAGATATTGGGGAACACCAATTCCAATTTGGAAATCAGAAGATGGATCAGAAATTTGTTTTATCGAAAACGCAGAAGAGTTGAAAGAAAAAACAAAAAGTACAAATACTTTTGTAGTAATGCGTCATGGGGAATCAGATCATAATTTAGAAAACAGAATGTCTGATAGCAATAATTCGCCAAGTCATTTAACTCAAAAGGGAAAAGATGATATTGCAAAAACAATTGAAGGTTTAAGTAATCAAAAATTTGATTTAATTTATTCATCACCGCTTTATCGCACAAAAGAAACTGCAGAAATCGTGGCAGAAAAAATTGGCTTTCCAAAAGAGAATATCGTTTTTGATGAAAGACTAAAAGAAATTCAAACTGGTTTTGATGGTCGTCCAATTTCTGAATATAGAGATTATGTTCCAACATTGAAAGATAGATTTGAAAAATGCGCAGAAAATGCGGAGACAGTTTTGGATTTGAAGAAAAGAGTGGGGAATTTCTTGAAAGAAATCGATTCTAAAAATGAAGGAAAAAGAATTCTAATCGTGACCCATGAATATCCTGTTTGGACTCTTGTAGCTGCAAATAATGCATTAGATAAAGAACAAACAATAAAAATAAAAGAAACAGAAGAAGATTTTATTCAAACTGGAAAGACTTTAGAAATTGTTCCAAATAAGTTGCCGGTAAATGATAATTTCGAATTAGATTTGCATCGTCCTTATATCGATGAAGTGACATTTATGCAAAATGGAAAATTGATGCGCAGAATTAAAGATGTGTTCGATGGTTGGATTGATTCTGGTTCTGTTCCTTATGCTTCAAATTATTATCCTTTGTCAAAAGATAGATTTGATCCTGAGCATGGAATTTTTAAAAAATCTAAAAATTTCCCAGCTGATTTTATTGGTGAAGGAGTAGACCAAACTCGTGGGTGGTTTTATTCTTTACTTGTTTTAAACACTGCGCTTTTTGGAGAATCTCCTTATAAGAACGTGATTGTGAATGGTTTAGTGCTCGCTGAAGATGGACGCAAAATGTCTAAGAGTTTAAATAATTATCCAGATTTAAATTTGGTTTTGGATAAATATGGTGCTGATGCACTTAGATATTTTTTGATGGCGTCGCCAGCAGTGAAATCAGATGACGTGGCTTTTTCTGAAAAGGGAGTTGATGAGGTAATGAAAAAATTGATAATGCGTTTGGATAATGTCGTTTCATTTTATGAAATGTATAAAAAAGTTTCAGGTGATAAAGATTTTGATGGTAAAAGCAAAAATATTTTAGATATTTGGATTTTAGCTAAATTGCAAAAACTAAATTCTGAAGTTACAAAGTCATTAGAAAATTATGAGATCGATAGAGCTACAAGACCGTTTATGGATTTTGTTGATGATTTATCTACTTGGTATATTCGTCGTTCACGAGATAGATTTAAAAATGAAGAATCAGAAGATGCGCGTTTTGCGGCTTCAACAACAAAAATTGTTTTGAAAAATTTATCAAAATTGATGGCGCCCGTAATTCCTTTTATTGCCGAAGATGTTTATCAAAAAGTTAGAAATGAAAATGATCCAGAAAGTGTGCATCTTGATACTTGGCCAACACAAGAAAAAATAGATGAAAAAATAATTTCTGAAATGGAAACTCTAAGAAATACTGTAACAATGGCGCTTGAAGAAAGAACAAAATCCGGAATAAAGGTGCGTCAACCACTTGCTTCTATTTCATTTAAAAATACTTCACTTCAAAATAAGGCTGATTTATTGGAAATTTTGAAAGACGAATTGAATATTAAAGAAATAAAATTCAATCCAGAACAAGAAAAAGAAATTGTCTTAGACATAAATTTAACAGAAGATTTGATATCAGAAGGCAACGCGAGAGAGGTTATAAGATTTATTCAACAGCTTAGAAAAAATGTAGGTTATCATCCTGATGATATTGTTTCTGTGATTATTTCTCCTGAAATTGAAAAAGAAATCAACAATTTTAAAGATGAAATCTCAAAGACAGTTAGAGCAAAAGAAATTATTTTTGCTGAAAATGAAGGAGAAGAAATAAAGATTGCAGAGCAGTCTGTGAAAATAAAAATAGAGAAGGTATCATAGTGAAATGCATCACATCTACGAAACAGAGGCTTTTGTTTTAAGAAACGCACCACAAGCGGAAGCAGATGCTTTTATAACTTTATTTACAAAAGATTTAGGATTGATACGTGCAACCGCTCAAGGAATTAGATATGAAAAATCAAAATTGCGTTTTGCGATGCAAAATTTTTCTTATGCACATGTGTCTTTGGTGCGCGGAAAAGGAATGTGGCGACTCACAAACTCAACTCCCTTAGAAAATTTTTCTGCAAATATTTCTGAAACATCATTGTGTGTCATGGCCAGAATATTTAAATTATTGGAAAGACTTTTGGCTGGTGAATCAGGAGATGAAAAACTTTTTAGTATTTTGTATTCAGGTATAAAATTTTTAGAGAAAAATCAAAATGAAGAAAAAGAAAAAATTGCAGACATTGAAGCTGTGATTGTTTTGAGAATTTTAAATCGTTTGGGATATGTTGGTCAAAGTGAAAAAATAAACTTTTTTGTTTTAAATGATGAGTGGGAAGGGGAAGTCTTTGAACAAATGAAAAAGGAGCGCCGTGAAGCACTCCGTGCGATTAATTCTGGCTTAAGAGAGAGCCAGCTTTAGCCAGAAATATCCCATGAAATTGGGTGTGGATTTGCTTGTTCATCACGAACAAATGTGAACTTTGTTTGGTGTTGGTCATCGACCAACACTTCTGCTAAGGGAGTGTTTTCTGGTGTTAATTTTCTTCTTCTGGGGAATCCATTAAACAATTCTTGAACTTCGAATGAACCGGTCTCTTCGATATCTGGTGATTTTTTGGGCATAGTAAGACCTTTCTCATATTCAATTTAATCACCACTATTTTGTGCTTGCAATATTCTAGCTGTTTAAAACGCGTGTTATAATTTTGCCAATGAATGACCCATTAGATTTGAGCAATCAAAATCAAAGTCCGAATGATAATATGAATCATTTGAAAAAGCTTCAAGAAAAGCTTTATTCTCCTAATACTCAATTTCAGATAAGATCTCGTCAAAAATTAAATAGGCAAGTTGGTGAAGATGTTCCAAAAGGTTGGGGAATGGAAGAGGGCGATAGTTTTGCTAATTCTTTAGAAAAGAAGGGTTTGTCTGTTTTTGCAAAAATGACTATTTTTGCTTTTGTATTTTTTATCGGAGCATTGAGTTTTGCTTTCTATAAATTTGGCGGCAATAATCAATTCATTTCTTCAAACAATGTTGAGGTTTCTATTGTTGGTCCGGTGGCAATTGGCGGAGGAGAAGAATTATCTTTAGATATTATTGTTGAAAATCGACACAATTTTTCAATCAATACAGTTGATTTAGTTATCGAATATCCAGAGGGCACAAAATTATCTGGAGATTTAAAAACTGATTTATCTAGAGTGCGCGAAGGTTTGGGAGATATTCCAGCAAATTCAATTGTGAAAAAAACATATTCATCGGCTTTGTTTGGTGAGGAAGGAGAGAATAAAGAAATTAATGCACGAGTTGAATATCGGATTCCAAATTCAAATGCAATTTTTGAGAGTAAAAAGAATTTTAGTTTAGCTCTGCAATCTTCTCCTGTTCGCTTGGTGGTGGATACTGTAAAAGAAACTACTTCTGGGCAAGAGTTGGAATTTGATGTTAATGTTTCTTCTAATTCAAATAGCGATTTAAATAATGTAACAATTAAAGTTGATTATCCATTTGGCTTTGCTTTCTCTGATTCAACTATCAGACCAACTTCTGGAAATGATACTTGGATTTTTGAAAAAATGACTCCACAAGAATCTAAGACTTTCACTGTGAGAGGTATTTTGTCTGGACAAAATAATGAAGAGAGAGTTTTTAAGTGGTCTGCAGGCACCGCAGATGTTGTCTTTGCTAATATTCCAAAATCAATCACATTAATTCGTCCGTTCTTGGCTTTAGATATTTCTATTGATGGCGATTTTGAAATCGATCTTGTGCGACAAGGTGCAAATCAAATCAATGGTCGTTTAACTTATACAAACAACACCGGTGCGGCTATTAGCGATGCAGAAATAACTTTAAAACTAGATGGGGAAGCGTTAGAGGATTCTAGTGTAATTGTTCCGGGTGGATTCTTTAATTCATCCGACAATACAATCACTTGGAACAAAACTACAAATTCAGAATTGTTTTCAGAAATTGCTATAAATAAAACAGACACTTTAACTTTTAATTTCAAAACAAAACCACTCGCAACAAGACAGGCCGTTTATAAGAATCCAGAAATTATTTTGAATGCAACTATAAAGGGCCGTCGTCTTTCAGAAGATGAAGTTCCTGAAGATATTGAAGTGCAAGCAGTTAAAAGAATAAAAATTGTTTCAGATGTTGTGCTTTCTGCTTTGACTTCATATAAGAGTGATTCATTTACAAATTCAGGTCCAATTCCTCCGCAAGTAGAAAAAGAAACCACTTACACTCTTACGCTAAATCTAACTAACTCTTCAAACTCAATTGAAAGAGGAAAATTTAAAGCGACATTGCCACCTTATGTTCGTTGGAATAATAATTTTTCACCAAGTTCAGAGAAAGTATCTTTTGAACCAATTTCCAGAACAGTTGAATGGGAATTAGGAGATATTAGAGAGCATGCTGGTTTTATAGATCCAGCAAGAACTGTTGCAATACAGCTCGCTCTTACGCCTTCAGCTAGTCAATTAGGAGAATCGCCAGCTCTTTTGTTGAATCCAATGTTCACAGGATTTGATACTTTTACACAAACTGAAATTGAATTAGCCATAGATAAACCAACAACTGATTTGGGCCGTGGGGCAGATCCTGATGCTGGTAAAGTTGTGCAGTAATAAAAGTAGTGTAATATTCCTCGTATGATAGAAAACAAAATGGAAAAAATAGTATCTCTGGCAAAGCGCCGTGGCTTTATATTTCAAGGTTCTGAGATTTATGGTGGTCTTGCGGGAACATGGGATTACGGTCCTTTGGGCGTTGCTTTAAAGAACAACATTAAACAACTTTGGTGGAAACAGTTTGTTTTGGATAGAGAAGATATGTATGGATTAGATGCAGCAATTTTAATGAACCCAAAGACTTGGGAAGCTTCTGGACATGTTGGTGGATTTTCTGATCCTCTTGTGGAATGTGAGAAATGTAAGCGACGTTTTCGAGCTGATCATTTAGAGAATAAAGAAAAATGTCCCGAATGTGCTGGTGCTCTTGGTGCAGAAAAACAATTCAACATGATGTTTAAAACACATGTTGGTGCAGCGGAAGATGTTTCTTCTGTGTCTTATCTTCGTCCTGAAACAGCGCAAGGTATTTTTGTGAACTTCAAAAATATTTTAGATAGCATGCATCCAAAACTTCCTTTTGGTATTGCGCAAATTGGTAAGGCATTTAGAAATGAAATTGCTCCACGTGATTTTATTTTTAGAACTCGTGAATTTGAACAAATGGAAATAGAATATTTTGTGCATCCAGAAGATTGGCAAGAATATTTTGAACAATTTGTAAAAGAACTTCATCGATTTTTAGAGTCACTTGGTTTGAATCCAAAAAATATTTACGAAGAAGAAATTGCACCAGAAGATCGTGCTCATTATTCAAAACGAACAATAGATTTTGAATTTGAATATCCTTTTGGAAAAAAAGAATTATTAGGTCTTGCTTATAGAACTGATTTTGATTTAAGTGCACACATAAAAGAAAGTAAACAAAAATTAGATTATTTAGATGAGGAATCTGGAGAGAAAATTGTGCCACATGTAATAGAGCCATCTTTTGGTGTCGACCGTTTGGTATTGGCTATTCTTTCTGATGCTTATACAGAAGATGAAATGAATGGAGAAGTGCGCACATATTTGAAATTATCTCCTGTGGTTGCACCAGTGAAAGTTGCAGTGTTTCCGCTTTTGAAAAATAAACCAGAGCTTGTAGAGAAGGCGAGAGAAATTTATGCAAAAATTAAAAAAGAAATTCCACAAACAGTTTTTGATGATAATGGTAATGTTGGAAAAAGATATCGTCGCCAAGATGAAATTGGTACACCATTTTGTATTACTGTAGATTTTGAAACCATAGAGCAGAGTAGCGGGGTAACTGTGCGTAATCGTGATACAGGTGAGCAAGAACGTGTTTCAGAAGATCAACTAGTAGATTTTCTTAAAGAAAGTTTATAATTGCCGGCGCTTATTTTGCGTGGTATTATCGAATTATGAAAGATGCTGACAGACCAATAATCATCTCTATTACAGCTGGGGCAATTGTAAAAGCAATCGTTGTTTGTCTGTTGTTTTGGCTTCTGTGGACTATCCGAGATCTTGTTTTGGTAATGCTGGTTTCTATTGTGATTGCTTCAGCCATCAATCCAGCCGCTACTTATTTTGCTAAAAAAAGAATTCCCAGAATCGTTTCTGTTTTGGGTATTTATTTAGCTACAATTCTTTTCTTTATTTCAATGTTCTCTGTATTTTTGCCCCCATTTATTTCCGATATCCAAACAGTTGCTACACAGCTTCCAACATATATTGAATCTTTAAGTAATTATAAATTCAATAATATTCCAGGCTTTGATATTTTGATTGAAACAATTAAACAAACAGAAATCACAGGTGATCTTATTGGAAAAATCACTACAACTTTCTCAGGTGCAACATTGGGATTCTTAACAACAGCATCAACTGTGTTTGGTGGAGCACTTTCATTTATTTTAATTGTTGTAATTTCATTTTATTTAGCAGTGCAAGAAGATGGTGTGCGAGATTTTCTAAGAATCATTACACCAATTGATAAAGAAAAATACGTTTTAGATTTATGGAAAAGATCACAAAGAAAAATTGGTCTTTGGATGCAGGGACAACTCTTGCTTGCTGTCATTGTTGGAATTCTAACTTTCATTGGACTTTCTGTTTTAGGAGTTCCAAATCCTATTTTATTAGCGGTAATTGCAGCTGTATTTGAATTGATTCCGATTTTTGGTCCAATTTTAGCCGCTATTCCAGCCATTGCTTTTGCTCTTTTAGGTGGAGGCGTAACGCTGGGTCTACTAACACTTGGTCTTTATGTGATCATTCAACAATTTGAAAGCCAATTGATTCACCCTTTGGTTGTGAAAAAAATCGTTGGTATTCCAGCACTTGTGGCAATCGTGGCTTTGATTATTGGCGCTCAAGTGGCAGGATTTTTGGGTATAGTTATTTCTGTGCCAATAGCAGCTGCTCTTATGGAATTTTTAGTAGATATTGAGAAAAAGAAAGCGCTTATAAATTCTCAAAACTAAATTTATGTCTGAAAACAAAAAATCTTTCTACATCACAACTACACTTCCGTATGTGAATTCAAAGCCACATATCGGTTTTGCTATGGAAGCTGTGCGCGCTGATGCGATTGCACGATACAAAAAACTCATGGGTTATGATGTTTATTTTAATACTGGAACAGATGAACACGGTATAAAGATTTTTCAAAGAGCAAAAGAAGAAGGAAAAGACACTCAGACTTTTGTTGATGAAAACGCAGAACATTTCAAAAATTTAAAATCAAAACTAAATCTCTCATATGACACTGCAGAAATTGAAGGTCGTTTTATTCGCACTACAGACGAAGATCATAAATTAGCCGCACAAGCTTTTTGGAAAAAATGTGCTGACAATGGTTTTATTTATAAAAAGAAATACACAGGATTGTATTGTGCTGGATGTGAAATGTTTTTGAAAGAAAAAGATTTAGTAAATGGCGAATGTGAAAATCATCCTGGAAAAAAGTTAGAGGAAATCTCAGAAGAAAATTATTTTTTCAAGTTTAGTGAATTTGGTGAACAACTTAAAAAATATTATGAAGAAAATCCAGATTTTGTTTCTCCGGCAAATCGTTTGAATGAAGTAAAGTCAATGATCGAAGAAGGGTTGGAAGATTTTAGTATTTCTCGTTTGCGTGAGAAATTACCTTGGGGTGTGGCTGTGCCTGAAGATGATACGCAAGTGATGTATGTTTGGTTTGATGCGTTGGTGGATTACATTTCAACACTTGGTTGGCCAGAAGATAAAGAAGGCAAATTTCAAAAGTATTGGGTTGAAGGCGAGACTGTGCAAATTTGTGGCAAAGACAATACTCAACATCAAGCTTTAAGGTGGCAGGCAATGCTTTTGGCGGCAGGACTTCCTCTTTCAAATAAAATTATTGTGAATGGATTTATAAATTCTGGTGGACAAAAAATGTCTAAATCTATTGGGAATGTGATTAATCCATTAGAGATTGTAGAAAAATACGGCACCGATGCTTTGCGGTATTATTTACTCCGAGAATTATCTCCACATGAAGATAGCGATTTTAGTATAGAAAAATTCCATGAAGCTTATACTGCAAATCTAGTAAACGGGGTGGGGAACCTAACAAATAGAATTTTGAAAATGTCTGAAGATAATCTTGAAGCATGTCCTGAAATACCAGAAAAATCCATCCCACAGGATTTCAAAGATGCTTTTGATAGTTTTGATTATAAAAAAGCAATTGATATTGTTTGGAAAAAAGTTAGTGAATTAGATCAAAAAATTCAGGAAACAGAACCTTATAAATTAGTTAAAACTGATAAAGAGTCGGCGGTAGAGATCATAAAGGATTTGGTTATACAGCTTTATACAATCGGAAGAATGTTGAACCCGCTTATGCCAGACACAAACATACAAATAAAAAACGCAGTAAAAGAAAACAAAAAACCACAGACACCAATTTTTGCGAGATTAGATTAACATGGAAAATTCAAGACCTTATCTGCAAGCTTTAGTTAAGGCCTGCCAAAAAATGAATATCACTTTTAGGAAAGTTGATGACTTTGGTAATGTTTTAGCAATTGATATTGGTGGCAAGGAATATTATTTTTCAAACACTCGGACACCATTAAACAACGAGGCGATAGCTTCAATCTGTTTAAACAAAATTTATACATACATGCTTTTGAAAGATGAATTGCCGATGCCGAAGACAATTGGTTATATTGATCCAAAATCTGATTTGGATTTAAAGAAATACGGACAATTTAATTCTATAAAAGAGATTGCAAAAAATATTGAACAAGAATTTGAATTTCCTGTAATTATAAAAATGAATTCTGGTGCACAAGGGATGCATGTTTATAAGAATGATTCTTTTAGAAGAATAGTGAGAGCTATAAAGTCTGTTTTTAATAAGCGTCAAAAGAATTATGATTTTAGCGTTATTGCTCAACAGTTTATTGAAATTGAAAATGAATATCGTGCGATTGTTTTAGATGGAGAAATAATTTTACTTTATGAAAAAGTTTCAAAAAATAAAAATATAAATTTAAGTCCACTTCATAATGCAGATGGCAAAGCGGTGATTATAGAAGATGAGGAAGTTAAAATAAAAATACAGGAGATTATTTCAAAAAGCCCTAAATTAAAAGATATGCCTTGGATTGGGCTCGATGTAGCTAAAGATTTTCAAGGTAATTGGTGGATTATAGAATTAAATACTCATCCTGGATTTTCATATTTTATTCGCGACAATGGCGATGAACCACTTGTGGAAATGTATGAGAAGGTTTTAAATAGACTTCAACATGGAAAAAAATAATTCTCCAAAATTTATAGATGTGCATGCTCATGTGCAATTTGCTGCGTATGACGAAGACAGAAAAGATGTTTTGCTTCGTGCGAAAGAATCAGATACATGGATGATAAATGTTGGCACTAAATTAAGTACTTCAAAAGATGCGGTGAAATTAGCGGAAGAAAATGAAGGTGTGTATGCGATTATTGGTCTGCATCCAATTCATACAAGTGCTTCATTTCATGACAAAGACGAAATAGGTGAAGAAGGTGAGCCTTTTAAATCAAAAGGAGAAGATTTTGATTTAGAAGAGTTTGAAAAATTAATTGCACATCCAAAAGTTGTTGGAGTAGGGGAATGTGGATTGGATTTTTTTAGAATTGAAGGAGATCGTGATGAATATATAGAAAGGCAGGTGAGTGTTTTTAAATCGCAAATAGATTTAGCAGTTAAATACGATAAGCCGTTAATGATTCATTGTCGGGAAGCATATCCAGAAGTTTTGAAAATTTTGTCTGAAAAAAAGAAAATATATGGAGAAAAACTCCGTGGAAATTTTCATTTTTTTGCTGGAAGTTTAGAAGAAGCGGCGCAAATCTTGGAGCTCGGTTTCAATTTTTCTTTTACGGGCGTCATCACCTTTGCCAAACAATATACAGACCTCGTCAGATTTGCGCCGCTAGAACGCATTTTCTCAGAAACAGATTGCCCTTATGTCACTCCCGAGCCATATAGAGGTCAAAGAAACGAGCCCGTATATGTATCTGAAGTTGTTAAAAAAATCGCTGAAATCAAGAGCTTGGATTTTGATGTTGTTAGAGAGCAATTAGTTAGAAATGCTATAGATTTCTTTAAGTTAACTTAATCTTCATAATATTGACTTATAATACAAATATGTTATAATTATGGGTAGAAAATCTGGCCCGGAATTTCTTGTGGTTAGCTGTGTTGATATCTCGAAAGGATGTCCTTAAAAGACACATGAAAAGCTAATTACATTAAACTGAAAGGGTATGCTCATGAAAGGAGAGCATTGTTCTATGAAAAACAAAAAAGATAAAGATAATGTTCTGAAGATCGTTTCCTCCGTTTTCACGGAGGAGTGGTTAAGGATGATGGAAATCAATCCAAAATTCTTTCTCCACGATGCGGAGAGTGCGCTGAGGAGGAGAAGATTTGAGGTGGGGGGTCTGTTGATCTCCTTGATATTCATTGTTTTGACCATGGGACTCCAGGGTTTTGATTTTGCTCCATACAAACCATTTGATTATGTTCTCTTGTCTGTTGCTGTGGTAAGTCTTTTTGGTCTCTTCCATTTTGGTTCCAAAAGACGCGAGCTCAGAGTGAGTCAGATGATCAGTTATTGGACACAGTTCCGTCCTGCTGTCGTGCGTGTTTTCAAATACACGCAATCTGTTTTCCTCGAGGTGAAAAATCTTGAGGATTTTCGGTACTGTATCAACCTGTACCTACGTTCGCAAGCAACAGGCGTCTTGCGGGCGGAGGCTGAGGGCAACGAGCCTCGTGCTGAGAAGCATCGAGCACTGTTTGATGAAGTCTGTAGTTTGGGGGTTTTTCTTGAGTTTAGAATCACCAAGAAGGACTTCTACACTAATCCCGATTCAGCCTATGTTGGACCAAGGCCGAACACCACCGATTGATTTCGGTGTTAAGGCCAAAAATTCAAAGTGCCCGTCTGCTTCATGCGACGGGCGCTTTTTTATTTTAATCAGTATTTTATTTACTATTGCACCCGTATATGTATCTGAAGTTGTTAAAAAAATCGCTGAAATTAAAGAGATGGATTATGAAGAGGTGAGAGTGCGGCTTATAAAAAATGCAGTGACCTTCTTTAATTTGACATAACTCTAAAAAAGTTTTAATGTTCTTTTGAATCTGAACAAGTCAGTTTAAAAAACTGGCACAACAATCGAATATAGAAAAAAGAAATGAAAACCATCCTGTTTGTGATCGTGCTTTTGGCTTGGGCTTTTCAAGTTGAAGCTGAACAAGTTTTTGTGAGTGAAAAGACTAGAGAGGTCATGGTTGTTCCAGATGGATACAAACCAGCGACTCCGATTCAGCTTCAGGTTCGTTCTGACCCTGGAGCAAAGGCGCCTATTTTTGAAACGAGAATGAAAAGGCTAGACTTCTTTCATGTTGTTGAACAACATGTTTCCGAAGAAGTGCTTGTTTTCCAGGACGGAAAGTTCGAAAAAATTAAGGAACGCTCCGAAATTACGGGTGAACCAAGTTTTTTGGGGAATATTCCTATTATTTTCCTTTCAATTTTGCTTATGTTTATAAGCAACTTTGGAAAAGTTAAAGGAAGTTTTAAATTGGCTTACGTCTTTGCTTTCGCCGCAGGCTTCGTAATCTTCGGTTCTGGAGGGATCGCAGTCCAAGTTAATTCAGCAAGTTGCTCTGGTTACTTCGGTATCATCGATGCCTCAATTGCTGTAATTACCGGCCTCTACTCTGATTCAAAAATCAAATACTGGGCTTTTTCAATCGCATTCTACATTCTGGCCACACTGGCTCTGTTTGTGTGAGAGTCACGAAAGATTTCACCAACCCCTCTTGCACTGCATGCACGACGGGGTTTTTTCTTTAAAAACAGGTATGAAAAGCTCCTTGCGCCCATAAAGTCTTTATGCTAATCTGTGGCACATGTCAGAAAACGAAGTAATTCAAAATGATGACCTAAGACTTTATGAGTTGGGGGTTAATATCATTGCTTCTCTTGAAGATAAAATTCAAGCAGAATTTGAAACAATAAAAGAAACTATTAAAAATAAAGGCGGTGAAATCGTTGCGGAATCTGTTCCTGTAACTATTCCTTTGGCCTACACAATGACTAAAAACATTGATTCAAAAAACCAAAAGCACAACAATGCTTCATTTGGTTGGGTTAAATTTAATGCTACACCAGATAAAATCGAATTAATAAAAGAAGAATTAGATCTAAACGCTAATATCTTGAGATATGTTGTGTTAAAGACAACAACAGAATCTAATACAACTTCAGAGGCAGTAGCAGAAGCTCTATCTAAAAAAGCTGAAACAGAAGGGAAATCAAGAAAGTCAAAATCAGAAGATGCTGAAGTAGAAGAAGTTGAAGCTGTTGAAGAAGAGGCTGAGGAAGTAGTAAGCACAGACGAAGTAGATGAAGCTATTGAAGAACTTGTTGAAGAAGATAAATAATTTCTAAAATTCACATAAAATCTGGATCAAAGTCTAGATTGACGATTCAGGTTAGCTTTGCGAAGATATCTGTATGTATCTAAATAAAGCAATAATAGTAGGAAACCTTACCAGAGACCCAGAACAAAAAGCATTACCATCAGGCATTTCAGTTTGCCAGTTTTCTGTTGCTACAAACAGAGTTTGGAAAGACCAAAACGGCGCAAAGCAGGAAGCTAGCGATTTTCATAACATTGTAGTTTTTGGGCGCCAAGCTGATTCTTGTGCTCAATATTTAAAAAAGGGTCAGAATGTAATGATAGAAGGAAGAATCCAAACAAGAAGTTGGGATGATCAAAGTGGTCAAAAGAAATACCGTACCGAAATCGTCGCAGATAAGGTTCAATTTGGGCCAAAATTGGGCGGTGGCGCAGGGTTTAGTGGAGGAAGCAGTAATTCAGCACCAGCTGATGCACCGATGGATGACGGAGGCCAAATAGAGTATCCAGCAGATGAAATCAACCCCGAGGATATTCCTTTCTAGTTGCATATATTAAAGACTTTGTGTATAGTGTTTCGACTTATGACAAATGATTATTTCAATCAAAAGAACATAAATTCAATTGACTACAAAGACGTAGAGCATTTGAAGCGTTTTATAAATCCACATGGGCGTATTTTCTCACGAAAGCGCACAGGTCTTAGTGCAAAGCACCAAAGACAAGTTGATACAGCTATAAAGCGCGCTCGTTTTATGGGTCTTTTGCCATTCATCTCTCGATAACGATATTTAAAGAAAACAAAAACACTCCGCTTTTAGTGGAGTGTTTTTGTTTTTATCAAGTGATTGCAAAGGTTGTGGAGGATTACAGAACTATTGCAAAAAAGCTTTTTTAATGGTTTTATAACAAAAAACCTAAACCAAAAAGGAGTTCATTTTGAAAACAATACAAAGACTAGAAAATATACTCTGTGAATATGAAGACATGTTATGGCTTACTCGTTTACTTTTCCAAGTGAACACTGGTGTTATTCCTAATCACCTACCACCAGAAGGTGACCTGAGAAAAGCTCTTGTCGATAGAGATTTAGAGTTATCTTATCTCACATGCCAAAGGCTTTGTGCAGGTGGTGAGGTAACAAAATTTATCTACGACAACGGTTCTGATTTAGCAGAATGGTGCACAAAATCGAAACGAGTATTCAATATATCTCAATCTCTTGCTGAGATGCTTATTGAAACAGAACTGCCTGATTTCCCATCTAACGAGGTCCGTTTCGTGAATGAATCTTTTGTGATTCAAATCGAAGAACCAATCAAGATGAGTAATGGTCGGTCTCACGACTTCATTTTGTGCTGTTATTCTTCGGCGACACACAGCTTGTCAATCCGTTCATATCCGGCCTCATACGAGAATTATGTCGCCTTACAACAAGACCAGCGTAAGGTGATAGAGAAAGACGCAAGGAAAAAATCAAGACGCTTCGATAGAGCGGTGAATCGAATTAACAAGCAATCCGAAGATCGGTTTATTGTCGGATATACATGTTTTGTTGGTCACTCACACTCACTAAGAGAAGCTGTGTTTGATAATGCGCCTGAAGACGAGAAAGAAGAATGGGACTTTCTTTTTCATCTAGCTTTGGGAGTAAATTTGTATATTCAGTCAACACGCACTGAAGACACGGAAACTGTTCGAATAGCTCCCAACTGCAATAAAACAAGGAGTGGTAAAACCTCTTTCACAGCTGAAACACAAATCTTTGAGCTTTCGACTTCCTCAGTATTCTCACGGAAAAATCAAACCAGTAACTCTCCTGAGGGTCCTTTTGGTTCTATCCGTCCTCACTTTAGACGAGGTTATTGGAGAAGACCACCAGGATACGGAAATGATCCAGAAGCTTTTGCAACAATTTGGGTTAGACCAACAATGGTGCATCGAGATAAGGTAGAAACAGGAGAAAGACCGATCGGCTCAATACAAACAACATAATCCATACCTCAATTCGTATTGTAGTATGGACTTTTTCTTTTAATCATAACCCAGTTTAAATACAAAAAGTTAACACAAATAACCAGCAAAATTTTCTGCCTCCGCAGGCAGTTAGCCGAGGACTAGGCAGAAAATTTTGCTGGTTATTTGTGTGGGGATTCTATGTATTTAAACTCGTTCAACGTAAAGTCCAGTTTCAGTGTTGATTCTAATTACTGTGCCTTCCTCTATGAAAGCCGGAGTTGTAATCATTGCGCCAGTTTCTAACTTAACTCTCTTATCTCCACCTGTAGCTGTGGCACCTTTTACATTTGGTGGAGCTTCTACAACTTTCAGCTCAACTTTAATTGGTAGGGAAATACCAATAACTCTTTCACCGAAATAAAGCGCATCAACTTCAAAATCTTCTTTCATGAAATTAATTTTGCTTCCAATTACAGATTCATTTATTTCAAATCTCTTACTTTTATCTTTCACATCACAAAACCAATATTCAGTAGAATTTGTTTGGCGATTGAATTTATTGAAAATGTATTTAACAGTTTTCTTTTCAATAAAAGCTTCTTCTACACGATCGGCGTAGTGAAAAGCTTGTTGCTTTGTGGCACCAGTAATTAAGTTTCTAAGTTTTGTTTGATTGGTAGGCTTTCCTTGTTGTTTTCTTGCAACATGAGATTCAAGAACTTCATATGGTTCACCATCAATCACAATATAACCTCTTTCTTTAATTTCATTATAATCTAGCATGCGCAGGATTTTATCAGAGACTCAATGTTTAGGCAAAGAAGTGTTTATACCTCTGTGCGCATTTTGTCTTGAATTTTCTTTAGGATTTCGTTTGCGAGTTTAGGATTTTCTTTCAAGAATGTACGTGAAGCATCGTATCCGCGACCAAGTTTTTCTTCGCCATAAGAATATGAAGAACCTGCTTTTTGTATAAATCCATATTTTTCTCCAAGTGCTAAGATTTCTCCTTCCTTTGCAATACCTTCATTGTATAGAAGATCGAATTCTGTAACTCTAAACGGTGCTGCCACTTTATTTTTAACAACTTTCACACGCACTCTACCTCCCATAACTTCTTCACCTTTTTTAATTTGAGCGATACGACGAATATCTAGGCGAACAGAAGTGTAGAATTTTAGAGCTTTTCCTCCGGGAGTTGTCTCTGGATTTCCAAACATCACTCCGATTTGCATTCGGATTTGGTTGATGAAAATTACAACTGTATTTGATTTTGAGACAATAGCAGTAAGCTTTCTTAGGGCTTGTGACATAAGGCGCGCTTGCTTTCCGACATGATGTGCTCCCATGTCTCCTTCAATTTCATCTTTAGGTGTAAGGGCTGCTACTGAGTCTATAACCACAACATCAATTTTTCCTGAACGAACTAAACTTTCTGTGATTTCAAGTGCTTGTTCACCTGTGTCTGGTTGAGAGATTAAAAGTTCATCTAGATTTACTCCAATTTTCTTTGCGTATTCAGGATCAAGAGCGTGCTCGGCATCTACGAATGCACAAATACCACCTTTCTTTTGTGCCTCTGCCACTATGTGAAGGGAAAGGGTAGTTTTTCCTGAAGATTCTGGACCGTATATTTCTATAATTCTTCCACGTGGAACTCCGCCAACTCCAAGAGCTTCATCGAGACCAATTGAGCCAGTGGGGATGACGTCGATATTTACTTTTGGCTTTTCACCAAGCTTCATGATAGCTTCATCGCCGAATTTTGTTTTTATTTCACGAATTGTATCCTCAATATTTCTTGTGGAATTTCTAGCTTCACCTTCTGCTGATTTGTTAATAACTTTTTCTATTTTTTCTTTTTTCTTTTTTATTGCCATGTGTTTAGTATATAAAATTGGTAATGAAATTTCTTTAAAATTTTATTCAACAGACGATGAACTTGCGGTAGTTGAACTAGAAACTGTCTCAGAAGATATATCTGGCATTATTGGTTCTGGAGAATTGCCTTTATATATGTACCAAAGAGTAGTTTCGGTTGTTCTATCAAATCTATCGCGAGCGTCGAGCTTAATTATACTAGTGCCGGGGGGTAGCAGCAATTTTTCTTTAAATTGGCCTTGTTCATTTATATATATAGGGTGTCCATTCATACTTATAAATGATGTGTTGTAGGCCTCGCCTTGTATTTCTATTAAAAGGGAGTCAAATACAGAGCCGCTTTCTGGTTGATTTATTATAATTTTGGGACCAGCTATCAATA
>CAZIFF010000012.1:0-25184 GCA_964538345.1 uncultured Candidatus Saccharibacteria bacterium
CTGCAAGTAAGGATATTTTACGCTCAAAAGATTTATTGAGAGAAATGAGATTTGTTGATGTATTTAAAGACCTTGGAATAGAACTAAATATATACAATGATAAAGTTTCAATCGTGTCTTTTGATTCAGATAACCCCTCTGGAGTTCTAATCAAAAACGCTGTAATAGCAAAAGCATTTAAGTCAATTTTCGAATATATTTGGAATAAATCTGATAAAAATAAAAAATAGCCCTATAAATAGGGCTATTTTGTAAATGTGGAGATGGCGGGAATCGAACCCGCGTCCGAAATGTTCTCTCATGTGTTTCTACTGTGCCTAGTTTATCTTTTGCATAAAAATGCATTTAAAGATTTTGACTTTAAAATAAACAAAACGTCATAATCCCGAGCTCAGAGTTTTAGAAAGGGAATCGAGCGGTTCCTTTTCCTAGCATTGTGATTGATGCCGAGTTTGCTCTACTATGCTTTAAGCAACCGACACGCATCGCTTAAGCAGCGTATGCGAAGGCAAAGTCTCGAGCCGTAAAAGGCGAAACAATTGATTTCTTTGCACTTACATTTTGAAAAAGTTTTAAGCGTTATTTCAGCGCTGCACTGCACAAATGAGAGGTAGCATCTCGTCGAAGCCGATCATCCCCTGAAAAAAAGTAATTCAAGATTATATTCTTTCAGCGAATGATAGGTGACTGCGTTACCTGCTGTTTTTCAAAGTTCTTTGCATGTCGCGATTAGTGTCGCGTTCTTTTATTTTTTCTCTTTTATCAAATTTCTTTTTTCCTTTAACTAAAGCAAAACGAAGCTTGATTAATCTTCCTTTATTATACAATGAAATTGGTATCAAAGTCAAACCGCGCTTTTCTCCTTGATTTTCAAGCTCGCGCAGCTCTTTTTGATTTAATAATATGCGACGCAAACGCTCAGGATCATATTTTTCTGAAATGTTTTTTATTTGATATGCGGGTATGTTTGCGTTTACAAGATACGCTTCGCCACCGCGCACAAGCACATGCGCATTAGAAATATCCGCCCCTTTTACGCGAATCGATTTAACTTCATGCCCGAAAAGCTCAAGACCACCCTCGTATTCTTCAAGGATTTCATAATCAAACCGAGCTTTTTTGTTTTCGGCGAAATTAGCCATGAGAATATGGTAGCAGGATAGGGGAGTTTTATAAAGAAAAAATCCGCAGAGGCTTGTGGCCTGTGCGGATTTTGTGGGCGAGACGTCGGGGTCTCACCGTACTGCCAACATTTTTTTGTTTGGATCAGCACTCGGCCTTTTGGACCGAGGTGTTTTGGGGACCGATGGTTTTTTTCCCGGATTTTCCCCAAACTCAAACTCTTGCGGAGCTGAGTTGTATTCGTGGGCACCTTTGGTGCCGTTGAACTCAACTGAGCCATCATTGGTAATTTTGTATTGAATCACAAACCGGACGCTTGTGTTCTCAACAGGGAATTCCCGAAAGAGTGACATATAGCCATTTGGCATGTCGCCAACGATCTCCGCCTTTTTGCAGGCAAGAACTTTTCCGTCAGTTGATATTACCTCGGTCCAGATTTTTTGGATTTGGTAGTCTGGTGAGGAAAGGATATCTCCTGTCACCGTAAACACCACTCCAATCACTGGAGCTCCAATGCTCCGGTAGGATATGATGTCCATTTTTTTGATGTGAAGAAACTCGGATACGACCGGCTTCGCCACTAAAGGTTGTTGAATTTTTTGTTTTTCGCCAGCTGCAGTGTTTCTGCAACCAGCGGGTTCTTCGCCTTCGATCTCTGCTTTCACTACGAGAGTGGAGCAGAAAAAGAACGCGACCGACATGATGTAAACGAACGCGGTTTTCATAAATCTACCTTATATTATCCTACCTTATCTCTATTTTGTCAAATGGGTATAAACAGGTATAATACGCTCTATCTATATGTCAGAACTAGATAAAAAGCCGAATTTACCGCCAAATATGAAGAAAACAAAGGTTAAAATAGCAAAACCCCCAAAGGGCGGTTTTTTCACACATTTAGCCACAACCGTCTTTATTTTGGCCACAATAATGCTTTTGTATTCTTTTATAGAAGAGCAAAGAAGTGTTTCTACAGAAGTGTCTATTTCAGAGGTTGCGCGTGATGTGCGTGATGGAAAAGTTGAAAAAATTGTTGTTGATAATAATTCGATAGAGGCAACACTTAAAACAGAGGAGGGAAAAGATGTTGTGAAGAAAAAATCAAATAAAGAATCTGAGTCAGGAATTACAGAATCACTTTCTTATTATGGTGTGACAGCAGAAAATTTATCTAATGTTCAAATTGAAATTAAAAAACCATCTGGGTTTTTATTTTGGACAGCAACACTCCTGCCTTTTCTTTTGCCAATAATTTTTATTGGACTTTTGATTTGGTATTTATCTAGTCAGGTGAAAGGTGCGGGTATGCAAGCATTTTCATTTGGACAATCTCGTGCGCGAATGACAGATCCAAAAGATGGAAAACAAAAAGTTACATTCAAAGATGTTGCGGGTGTGAAAGAAGCAAAAATTGAATTGATGGAAATTGTAGATTTCTTGAAAAATCCGAAAAAGTTTTTAGAGATTGGTGCGAGAATTCCTAAAGGTGTTCTTCTAATGGGTGCTCCTGGAACAGGAAAGACTTTGCTTGCGCGCGCTGTGGCCGGTGAAGCTGGTGTGGCTTTCTTTTCAATTTCTGGTTCTGAATTTGTGGAGATGTTTGTGGGTGTTGGTGCGAGTCGTGTGCGTGATCTTTTCAAAATGGCAAAAGATAATTCACCTGCAATTATTTTTATTGATGAAATAGATGCTGTGGGGCGTGCTAGAGGAGTTGGTGTTGGTGGTGGAAATGATGAGCGTGAACAAACTCTGAATCAAATCCTGGTAGAGATGGATGGTTTTGAACCAAATGAAAAAGTGATCGTGATGGCTGCTACAAACCGTCCTGATGTTTTAGATCCTGCAATTTTACGTCCAGGAAGATTTGATAGAAGAGTTGTAATTGATTTGCCAGACAGAACAGACAGAGAAGAAATTTTAAATATTCATGCAAAAGGAAAGCCGTTAGCTGAAGATGTTGATTTGAGTTTGATTGCGCACAGAACACCTGGATTTTCTGGTGCAGATTTATATTCATTATTTAATGAAGCGGCAATTTTAACAGCGCGTGAAAATCGAAAACACGTTGCTCAATTTGACTTGATTCGTTCAATTGAAAAAGTAATGCTTGGGCCTGAGAGAAAAAGTCATTTGATTAAAGGAAAAGAAAGAGAAATTGTGGCATATCATGAAGCAGGGCATGCGCTAGTGGCTTCAATGCTTCCAAACGCTGATCCTGTTCACAAAATTTCAATTATTTCTCGTGGTCGTGCTGGTGGTTATACTTTGAAACTTCCTGAAACAGAAAACAGATTACAATCTCGAGCGGAATTTATTGATGATATCGCTATGACTTATGGTGGTTATGCTGCAGAAATGTTGGTTTTTGGAGATGTCACAACTGGTCCATCAAATGATTTGCAAGTTGCTACTGGGCTTGCGAGAAGTATGGTTACTCGTTATGGAATGACAGATGCAATTGGTCCTGTTGCACTTGAATCTGATGGTGGTAGATTAATTTCAGGTGCACCAGGTGTTGATGGAAAAGATTTTTCTGAAAAACTTGGTGCAGACATAGATGCAGAGGTGCGAAGAATTTTAGATGAAGGAATGGCTACAGCAAAAAGAGTGCTGACAGAAAAGCGAGCCGTGCTTGATGCTATTGCAAAAAATCTTTTGGAGGTGGAAACTATAGAGCGCGATGAGTATGAGAAAATACTTATCGCACACGGCATTGCTGTGAGACCTCGTGCAAAAATGAATCTTGCCGAAGGTGTGGCAGTGGTGTAATAGTAGGGAGTACTGCACCTATAGCTCAATTGGTAGAGCGCGCGTCTTATACACGCGTGGTTCTAGGTTCAAGTCCTAGTGGGTGCACAAAATAAAAACCTCGTGGCGCGCGAACGCACCACGAGGCGAACCTTTCGTCCTGAGGAGGTGTTCTTATCTCACCATTCTCATGCTATCGCAGCTCGGGTTTTCACCGGGCAATTATTGAAGCCTCCTTCTACCTCACCGACCGGTCTTTGGCAGGTGTTTTAGGGTGCAAGTGTGGGTATGTCTTGGGTGACCACTTGTTTTTTGTCTCCGCTAAAACTGAGAAACAACGTGAACTTTACGGATCGTTGGAGAGCAGTTTTAATTCTGCCTCTTTCCACAAAATGAATTGGTGATTCAGTAGGATATTACATTTTATTTTTAATAAAGCAAACTTTATTTTTAAAAAGAAAAAACGCATTTAAGCGTTGTGTGTTAGTGGGCAAGTCTTTCGTCAGCTTCTCTTAAAAAATCTGCACGACTTTGTCGCCTATAAAAATCTGCAACTTCTGCCGGATTCATTTTTTCTCCAATCTCTCCAACCCTTAATCTTTGCCGAGGATTTTCTGTGGGTTGCAGTAAATCTTCCACTGAGGTGTTAGAGCGGCATGAAATAAATTGAATCACTTCGTCAAACGACACCTCTCTTGGTCTGCTTATCATTTTCTTTAGATAAGCTGTCACATCAGCAACTTTTCCGTAGTTTTCTCCGGTTAGCTCTGTGGCTAATTTGTAGATCAGAAATGCTACAGGAGCAAAATTTTGATCAACTTCCTTTCTATAAAAAGCTGCATAAAGGGATTCTTTAATAGCTTCTACGGCTTCCGTTTTTTTGAGTTGCAACCAAGCACGAATAAGTTTCTTGCACGTATCCATTTCTTCTGTCGTCATGGCTTTTTTGGATTTTTAATTTGCTGTTTGTATTATGTATAACTTTTGTGTGATAAATGTCAAACCTACTCAAAATGGACTTCGCGGCGCGCCCGTAGTGCTTCGGCGAGGGTCGGCTGCGTCTCTAGAGTTTTGTCGCTCGCAATAATCTCGCTGGCTTCCAGGCGCGCCGCTTCAACCATTTTCAAATTTCTTATTGCCTCCATTCCCAAATCGGTGATACCCCATTGTTTTCTTCCGTATAAATCTCCGGCACCGCGAAATTGCAAATCAAATTCTGCTAATTCAAATCCACTCTTTGAACTTTGCAAAGCACGCAATCTTGAAATTGATTTATCCGATTTTGTATCTGCAAAAAGATACGCGTAAGCTTGATGATTGCTTCTAATCACACGACCACGAAGTTGATGAAGTTGAGCTAGACCAAATCTTTCTGCGCCTTCAATAATAATCACTGTGGCATTTGGTACATTCACACCAACTTCCACCACAGATGTTGCCACCAAAATTTTAGTTTCACCACGTTCAAACTTTTTCATTACCGATTCTTTTTCAGTTGGCTTCATCTTTGAATGCAAAATATCAATTGAAAATTCTTTAAACACTTCTTTCTTCAATCTCTCAGCTTCAGCTTTCACAGACTTTGTATTCAAAGCAGTTTCTTTTGCTGGATCTGGTTCATCAATTCTTGGACAAATTACATATGCTTGTCTTCCGGCATTTAGTTCTTCACGAACTTTTTCATAAGTATTTTTTCTTTGATCAGGTAAAACTAATTCCGTGATGATTGGTTTTCTTCCAAGTGGCATTTGATCAAGCAAAGTTAAATCTAAATCTCCATAAAGTGTTAGAGCAAGTGTGCGGGGGATTGGTGTTGCTGTCATTGAAAGCAAATGTGGAGAGAAATCATCTTTTCTAGCCAATCTTTGTCTTTGCGATGTTCCAAAACGATGTTGTTCATCAATCACGATATAAGCCAAGTTTTTAAACTTCACTGATTTCTGAATTAAGGCATGTGTACCAATCAAGATTGGAATCTCGCCATTTTCAACCCATTTTAAAAGTTGTGCACGAGAAATGTTTGTATATTTTTCTGAAGAAACTTTAGAAGGGAATTTATAACAACCGCTTCCTGTGATAAGCGCGATTGAAATCGGCAAATGTTTAAAATATTCAATAAAATTTTCGAAATGTTGTTTTGCTAAAATTTCTGTGGGCACCATATATGCTGTTTGCAAATGTCCAAAATCTTTACCTTTTTCTGGTTTGCAAAGTGTTGTGGCGTATATAGTTGTGGCTGCAACAGCTGTTTTTCCAGAACCAACATCACCTTCAAGTAGTCGTGATAAAGGTCTTTCAGATTTAAAATCTTTTAATACTTGATTGATTGCATTTTCTTGTGAGTCTGTGAGTTTAAAAGAAAATCGCCCAATAAAATCTTCAATTTGTTTTTTACTCGCCTCAATTTTGAAAGATTTTTTCTCTTGGCGCCGTGCTCGTTCCATTTGATTTTTGAGTTGAATGAAAAATATTTCTTCAAAAGCGAAACGCTTACGTGCAGCTAGAGCATCTGCTTCTTTTTTTGGAGCATGAATCCATACGAGAGCAGTGCGTAAGCTCGGCAAATTATATTTATCTAAAATTTCTTTAGGAATTGGATCAGAAATTTCATCAATCAATCCACTAGAAAATATTTTTTGCACTGCATGATAAATCCAATTTGATGTCATTCCTCGAGATTCTGGATAAACAGGGTAGAGAGTATGTTCACCTTCACCAAAAAGAGAATTGCCAATAAGTTGTGGAATTTTTGAAACTGCTTCAATTTTTGGATTATTAAAAACTAATCTATCTTTGTATTCAGAAATTTTTCCAGTGACTTTAACCAAACTTCCATCTTGAAGCATTTTTGCTAAATAAGGTTGACGAAACCAAGTGATACCAATTGAGCCAGTTTCATCAGACACTACTGCACTAGCTTTTGCCATTTTTCCATGAAAAGTTTTTCCTGTTTCTAATTTATTAATTTTTCCAAAAACAGTTGCACTTTCTCCGGTCGCTAAACTTTCAACTGAAGAAGCCGAAGAAGTGTCGCCATATCTAGCAGGGAAATGATAAAGCAAATCACGCACACTTAAAATACCTAATTTTTCCAAGGCTTTTTTATGCTGTTCACGCAGCCGAAATACTTCTGCGACAGTATCCAAGAGGTTCATGGACGTAGTTTATCATATTTGTATTAAAGCTCCGGTTTCAAATATTTGCTATTAATAAAGCGCTCAACTTCTGTTTTATCCTTACCATATTTCATAAATGAAAGTTGTTTTAGGTCATCTATTATTCCAGGATTGCCTGGAGGTGCGAATTTGATTTTTATATTGAAAGGTTTTTGTGGAGTTCCTTTTGAAAGCATCTTCATATAGCAATTTAGATTTTCAATATTCATAATGTCATTTGCAGAAAACGTTGGTAGGAATTGATTTTCCAAATATTGCGCATCGTCATTTCCAACTCGGAAAACCGCCATTGTGCCGACGTTGCCAAAAACAGCATTTTTTATTTTTTCATCTAGTTGCGCGATAAATTGATGAGCTAGATTCAAGCCAAGTTTATATTTTCTAGCTTCAGACAGAATTGTTGAAATAGAATCTGTTGTGACATTTTGGAACTCGTCTATGTATAAATAGAAAGGATTTTGTTGTTTTAGATTTGAATCAACACGAGAAAGTGCCGCCATCAAAATCTTTCCAACTAAAATCAAACCAATTAAGTGCGAGTTGATTTCACCCAATCGACCTTTTGAAAGATTTACCAAAAGAATTTTCTTTTCATCCATTACTTTTCTAAAATCAAAACTAGATTTTTCTTGCGCAATTACCGGACGCATAATGTCGTTGGCCAAAAATGTATCAAACTTGCTAACAATATAAGGCACCACATTTTGCAAAGATGCTTCACCTCCAGCTTTCTCAGCGATTTCTTTCCAGAATTGCACCACTACAGGATTTTTACATCTAGAAAGTTTTAGCATTCGATATTCTTTGTCTGACATCACACGAGAAACATCGAGCAGGGTAGAGCCAGTGTCTGGATCTTCTATTACAAGCAAAGTAGCATTTCGGAAATATTGTTCAAACATTGGACCTCCGGCAACTTTCATATCAAACAATTTATCAAAAATAGAAAGCATTTCATTTACCACAAAAGTTTTTTGCTCTGGAAAATCACGATTGTATTCCAACATGTTTAAGGCCATCGGACGTTCTGTGTTTGCGGGATCAAAATAAATTACATCCTCATATCTTTCTTTTGGAATATTTGCCAAAATATCTTGAATATCACTTCCGTGTGGGTCGATAAAACAAACACCTTCGCCATTGTGAATATCTTGAACAATCATTTGTTTCAAGAAACTTGTCTTACCAGTACCTGTTTGTCCGATTACGTACAAGTGACGCAACCTGTCTTCTGGTGTCATGAAAATATCGGTATTGATTCCGCTATGAGAATTTTGTCCAAGATAAATTCCTTCTTGTGGAAGATTAAGTGGCGACGGTGCAGATGAAAAACGACTTTTGCGAAGTTGAGGATTTTTAGAAATACCTTTTTCTGGTAAATGAAAGACCGTGGCTATTTCTTTGATGTTTAAAGGAGTGTCATATCCATCGATAAAGCGACGATAAATAAAATCATTGAAGAAATTTTTTCTTTGGCGAGGCTCAATATCTTGAAATGTAAATCGATTACTTACCGAATTTTCAAATTGATTAAAAGCAGATTTAATTTCTCTTAAAATATCTTCAGCTCTTGTTGGTATATTTGCAGATGTAACAATACGAATATTTGTTGAAACAATAGGGGATTCAATTTTTTTCTTAACCAATTCAATTTTTGTAGAATCAATTTTCTTTTCTTTTGGAAGTTCGCCTTCTTTTGGTTTTTTCTCAGATGAAACACCTTGAATCATTCCAGAAACACTTTTAAAGAATTTGCTTGCACCAGTGTTGTGTATATTAAATTCACCAGAAGCATTTTTACCATCCTCAAGATTTTTAAGTCCTTTGCTGTAATTTTTATTATAAAAATCTCCAACTGGTTTAAATACTAATTGCACAGCTGCACCTTCACTTTTTTCATCTAGTTTTGTGAATGTAGAAAGTAATACATCAAGTGGATCAGTGTCGAAATCGTCTGATGTTTTTATTGGTTGTGCAGAAGTGTTTTTTAGAGTTGCATAAGAACCAGTTGAATTACCGTTGATTGTAAAAATATTGAAGTCATCTTTTTCTAAATTAATTAAAGCGTCTGGAAACACAGAAAGGATTTGTTTTTCTAAAAGTGCAGAATATTTTTCTGGGACAGAAACATAAAAAATGAACTCTCGACTACCGATTGGATTGGCTATTTCTATAGTTAGAAAATCCTCATCTTTTTTATTTCCAACAATTGAAAGCATTCCGGAGAAAAAAATCTGCATTTGAGAAACTAGACTTTTTATATCATTGTGAGCGTTATCATCTGTTCTTTCGGGAATTATGATGCTAAACAAATTTCTTCTTAATTCATTTAATATAGGCAAACCTTCTTTGATTCCATTTACAGAATATCCAGCACGTAAATATTCAACTAAGAATCTATGAAAGTCGTCGTTGATGTGTTCGTCTTCAAGTTTTTCAGCGATATCTATCGCATTAGAAATACCTTTTTCCATAGCGATGCTTATAAGCTCTGCCATTTTTTCATCATGAGATTCTGGGCGAAGCTCTAAAACAATTTCATCTCGCATCATTTCTGGTATTACGGTGCCACGAGCTAATGTTTCTTCTGGTCTAAGTGAGGCGTATTGCTTTATTTCTTCTTTAGTAATTTCTTTTTGATTTTCATGAGTGATTTCTTGCTTGTTTACAGACTCAAATTGTTTCTCCATATTAGCGATTCTTTGTCGCAAAAAAGCTAGTTCTTCTTGTGTTGATGAAAATGGTTGTTCTATTTTTTCCATGTTGAAATCATTATACATTACAAAAACTTTCTGGTGTATAATGTTTTTTATGTCTGAGAGACCTAAGGGAGATCCGATTGCTAATTTAGATGCTTTTATTGCAGGCGCTAATGATGTGGTTGAAGATGAAGTTGCTGACACTTCGGAAGCCGTAGTGATGCCTGATAGATTAAATAAAAAGCGTAGACATCCTCCTAAAAAACCTGGAGATCTTAAAGAGGAAGAAAAACCAAAAGAAGATTTAAGAGGTTATGGTGTTGATGTTTTAAAAGATCAGCTTGTGGAAGATACAGAATTAAAAAAAATGGGGAAATGGTTGGATAATGATTTAAAAAGAGTTCCCAAAAGAAAAATTGAAGTAGAAATAGCAGAGGATTCTTTAAAAAATGATGAAGTTGTAGATATTGTGCAACCTGTTGAAATTAAAGAAGCTGAGAATGAGGAGGATCATGTTTTTTCTGATGTTGCAATTGAGCCAAATTCAAGAAGGTCTAAAACTCCCTTTGCGATTGTTGATGCTGAAATATTAAACGAAGATGGATCTACGGAGGATCCAAAAAAAGAAGCTGATACGGGTAATGAGTTCACCGGTTTTAATCGTAATGTTCAGGGTGGAAGAAAATTAAGAAGAAGAATTGCAGATCTTAGAGTTAAGAATGAAGAAAAGGTTGTGGTTGCGGCAAAAGATCTTACTCCAAAAAATCAAAATGTTACAGAGGTCGAATCGCAAGATAAAACAGAAATTAAAACAGAGGCACCTAAAAAAGAAAAGCCAAAATCAGCTGTTGAATTAGCAATGGAAAAGACTCAGATTGTTGCTGATGAATATAATGAGAAAAAATTAAAAAAAGAAGATATTGCCAAAGCAAAATATATAGATGATTTGTTGGCCGCTATTGATTCTAGTGAAGGTTTGCAAGGTTCTCGAGAGTATTTTGATAAAGGTAAATTAAGGATGATTGTTGAAATGGTGCGAGATGGAAAGCTTGGATATGAATATCTTACAAGAAGTGGTGGCTTGCGTCAGAAAGTTTTTGATATTTTAAATAAACCAAAAAAAGTTGAAAAACCTAAAGCAGAACAACCAATAGAAGAGCCTGTTGAAATTGAGAAAGAATTTGTTGTTGAAGATGCCGAACAGATTACTCTACTACCAGAAGATAAAACTAGTGATAAAGTTTTAAAATTCGAAAAGAAAAACAAGAGAGTTGGTATTACAAAAGAAGGCGTATCTCCAATGTTGATTGAAGATGTGGAACTGAATAAGCAAATTAGAGTGCAAGAAAGAGAAGTTGGTAGATTACGTAGAGATTATTTCTTTGCTTTTAAAAAATATCAAAATGATTTTAATAAATTTAATGAAGCCGGACCATTTAAAAGATTTTGGATGAAAATTACATCTGCTGGTGAAAGATTAAATGATTCGGGAGCATATTTTGAACAAATGAAAACATCTTATAGAAAACAAATTGATTCTTTAGTTGATCAAAAAACAGAATTAAAATTTGCTGAAATATCATCCCTTAGAGCAAATAGTCCAGAAAGAAGAAAATATGGAAAAGTTACAAATGCTGATTTGATTAATTTTATAAATACTAGAATAAACAAACCTCTACCAGAAAAATTTAAAAATCTATCAGATCAAGAAAGATGGATGCCTATTGATATGAAGCAAATTGTTGCTGAAAATATTTTGAGTAAAAAAGAAGCAGGAGATTTAACTGAGGAAATTATTAAATTAGAAATCAAAAAAGAAATCGCAGGTGAGGTGGTAAGAGATGAGAAAGAGGTGTTGGATAGGAAGTTGGCTGAGTAGTTGTGTTTTCGAAAATCAGAGTTTTTTATAAAAAGCTAATTGGTATGCATTGTATAAATTGTGCCAAATTAAATAAAATATCGGTCCTAATGTTATTAGCGGATTAAAATATGTGAGCCCAATCCATACTGCTAACATTGTATTCTTCTGTCCTAATGATTGACTCATTTCAAGAGACAGATTTTCTCCTCCAAAAATCTTTCCAATATTGAAATTCAAAAGACAAATTATTCCTGACACCAGAGAGACTAATATTATAATTTTTAGACTCACGTTACTATTTTGAATAAAGAATGATGCTTTTGAAACTGCTAAAAAACAAACTACTAACCATGTATAAAAACCGAATTGTTTAAATTTGATTAAAAAATTAAAAATCCTAGGTAATTTTTTGTGAATAATTTGCCCAGAAATAAGTGGGATTAATATTAGTATTAATGTCTGAAAAAATATTGTTGAAATTGAAATAGCGACATTTGATATTTTATAAATAACAATTGGAATGAATAATGACATAAATAAATTTGTAATCATTACCGATGCAACTGAAAAATCAACCCTTCCTTTTAAATAGCTGATTATTGAAGGACAGGCGGTGGCTGTGGGGGCAATTCCTATAAGTAGAGCAGCAATCGCGAGATCGTTGTTATATTGTTTTAATATAAAATAAACTGACAAACCAATAATTATATTTAGTAGAAGCACGATATATATTCTCCTTTCTTTAAATATTTTAGTGTGAATTTCCCATTCTAAGAAAGGGAAGAACAACATAAACATTAGTAGGTAATATATTAAATATGAAAACACCGATGCTTGTGTAATTATTGCACCAAGTAATATAGCTAAAATTAATAATACGGATTTTTTCATTAGAGTTTAGTAATTTTTGCATTCTCTTTACTAACCCAAGTATCAGTTAGTCCTTCAATAATTTGAGATTCTCTGAATTGTCTTCCAAAATTCATAAGATCAGAGACGTTTTCTGCATTTCCATAAATAAAACCAATATAAGGATAATGAATAGAAGTCTCTGGATTTTGATTGATTCCAATTTTTGCAACAGAAGGACAGTCTTTTAATTTGTCTGCATCGTCGGCACCAAATTGAAACATAACTTTTCTATCAACACCTCCTTCATGAAGAGAGGGGTTTTTATTCCATAACCATTTTCCTCCAACAGAAATATGAAAATCTGGATGCAATGATTCAAGTGGTGTATCTTCTCTTATAATTTCCATGTGGGGATCCATAATTTCATTTTAGCACTTTTTGGAGGAGGAGTGTGGGTCAGGGTATTTAATTATAAATGCGACAATGCGACACTCCTAAAAAGATGTTTATAAATGGAAAAATGCGAATACTGTGAAGTTCTGATACAATCAAAAAATGTACGAAGTCGAAATTAAGGTTGAACTTACTAACAGCGAAAGACTGGATGTAATTGAATCTTTTAAAACAAAAGGGTTCATTTTTAAAGGTATTACTCCTCAGAATGATTATTATATCGAAGCAGAAGAATCTCCACATGGTGGTTTTAATTTGAAAAGATATAGAAAAGAAAACGAAAAATTTATTTATACAGAAAAGATTTGGGAAGTGTTAGATGAAACACTTTGTAGAAAAGAAGATGAACGTGTTGTTTCAAAAGAAGAATTTGATTCTAAGATTATTGAATTTCCAGATGCGCTTAAAATTATAAAAGATAGAGAGTGGTTTGCAGGGAGTTACCAAGGTGAAGAAATTAGTATAACTATTGATACTGTAAAGTTCGATCACTCTGATGATGTTAGATATTTTATTGAAGCTGAAATTGGTGTTGAGGATAAGGAGAACGTAATTAAAACAAAAGAATTAATCGAAAACTTTTTAAAAGAAATTTTAAATAAAGATTCGATTGTCGAATCTCCGGGGATGTTTAGCATGGCTTTTAAGAGACTGTAGATTTAATGACTACCTTAACTCGGGTTACTACGATACTTTGTTCTTACTGCTGGAATGGTTAGATTCGTTTCATAAGGCTAAATTGGGGAGAAATTAGGACAAGATTAAAGAATATAAAATATCATGGTATGATTTTTCTATATGATTACACCAGAACTGCCACCTAACAAACTAACTTTAGAAGAAACAGATGCTTTAATGGAAGACCTTAGAAGGGTCCGTATAGATGACATGAAAGAAACTGTGAAATTATTTGGTGGAGAATGGAAAGAAGAAGACGAAAACATTCTTTTGGAAATTCAGCGAGAAAAAGGTTGTAACTTGGGTAGGGATTATTTCTCACCAATTCAAATTGGAGAGTTAAGTAACTTTTTTAGAATTAATGAGGAATATATAAGAAATATGTCTGTTGCGGATGCGATGATATTAGACGACGCATACCAAGGAACACATGATCAGAGATACTCCGATACAGAAGAGAGATTGGGAAAAACACCATTTGAACTTGAGGAAGACGCAGAGAGATCCTTGAGAGAAATTAAAGCAAAAATGACAGGAAATAAAGATGAGGATATTCCCCCTACGCCACTATCATCGAGATTTTAAGATAAGTTCTAGTCGATAGTATTACTTTGCTGGTCACTCTGATACTTACTTCTTACTGCGGAGGCATTTTTATAGTCGCAAAGATCCTTAAAAATGCACTCACGCAAAATATAGTCTCTCGCTGCGCTCGTTCCTTATTTTGCGGAGAGTGTGGGATTCGAACCCACGGTCCCTTTGACAGGACACCTCGTTAGCAGTGAGGCGCTTTCGACCACTCAGCCAACTCTCCATATCTTCTATATATAGTATATATTCGCTTTAATATACAGCGACCTTAATGTCGCTCGGCTACTTTATCACAATTTTTATGGGTTTTCTACTGTTTATCGAGTGATTTTTAAAGAAAAACTCCGATTACTTACGGAGGTTATTTGTCCTTGGGCCATAGGGGGCATTTGTTTTTTGCCATATCTACGCCTTCTCTTGTGATGTGTATGAAATATTTTTCAAAACAGTTGGAACATTCCAGGATAGCACTTCCAATCACTTCTTCTTGTTTGTGGTGTGCACCTGTACGAACTGATCCTTTTGCAATTTCTCTTGAAAATCCAATCATGGAATCACACCAAGTTTTTGATCCGTTAATTAGATCTCCATAGGATACAGCACCGTTTCCGCAATACGGACAAGAGCATCCATGGTGTTCAGGAATTCCTGTGTGGTATTTCTCACCCCAATTTGCAGGTATTTTTTGGGTACTCATTTTTTGCAAGATTAACCCAAACTTTGATTAAAGTAAATCAATGCGCGATTGTGATAGGGAATACTGATTTTGCACCAGATTTTAATAAAGTGTTTTTGGCTTCTGTGATGGTGGCGCCGGTAGTGAAAACATCGTCTATTAAAATAATATTTTTGGCGATTATTTTTTCTGGATTTTGAATTAAGAAACTATTTCGAGTGTTTGTAATTCTTTCTTTTCTGGAAAGTTTGGTTTGAGTTTCGAAATCTTTTTTATGAATTAAAATTTTTGGTTCATATTTTATTTCTAATTTTTTTATTTCAGGATTTTTTAAAATTTCTTCACAAAGTATTTCGCATTGGCTGAAACCAAATCTTTGTAAACGAATTTTTGTGCGGGGGATTGGTATTAAAATTGTGTTTCTAATATTTAATTTTAGTAATTGTGGTATTAAAATTTGAGCGCATATATCAATGGCTTTTTTGTTTCTATCGTATTTTAAAGAGTGAATTAGTGTTTTTGTTTTAATGTTTTTATATGGGAGTAGGTAGGTGGCCGGCGCCGACTTCGTCGGCGCCGGCTGAAAATCACTTAAAGAAATATTTTTCATCAAAATCTCCCTTTCACTCTCAGGAAAAATTATTTCAAAAACAAATTCACAGTAAGACACTATTTTTTGAAGCCAATTCATAATCTTGCATGATATAATCAATCACATATCCAATGGCGAACTTTTTTGATTCAATTTTGAAAACTTTTTCATCAAAACGTGAAGCGAGTGTGCTTGGAATTGATATTGGTTCATCTTCTATTAAAGTTGTGCAGATTAGAAAAAAGAGCGGTAGAGCGATTCTGGAAACTTACGGAGAATTGGCTCTTGGTCCATATGCAAATACAGAAGTTGGTCGAGCTACAAAATTAGATACAGATAAACTCGTGGAAGCACTAAATGATGTTTTAAAAGAAGCTGGTGCTACCACAAAAAGTGTCGCTCTTTCTATTCCAATGCGTCAAAGTTTGGTGTCTGTAATCAAAATGCCACAAATGCAAGAAAAACAACTTGCACAAATGATTCCTATTGAAGCCAGAAAATATATTCCAGTGCCAATTACAGAAGTAGCTCTTGATTGGTTTGTTATTCCTAAAATTGATCCAGAGCCAGATGATTATGAAGGAGTGCCAGAAGGTCAGCATAAAATTCCTCAAACAGAAGTTTTGGTTGTGGCAATTCACAATGATGTTTTACAAAATTTCAGTAATCTTGTCGCAAAAACAGAATTGAATGCAAGCTTTTTTGAAATCGAAATGTTTTCAACAGTGCGTTCTGTGATTGAATCCGGAGACAATACTCCAGTGATGATGTGTGACTTCGGTGCGGGTGCTACAAAAGTTTACATGGTTGAAAGGGGAATAATTCGTGATTCTCATATTATCAATAAAGGTTCTCAAGATATTACTTTAGCAATTTCTCAATCAATGAATGTGTCAGTGGAATTCGCTGAAAGACTAAAAAGAAATTATGGAAAAAATACTCGTGAACAAGATGAACAAATAAAACAAATCATAGACTTGAACATTTCTCCGGTTATATCTGAAATAAATACAGTTCTTATAAATTTCCAAAAGAAATATAATAAGAACGTGACAAAAGTTTATTTAGTCGGAGGTGGCGCTCTTCTTTATGGTTTAGAGCAAATGACACAAAAGAAATTAGCTATTCCTGTTTTTTATGGAGAGCCATTTTCAAAATTAGAAACACCAGCATTTTTGGAAGATATTTTAAAGCAAACAGGTTTAGCTTTTGCGACAGCGATAGGTCTTGGTCTTAGAAAATTACATGAATTGGGATAAACCTTGAAAACTTACTCGCATGTTTTGCATATTCATTGATATAATATAAAAAGTTATGGAGCCAAAATTTACAACTTCATTTATTCCAAAAAAACAAGTAACAGTTTCTTCTGGTAAAGCCAGTTTTACTTCTGGTGTTAGTTTCTTCACATTACTTACAAGTGTGATATTAATTGCCGTAATATTATTTGCTGCTGGATTATTTTTATACAGACTTACATTAGAGCAAAGAATAAGTTCTCAATTATTAACATTGGAAAAAGTTAGAGAATCTTTCGAACAAAATTTTATTTCTCAAGCCACAAGATTAAATAGTCGAATTGTTTCTGCATCAAAGATTTTAGATAAGCACTTAGCGCCTTCTGCAATATTTGATTTATTAGAAGAGTTCACACTACAAACAATTTCTTTCAATAGTTTTGAATTCTCAGATAATGTTGATGGAAAAATTATAGTAAGAGGAAGCGGAGAAGGGGACAGCTTTGCTTCTGTAGTTTTGCAATCAGATGAATTTGGAAAAAGTGGATACATGAGAGATGTTTTGTTTTCTGACTTAGAGCCAAATACAAATGGAAATGTGAGCTTTAGTTTTGAGGCCACATTAGATCCACAATTGGTATTATATAGAAAAGGATTAATTCCAATTCAATCAAGTTCAGAAAGTGACACAAACACAGAAGAGGAATTACCAGCAGTAGAACAATTATATACTATATGAAAAAATATTTACCATTAATTTTAATAATTCTTTCAGTAGCAACATTCTTTTTGTTCATTGATCCTCAATATGAACAAGTTCAAGCATTAAGTAAGCAAAAGGATGATAACGATAACATGCTTAATCTTGCGCAAGACTTACAAAGAAAAAGAGATATTTTGCATGACGCATACAACGATATAAGTGTTGATGAAAGAAGAGAATTAGAAAAACTATTGCCTGATACTGTTGATAACGTGAGACTTATTTTGGATATAAATAATATTGCAGAAGAGTATGGAGTTTCAATTCAAAATATTGATGTTACAAGAGATGCTTCTGATACTAAATCTGGTGATGCAAAAAATGTATCAAGTTCAATTGATAGAACTGGCGATGTTGGTACAATTAAATTAGGTTTTACCGTAAATGCAACATATGAAGTGTTCATTAATTTCATGAAAGATTTAGAAGAAGCACTTCGTGTTGTTGATATAAGGTCATTAAACATTAGAACAGCACAAGGTCCGTTTATGAGTTATGAAGTTATCCTTGATACTTATTGGCTAAGATAAAAATATGTTTTTTCAAAAATATAAAAAAATCATATTAACAATTGTAATCCTGATATTAGCTTTCTTTCTATACTCTTCATTTTTTGGAAAAGAAAGTAGTGATGGGGAATTATTAACTTCATCAAATCAACAACCAACAGCAAATCAGGTTGTGGGTACTGAAATTGTATCTGCTTTAAATCAAATTGAATCTTTAAAGTTGAGTAGAGATATTTTTGAAGATCCAGTATTTCAAAGTTTGATAGACAGAAGTGAGCCATTACCAGAAGAACCAGTCGGAAAACTAAATCCTTTTTCACCAATCGGGTCTGCTGTGATAAGACAAAATACAAGCGCTACATCTAGCAATACTCTTCCAAGAACAAATACAATTATTAATACAACTAATAAACCTGCTAGTCAGCCGGTAATCTAACCAGTATGAGCATACTGGAATATTTAGCAGAAAAAAAATTACTCGATAAAAAGAGTATTACCGAAATAAAAGAAGAAATTAGAACTTCTGGTAGATTTCTCGATGATATTCTAGAAGAAAGAGGTTTGGATAATTCTTCTATAATGGAAGCCAAGAGTGAATATTTTAATGTGCCTGTTCGAGATTTGGGTAGCACAGAAGTTCCTTTTGATATTTTGAAATATATTCCAGAAGAATCTGCTGTGCATTATCAATTTGCTCCGCTCGCTATTCATCAAGGTTTTCTTGAGGTGGGTGTTGTAAATCCAGATGACATTGAAGCTAGAGATGCTCTAAATTTTATTTCAGCAAAAGAAGATATACCTTTTAAAATATTTTTAATTTCTAGAAAAGATTTCAATAAAATTCTTGATGTATACAAAGGACTTTCTGGTCAGGTGACAAAAGCACTTTCTCAATTAGAAGAAGATGAGCTAGCAGAAAGCGAAGAGTCTCTTTCAGAAAAAGAAGTTCAAAAAGGATTAGATGAAACAAAAATTATTGAAGATGCGCCCGTTAAGAAAATTGTTGCGACAATTATTAAATATGCAGTAGAAGGAAACGCCAGCGATGTGCATATTGAATCTTTGAGAGATAAAGTGCGCGTGAGATTTCGAGTTGATGGAGAATTGTCTACAAGTATTATTTTGCCATCAAAAGTTCATCAAGCAGTGGTGGCTCGTATAAAGATTTTGTCTAAGATGAAGCTAGATGAAAAACGAATGCCTCAAGACGGTAGATTTTCTGCACGTATTCAAAATAGAAAAGTTGATTTCCGTGTTTCTACTTTTCCATCTTATTATGGAGAAAAAGTCGTGATGAGAATTTTGGATCAAGATAAAGGTGTAAAGCCACTTGAAGAATTAGGATTTTCTCCAAAATATTTGCAGATGGTAAAAGATGCTATCAACAAACCATACGGTATGATTTTGATTTCTGGTCCAACTGGTTCTGGAAAAACAACAACACTTTATTCTATTTTGAATGCAATTGATAAAGAAGGATTGAATGTGCTTTCTCTGGAAGATCCTGTGGAATATTCAATTGAAGGAGTGAGTCAATCTCAGGTACATCCGGAAATTGGTTATACTTTCGCAAATGGTTTGCGCACAACTTTGCGACAAGACCCAGACGTTATTTTGGTGGGAGAGATTCGAGATGCGGAGACTGCTAAGCTTGCTATTCAAGCTGCTCTTACTGGACACTTAGTGCTTTCAACTATCCACACCAATAACGCTGTTGGAATTGTGCCTCGTCTTATAGATATGGGAATCGATCCATTTCTAATTCCGCCAGTTTTGATTTTGGGTGTTGCACAAAGATTGGTTAGAAAAATTTGTCCTGGCTCTGGAGAATTAATTAAAGTAGAGGGAGCAATGAAAGAAATGTTTGAAAAAGAATTTTCTGATTTACCAGAAGATGCTAAAAAACAAATTCCAGAAATGAAAGAAGTTTTGAAATTAAAACCAACTCCTGATTGTCCAAATGGTACACGAGGCAGAGAAGCTGTATTTGAAATGTTTGAGATGAATAGAGAAATTGAAAATGTGATTTTGAAGAATCCTGTTGATACAGAAATTTATACAGCGGCAAGAAAGCAGGGTATGTTAAGTATAAAAGAACATGCAATCATAAAAGCATTGAATAAAGAAATTCCGTTCGAAGAAGTTAATAAACTTTGATATAATATTAAGAGCGTATGACAGAAGAGATACAAAAAAAGAAAGTTATATTGGTAGACGATGATGCGTTTTTATTGGACATGTACGCTTTGAAATTCAAAAATTCTGGATATGAGGTTATTACCGTAAATAATCCAGAAGATGCTGTTGAAAAAATCAAAGGGGGAGAAAATCCAGATATTGTACTTTTTGATATTGTGATGCCAGGAATAGGTGGTTGGGGTTTTATAAAAGCAATTAGAGAAAATAAATTAGCAGAAAGTGCAACTTTTGTAGTGCTATCAAATCAAGGTCAACAATCTGATTTTGATATCGCAAAGACTTACAACGTTGATGGTTATGTGGTTAAGGCGCTAGCAACTCCATCTGAAGTTTTACAACAAGTAGAAAAGATTTATCAAGAAAAACATTCATAAAATATGAGCAACACTGAATACAAACAAATGTTAAATGAATTAGTTGATGCTGTTATCAAACAAAATGGCTCAGACTTACATTTTTCAGAAGGAAGACATCCTACAATTAGAGTTTCAGGAGAATTGGTTCCTATTTTACAAAAACCAGAATTAACAAAAGATGATACTGCTGGATTGCTATCAGCTTTAGTTGATCAAGGTAAATTAGATATTTTTAAAGAAAAACAAGAATTAGATTTTTCTTATGCTCACAATGACGGAAGTCGTTTTCGTGGTAATGCTTTTATACAACAAGGTCATATCGGTGTTGTGCTTCGATTAATCCCTCAACAAATTAAAACTCTTGTTGATTTGAATTTACCTCCAATTCTAGAAACTTTTGCAAGAAAAAAACAAGGATTCTTTCTTCTTGTGGGTCCTGTTGGCCAAGGAAAAACTACAACTCTCGCTTCAATGATTGAATTGATAAATCAAGAAAGAGCAGAGCATATTGTGACAATCGAAAATCCTACTGAATATGTATATGTTCAAAAGAAATCTATAATTGATCAAAGAGAAATTGGAATTGATACAAAAGATTTTGAAACAGCTTTGGTGAGTTCGTTGCGACAAGACGTGGACGTGATTTTGGTGGGAGAGATGAGAAACAAAGAGACAATTTCTTCAGCTGTAACAGCTGCTGAGACAGGTCACTTGGTATTTTCTACACTTCACACTAATAATGCATCACAAACAATCGATCGTATTATTGACTCATTCCCAGCAGAACAACAAGATCAAATTCGTGTTCAACTTTCTGGATCTCTTATGGGTATTTTCTCACAAAGACTTATCCCTAGAATTTCTGGAGGCATGATTCCTGCATATGAACTTTTGATAAATACAAACGCAGTTCAAAACTTAATTCGTGAAAAGAGAACACATGAAATTGATACTGTGATTGAAACTGGTATGGAACACGGTATGATTGATATGAATAGATGTTTGGCTGATTTGGTGCGACGCGGAGAAATTACAGTTGAAAACGCATACTTACATTCATTTAGACCAAAGATTTTGGAAAAATTACTTTAATAAGCAACCATGTTATTTAATTATTCAGCAATAGATAAGGATGGAAATCAAAAAGACGGTTCTATTGAAGCGATAAATGTTGATATTGCAATTTCTTCTTTGCAAAGAAGAGGTTTTATAATTTCTAATATCGCCGAAGCCGAGACTGCTGGAAATGTTTTTAGCAAGAATCTTACTTTTCTTGAAAGAGTTACAAATAAAGACATTGTTATTTTATCTCGTCAGATGGCGACTCTTTTTGAAGCTCAAGTTTCTGCGCTTCGAGTTTTTCAACTTCTTGCAACTGAAACAGAGAATCCAAAGCTAGCCAGAAAACTTTCAGACATGGTGAATGACTTACAAGGAGGTAGTTCAATTGCGAATACTTTGGAAAAACATCCAGATGTATTCACTCCTTTTTATGTTTCGATGGTGCGTGCCGGAGAAGAGTCTGGACGATTGGATGAAATTCTTCTTTTCCTTGCGGATTATTTAGATAGAACATATGAAGTTACACAAAAAGCAAAAAATGCTTTGATTTATCCAGCTTTTGTTATTACAACTTTCGTTGCTGTGATGGTGCTGATGCTTACGCTTGTGATTCCTAAGATTTCTGCAATTTTGATTGATTCTGGGCAAGATATTCCTGTGTATACAAAAATTGTAATTGCTATTTCAGAATTTTTTGTTAATTACGGCGTTTATCTAGCGGTTGCATTAGCTGTGGGAATATTCTTCTTATTTAGATTTAGAAAAACTGCCGCTGGAAGAGAATCTTTTGATAGTTTTAAATTGAGTATTCCTTATGTTGGAAAACTTTACCGCATGCTTTATCTTTCTAGAATTGCCGACAACATGAACACAATGCTTGCTTCTGGAATTCCAATGGTGAAGACTCTTGAGCTTACAAAATCTGTGGTTGATAATGAAACATATCTTCGAGCTATTGATGGTGCCACTGAAGATGTGAAGTCTGGTGCATCTGTATCTGAAGCATTTTCTAGATATGAAGAATTTCCAAATATTTTAATTCAAATGATCCGAGTTGGAGAGGAGACGGGTAACTTGGGAGAAATTTTGGCGACTTTGGCGAAGTTTTATCGTCGTGAAGTAACCAACTCCGTGGACACTTTGGTGGACTTGATTGAGCCTGTGATGATTGTATTGCTTGGTCTTGGTGTGGGAACTCTTTTGGCATCCGTATTGATTCCAATTTATAATGTCAGCTCGGCATTTTAAAAGAGCTGTGATAGTATGGCGGACATGACAGAAGGGAAATACAAAGCAACAATTGGTCTGGAAATTCACGCTGAATTAAAGACTGAAACAAAGATGTTTTCTACATCTAAAAATAATCCAGATGAAGTGCAACCAAATGCAAATATTCATCCTATTGATTTAGCTCATCCTGGTACACTTCCTACTATAAATAAAAAAGCCGTTGAGCATGTGATTCGTGTTGGACTTGCTCTTGGGGGAGAAATTGCAGACTTCACAGAATTTGATCGAAAAAATTATTTTTATCCTGATATTCCAAAAGGTTATCAAATTAGTCAGTTTGCATATCCTATAGTTTCTGGGGGAACTTTAAATGGAATTGATTTAACTAGAATTCACCTTGAAGAAGATACTGGCCTTTCAAAACACGACAGAGGAGATTTTTCTTTGGTAGATTTTAATCGTGCCGGCGTGCCTCTAATGGAGCTTGTGACAGAGCCTGTGATTCATAGTGCTCAAGACGCTGTAGAGTTTGCAAAATCTTTTCAAATGCTGTTGAGATATTTGGGAGCAGGTGATGCCAATATGGAAAAAGGTGAGATGAGAATTGAAGCAAACATTTCTGTTTCTGATACTGATAAGCTTGGTACAAAAGTTGAGGTGAAAAATCTAAATTCATTTAAAGTTGTAGAAAAAGCAATTCAGTATGAAATCGAAAGAATGATTGGGCTTTTGGAGTCTGGAAGAGGAGATGAAATTGTACAAGAAACTCGTGGTTGGGATGAAAATACTGCGCGAACTTTTTCTCAAAGAAAAAAAGAAACATCTAATGATTATAGATATTTCCCAGAACCAGATTTACCAAAAATGAATTTGCATGAAGTTTTTGATTTGGAAAAAATGCGTGTTGAATTGCCGGAGTTGCCTTGGGAGAGAAAGGATAGATTGATTAATGATTTTGGAATTGCGGAAATGGCCGCTGGTATTTTTGTGACAAATGAAAATTTTGCGAAATTTTTTGATGAAGTTGTTGCAGGGAAAAGTGCGCAAGCAGATAAAGATTTTATTAAAACTGCCGCAAACTATATTACGTCTGATTTGATTGCTTTAATGAAGGACGGACAAAACTTTCCTGAAGTAGAAAGCTTTAAAAAGCTTGTGGAAATGATTTTGAAAAATGAAGTTTCATCTCGCGGTGCAAAAGATATTTTGGCGATAATGGTAGTAGATGGTGGGGATCCTGAAAAGATTGCAGATGAAAAAGGTTTGAAACAACAAAGTGATACTGGTGCACTAGAAAAAATTATTGAACAGGTAATTTCTGAAAATCAAAAAGTTGTTGAAGAATATAAAGCTGGAAAAGAAGCATCGCTTCAATTTTTAATAGGGCAAGGTATGAAGCTTTCTCGTGGCGCTGCGAATCCTCAGGTGTTGAAGGATTTGTTTATAGACAAGTTGTCTTAATTGTGTTATTTTATAGAAAATATTATGGCGATAAGGTAGTCCTCTAATATTCAGTTCTAAAACAAAAAACATAAAGGAAAAAACTGCTATGAATAAGCAGAAAACCTTAGATAAACAAACGGATAAATTAATAGCGATGGTGACACAGTGTATGCCAGATTTGGATAGTGACAATATGCAGGAGTGGATTCATAACCCAAAGGGGTTGAATAAAGTGTTGAAGGAAGCTCTCTGTCCTCCAATTAAACCTCCAATTAAAGTTGGTAGGATGAAATCAAAACACATCATCGACTGCGACGCCTTGCCGTCGATTCCAGACGGCTGGAGCATTGAGGAACACCGCAAAGGTGGGAAGTTGGAGTGGAATTCCGAAAAGGTTTCCCTCTATCTATCCGAAATTCAGAAGACTGGTCTCATCGTTGGCAACGAGCTCCGCAAGGAACTCAACCACAAGACAGTCCTGAACGCTTGCGTTCTAGACTATCTGCTCGACAATCCACACCTCATTCCTGAGGATTGGAAAGGAAAGTGTATCTTCTTCTGGGGGACTGTTTATCGCCGCCGCAATGGCGGCTTGTTCGTCCGTTACCTCTATTGGAATGGCGGCAGGTGGCGCTGGAGCGTCCGCTGGCTCGACGGCGACTGGCACTCCAGCGACCCTGCGGTGTGCTCGCAAGATTAGTACTAAGATCTTTGGTCTTGTGTCCTCTGTGATACTTTGACCTTAGAACTTAGGATCGTGGTATTTCCACCAAACGCTTTTCGGAATAGCGTCAAACCGAAACCCAACATCACAAGTGTTGGGTTTTAACTTTTTTATTTATGCTAAAATATTTAAGTTAAAATAAAGTTAATTATTATGGCTATAAAAGTTGCGATAAATGGTTTTGGTAGAATTGGGCGAGCGTTTTTTAGATT
>CAZIFF010000013.1:0-22552 GCA_964538345.1 uncultured Candidatus Saccharibacteria bacterium
TCACAATTTTTAAGGAGCGCAGCGACTATAAAAATGTGATGTCGATGCACCCAGTGTTTTGCGAGCGTAGCGAAGCAAAAGACGCTGGTGCAGGCGACGCACAAATATTAAATAAATTATATGTATAGACACATTAATGAGTAAATTTTAAATAAAAACACATATCTGTAAAATTAGTGTGTTAAAAAATAAAAAATGTTATTATGTTTATAATATGAGTTTTAAATTTAAATCAGAGGATAAATCAATTGAAGAGGTGTTGTTTGGTGTAAATAATTTAAGAGTCCCTCAATTTCAAAGACCGTATACCTGGGAAGAAGATCAATGTGGTGATTTTTGGAATGATTTAACCGATGATGATTCTTTTTTTCTTGGTCAGTTTATTTTAAATTTTGAAAATAAGGAAAAAGAAAAATTTGTGGACATTGTTGATGGTCAACAAAGAACAACTAGTATATTAATATTATGTGCTGTTTTTCGTGATAAATTAAGAGAATTAGGCTTTGATCAAGACGCTGAAGTTATACAAGATAATGTAATGGTTAGCAGGAAGAGTTTTAATGGTCCGACATTTAAAGTATTGGTTTCACCAAATATTAATAATTTTTTTGAAAATTATATACAAAGTGGTAAAAGCTTAATATTAGATAATACCTTATTTGAAAATGATGAAGAAAAAAGAGTTAAGAAAAATTATCTCTTTTTTAAAGAACAACTTAATGAACATTTGTCATTTTTAAACAATCAAACAGATCAAGCAAATGAGATTAAAAGAATACAAACATTTCTTCTTAATACAAGAATTATTGTTACTGAAATATATGATGAAAACGATGCATATGAAATATTTGAATCAGTTAATAACACAGGTATAGAGCTTGGTGTCGCTGATTTGTTAAAAAATTTCTTATTTAAAAAAATTAAGATCGAGGAGGGTGGTTCAGTTGTAGATATAATGGATAAGTGGAATGAAATATTAGAACTTATTCCAAGCTCGGAATTGACTAAATTCATAAGATATTACTGGCTTTCAAAACAAAAAAGTTTTGTAACAGAGGCTAAATTGTTTAAGGCAATTAAAAATCACCCAATAACAAGTGGCAAGGTATTTTTACAAGAATTACTTGATAACGCCAAAATATATTCTGATTTAAGAAATCCGTTTGATGCTGATTTTCAAAATATTGAAAATTCAGAAAAAATAAGAAATGCTTTAATAGGTATAAGAGAGATGAATATAACTCAATGCTATGTTCTGCTATTATCTATATACAGAAATAGAGATAAAATAAATACAAACTGGATAAAAGTCTTTGAGCTTATAGAAAAATTTAATTTTATCTATCATGCTATATCTAAATTACCAGCAAACAAAGTAGAAAAATTATATCAAGAGTTAGCTTTTAAAGTAGAGGATCTTGTTAATAATAACAATAACCTAGACTCAACCAGAGTCATACTTGAAACTGAATTTAATAATCTTACAAATAAGTTGAAATCATTGTTGCCTCCGAAAGAAGTTTTTGTTATTGGTTTTTCAGATCTAACATATAAAAAGAAGGCACTTTGTAGATATGCCTTATCAAAAATTGAAGAAAGTTTTGGTACTAGAGAATATGTGCTTAATCATCCAACGATTACCATAGAACATATATTGCCTCAAAAACCCGGAAGAGATTGGAACTTAACTCCAAGTCAGATAAAGAATTATGTTCATAATATAGGTAATTTAACGTTATTAGGTAAAAAACCAAATGGAACTGTTCAAAATAAGTCAATAAATGAAAAAATTGCAATTTTAAAAGAATCTACTGAAATTAAAATTACTCAGAAATTACTTTCAGAAATTGAAATAGTTGGAGTATGGAATGAGGATTTAATACATAAGAGGTCTGTGGAACTAGCTAACATTGCTTTTGATAATGTTTGGAAAATATAACATTGTTTTATAAAAATATATTTTATAAATGCTATAATCCAACCAATGAACAAAAGATCTTTTCTTTCGACGATTGTTCTCGTATTTCTGATTTTGTCCACATGGACGATCTCAACAAAATTTATTTTTCCTAAATTGGAATTTATCATGAACATGAATATTTTTTTCACGAGCATGATACCGATAAGTATTTATGTTTTGTTGGGGTCAATGATTTGCTTTTCTGTAAACATTTTTAAGCCCTTAAGAGGTTTCAGTAACATGGGCTTGATTGATGAATTTCTGTTTGGACTTATTATCAGTCTGGTTTTGGGAATCTTGATTGCTGTGCTGATTGGATTTCTTATCAATCAAACAGCTGGTCTTGCTATCATCTGCTCTGCACTTTTAATCGGTTTTATTATTGCCGTAATCAGAGGAATTAAATACGAATTCGATTGATGGCACTAGCTATGTGTCATTTTTTCTTTTAATTGACCAACTAAATATAAAGTAGTAGTGTAGCCTCAACTTATGCTCTTTTAATTTGCAATCGGTTTTGCGAAAAGAGAGAGATTTAAACCAAATAAACTCGCAATGAAACCCATAGAACAATTTGGACCAGGAAAAAACTTCCTATTCAGCTTATTCAATAAAGATGGCGAAACAGGTTGTGCTGCCGCGGAGTTAGCAGAACAACTTCGGCGGAAGAAAGTCCAACTCATCGCCTCTGGTGGCACCAAGGTATTCTTGGAGGGTCTCGGACACAAGGTAACTGATGTGGTGGAAATCACCAATCAAAAACCAGTGCTTGGACATCGGGTCGTAACTCTTTCTCCACAGCTTCATGGTGGACTGCTTGCTGAAGAAGAACATCTCGAAGAGCTTTCTAGCTTGGGGTGGCCTCTTATAAGAGGTGTCTGTATCGACTTTTACGATACAAGGGCCGCTCGGACAAAAGAAGATGCCGACTATGATTATATCAACAACGCCGTCGATATCGGCGGTCCTGCGCTGGTGCGGTCTGCCAACAAGGGTGGACGTATTGCGATTGCGGATGTTTTCTACATGAAAGTTCTCACCAGATTGTTGGAGAAAGATGAGAAATTGACAGTCCTTCATCTCAGAATGTTTCAGGCCGCTGCGTCAAGAGTGGTCGCAAAATATTGCCAATTCGAAGCAGAATGGCGTGATTCATATTTTACGGAACAACTCATGATAGAGGCCGGTGTGAAGGGCTCTCTTTTTGGAAATTAAAGCTCCAGCAAAAAATTCAATCGGCGCCACCTTTCAAGGTAGGCGCTTTTTTCTTTTAAACCTACCATTTCCCAAACACTTCTAAATATGCTAAAAAGTCCTTGAGATAGAACTTTTTACAAATGCATGGTAAACCAATTCGATCAGCGGGAATAATGGCATTCCTTTTTTGGAGAGGAAAAATGCTGCTAATTTTGAGAGACAATAAGCCAAACATTGTTGACCCAAATACTTTCTGTCCAATTACTGGAGGTGCAGAAGGAGACGAGGATTTAGAAAGTGCTGCAAAAAGAGAACTGCTTGAAGAAATTTTGTTTGCCCCTACAGACTTAAAGTTTCTGGGCGTATCAAGATTTGGAAACGGTTTCTTTTTTGGCAGACTATCAGACGAAGATGCCTCAGTGATTTTTCTAATGGAAGGACAGTATTTTAGATTTTTTGACTTTGACGAGTTAAAGAATCTGGAATTAAGTTTCGGGTTCAAAATTTATTTAGACAGATATACGGAAATTTTCCGAAAAATGTTTGAAGAGGATTATGAACCGGAAGGGAAAGATTTTGGATTACTTGTTCGGCTCACACCCGAGTGAAATCGGGTTTTTTCTTTTTTATAAAAATGTTAATCTATGCCAATATGCAAGCGGTAATATTAGCAGCAGGGCTTGGCACCAGAATGGGAAAACTCACAAAAAACACTCCCAAACCAATGCTAAAAATTTTAAATAAAAATCTTTTAGAATGGAAAATAAATTTTCTACCTAAAGAAGTTGATGAGGTTATTTTAGTTGTGGGATATAAATCAGAAGTTATTAAAAAATATTTTAAAGATTATTTTAATGGAAAAAAAATAACTTATGTCATGGATGATGAATTAAAAGGCACTGCAAATGCTTTATGGAAAGCAAAAAATATTTTAAAAGGGAATTTTTTGGTGATGATGGGGGATGATATTTATTCAGAAAAATCTATTGCTGAATGTGCAAAAAAACCATTGAGTATTTGTTGCAAAGTTGTCGCAGAGAATGCGCCTGAGCATCGAGTGGTTTTGAAAAATAAAAACTTGTCTGCATTTGTGACACCAACACAAAACAGAGAATTAAAAAAACCAAGCAACCTCGCTTTTACCGGAATGTATTGTTTAACAAAAGATATTTTTAGATATAAGCCGGTTAAGTTAAAAACTAAAGATGAATATGGTTTGCCACAAACTCTTTTGAAGCTCGCTGAAAAAAAGAAAATAAATATTGTTAAAACTGACTTTTGGATGCAAATTAGTGTGCCAGAGGATTTGAAAAAGGCGGAGAGAGAATTGTCTTCTGATTAAGGCTTTTTCTTTATATACAACCTGCCTAAAATAATATAGACTCATCTTTATGAAAAAAGATACATCATGGGGCAAGGTTGCGGGTTGGTATGATAATCATTTGAACGATGATGATACTTATCATGCTCAGGTTATAGCGCCCAATTTGTTGCGAGTTGTGGGTTTAAAACCCGAAGAATCTCTTTTGGAACTTGGTTGTGGGCAGGGTTATTTTTTGAATTTATTTTCTGAAATTTCAACAAACTTAACTGGTGTAGATTTAGGAAAAGAGTTAATCCAAATTGCTAGAAAGAAAAATAAAGAGATAGAATTTATTTTTGCTAATGCAGAAAATCAAAATCTTTTTAAAAATGAAGATAAAAAGTTTGATGCTATAACTGTAATTCTAGCTTTGCAGAATATGAAAAATCTTTATGCTGTTGCGCAAAATATTTCTAGACTTTTAAATGATGATGGGCGAGCAGTAATAGTTTTAAATCATCCATCTTTTAGAATTCCGCAATATTCTTCTTGGGGTCGTGATGAAAAAGAAAAATCTCAATACAGAAGAGTAGATGTTTATATGAGTGAAATTGAAAAGAAAATGGACATGACTCCTGGCAAACAGGCTGATAAGGAGTATACAATGAGCTACCATCGGCCTCTGCAAGTGTATTCAAAAGCATTCGCTAAAGAGGGTATGGCTATTACAAAAATTGAAGAATGGATTTCTCATAAAAAAAGTGAAATGGGTCCATGGTCAAAAGCTGAGGATCGTTCTAGAAAGGAGATTCCTATGTTCATGTGCTTGGTATTGAAGAAAATCTAATATCTGCTAGTCTAGATTAAATCTAACCTAGAGGGTCTTTAGTATGGAAGAAACTAAAAATGAAGTTGTTTTGGATGGTCTTGAAGAGCTCTTGAGTGCTTTTTCTCCAGAATGGTTTGACTCACAAGTTCATGGCAGAGGTTCGGTCTATGATTTTATAGCGAGCGTAGTTCGTTGGCTCGCATACAATGCACTTAGTCCCATGCCAGCAAGCTATGTTCCAGAGCACGAAGCAAATAGATTGTTTGAAACTTTTGCTGTCAGATATGGGTGGAGCGATGTTCAGAAACAGATTGCAAGAGCTACTCTGGCGAAGAATATTTTGGAAAGAAGAATCGAAGAGCTGTTGTTGAGACTTTCATAAGTCGCTTGAACAAAGCGATTTTTTCTTTTGTACAGACTATTTGCAATAATATTGCAAACATAAAAATATCATGGTATAGTTTTCAGCCAATGAACATTTTACAAAAATTAGTAGCCATTGTGCACGGTGAAGGTGATATTTCGGGATTATCTTGTGATTGTCTTCGAACTCGTCTTTATTTTGGTGGTCTAGAGGTTTTAGGAAGTGGATCAGTTCCTGATGATTTGCGAAAGAAAATTGAACTATTACAGGCGCTGATTAATTCCTTGTTAGAGCCATTCAAAGTACCACTTGAGAGTGGGGGTGGTGTTGCTGGGCTAGTGACAACGTCGCTATGTATGCAATATCGTATCGACCAACAGATAGAACTGGTTGAACTTGCAATTGCAGAACTGGTTCGCGAAGCTATTCCACAAGAGGCTAGACATTGCGAACCCTGTCTTTATGGGGTTGATGAATACGGTCGCCTGCTGAGATATCCTTTTGTGGAAACGACAGTCTCCTAAAACACTCACTCACAGACACCAAATGAGCCGCAGGGCTCTTTTTTCTTTATATACTCTAATTTTATTATCTATCTAATCTTTAAAAAGAAAAACACCTTCGGCACACGTGGTGCCAAAGGTGATGTTGTTTGGACTTCTAGGACCTTCCACGGTCAATGACTTGGCACTGTAACCCAAGCTTCTTTGGCGCTGCTCTCGAGGCAGGCATCAACGAAGATCATCTCGTCGACTGCATCCACGATGCCTGGAACATAGGGTCTGATGCCGATCTCTTGAACATTGTTGGCATCCGCAACGATTAGTGCGAAGCTTGTGTAGAGATTGCTAAAAGCATCGATGAAACCATCGGGGTGTCCTCCTGGTCTCCGAAACAACCATTCGATCGATTTCTCTATGCCGGGCATACCAGCACCACCGCGGATGAGTTCGATGTTCCCGCCTTTGGTGCAGAAGCGGAGCGTGTTTGGGTCTTCTTGGCTCCACCAGAGACTCCCTTCTGTCCCGTTGATTTCGATGGCCAGGTTGTTGGCATTGCCAACAGCAACTTGAGAAACTTCGAAGTTGCCGCTCACGCCTCTTTCATGTTTGGTCAAGATGTTGCTGTGATCATCAACAAGACGACCGGGTGTCTTTTTTGAAACATCTGCCAATAACCGAGATACACGCAGGTCAGGAAGCAAGAAGCGGATTAGTTGGTAGACATGGGTACCAATGTCGTTGAGTCCACCCGCTCCAGCTATCTTTGGATTAGTGCGCCATCTTGCCAATTTGGGCGCGTCTGGCCCTTCTTCGACTCGATCAGTGAGCCAATCTTGCTTGTACTTTCCGTTGAAGGCAAGAATAGTACCGAGCTTGCCTTGTTGAATGAGGAGGCGTGCAAGTTGTATCAACCCATAACCTGTGTAGTTGTGGGCGAGCCCGTACTCTATGCGCGGGTTTTTATTGCTGGCTTTTTGGAATGCATCTCGAATAGCACGCGCTTCTTGAGCATTACGTGCCGCCGGTTTTTCCGAAAAGACATGGAATCCTGCATCGAATGCCGCAATTGCAACAGGTGCGTGAGTATCATTGGTGGCCACATTAATGATCACCTCTGCGCGAATATCAACAGGCAGACTTCGTTCACCTGCGATCATCTCTGTCCATGTGTTGTAGCAGCGTTTGGTAGACAGTCCAAGTTTTTGGCCGAAGGCCTTTGATTTGGCTGGGTTTGAACTGAACGCTCCTCCCACAATTTTCCAGTAATCACCATCGAGTCTGGAAGCGCTTCCGTGCGTGCCTGCGATAAAGGCATCATTACCACCCACCATCGCATAGCGAATGGGGCGGGGAAGTTTTGGAATATGCATGTTTCAAATGACGTTTTTTACCCTGGCTGTCCACCAGCATTTAGTTTTTAGGTACTGTGTGTACTTTTGATACACGTTCAAAAGAAAGATACAATTTGACGTCTCTGTTGTCAATGTAAATAAATGCGTAAATGTGAGAATCGACAAATCAAAAAAAGTGTGTAGTATTGCTAGCGAATTACTTATGTGCTGATGCCTGGTGTATTAGTATATTAAATAAGTATTCGTTCTCTACTAAAAACAAAAACTGAGGAAAATAATCCTATGCCAAGACCCGTAACTCTATTCACCGGCCAATGGGCCGATCTGTCCTGCGAAGTAATGGTTCAGAAAGCCAAGTCCTTCGGATACGACGGAGTGGAACTCGCCTGTTGGGGCGACCATTTCGAAGTTGCCAAAGCCGATGTTGCTTACTGCGAAGCCAAGCGCGCCCTGCTCGTCGAGCACGGTATGCAGTGTCACGCCATTTCGACCCACCTCGTCGGTCAGGCTGTGTGTGACAATATCGATGCCCGTCATGAAGCCATTCTGCCCGATTACATCTACGGCGACGGCGACCCGGAAGGTGTGCGCCAGCGCGCTGCGGAGGAAATCAAAAAGACCGCCGTCGCCGCCAAGAACTTTGGCGTGAAAGTGGTGAACGGCTTCACTGGCAGCAGTATCTGGCATCTCGTTTACAGCTTCCCGCCAAATCTGCCTGGTCAGATCGACGGCGGCTACGAGGATTTCGCCAATCGGTGGGGTCCGATCATGGATGTCTTCCAGGCCAATGGTGTAAAGTTTGCGCTCGAGGTTCATCCGACCGAGATCGCTTTCGACATCGCCAGCGCCGAGCGAGCACTTGCCGCGATTGGTAATCACCCGGCTTGGGGGTGGAACTACGATCCTTCGCACTTGGCATACCAAGGTGTCGATTACGTCGAGTTCATCTATCGCTTCGCTGATCGCATCAACCATGTCCATATGAAGGACGTTTCCTGGAATGACAAACCGGGCGACGTGGGTGTGTTTGGTGGTCACGTCGGTTTCCACAACCACAAGCGCAACTGGGACTTCAAGTCTGTCGGTCGCGGGAGGATTGATTTCGAAAAAATCATCCGCGCACTGAACGACATCAACTACCAGGGGCCACTTTCCATCGAATGGGAAGACAGTGGTATGGAACGCGAATTCGGTGCAGCCGAGTCCTGTGAGTTCGTGAAAGCCCTCGATTTCCCGGCGTCGAACATCGTCTTTGACGCCCAGTTCGACAAGGAAAAGCAAGCTAACTGAACACTTCTACATTTGCACTATGTGCAGCACCTCGTTTCGGCGAGGTGTTTTTTCTTTTAATCTAGATCTAGTGCGCCTTAACCCAAACGTAGATATCTTCTAGAGCTTTTACAGCATCACCAGCGGCAATGTTATTCTGATGGTATACAGCGTTTGTACAATCACCAGCGGCCCATACACCTTCAATTTCAGTTCTTTGGTTCCAAGGGTCAATTTTGATTCTTTTAAATTCATCTAACGGTACTAAACCATCAACCATTTCTGTTGTTGGAAGATTTCCAATTTCCACAAAAATTCCTTGGCAAGCAATTTCTTTTTCTTCACCTGTTACAGAATCTTTATAAGCTAAACCAGACACAAATTTATCACCAATAACTTTTGTGATCTGAGCATTTGTGATTGTGTGCATTTTAGGATCTTTTAAAACTGCTTCAACTGTTACAGGATCAGCTTTAAAATCTGCATTTCTGTGAATTAGTGTAACTGAATTTGTGTAAGCCAGAAGTTGGGAAGCTGATTCAAAGCCAGCGTTTCCACCTCCAATAACAACTACATCTTTGCCTGTAAACATTGGACCATCGCAAGAAGCACAGTATGTAATTCCTTTGTGTTCAAATTGATCTGCATTTTCTGCTTCTAATTTTCGACGATGACTTCCTGTTGTAATCAAAACCGATTTTGCTTCATATGAACCTTTATCAGTTGTAACTTTAAAACCGCCATCAATCTTTTCTACTTTCTGTCCATATTCACCTTTACGCACTTCTACAGTGTCTCCGGCATAAGCCATAAGGTGCGATTCAAGTTGTTTAGCAAGTTCTGGGCCAGGAATAGTAATTGTGCCAATCCAGTTTTCAATACTGTCTGAAACAATTGATTGTCCTCCAAAATCTTTTGCAATTAAAATAGTCTTTAGTTTTTTTCTAGATGCATATACTCCTGCTGATACTCCGGCCGGTCCACCACCAATGATAATCAAATCTTGCATAAATATTTTTAGTCAATTAATCACCTAATTTTAATGTATTTTCTTTCCACTGTGAAGCTTTGAAGTTTTCTGAATATTTAAATAAAATAACAGCAGTTAGAAGTGCATTGCACAGCTTGCGGATGCAAGCGAGCATAGCGACAAAACCGCAAAAATCGCGAAGCGTTTTTGCGGTTTTGGACGCGTGCACTGTTAACTGCTGTTATTTTATTTTAGATCTTCTCAAAAAAGCTGGAACAGCACCCCAATCATCATCCTCATCTTCTTTCTTTAAATCTTTTTTCTCAACCTCAACTGAAACGGGAGTCTGCTCTTCTTTTTCAACTTTTTTCTCAGCGTTCTTTTTTGTTAATTTCAAAGTTTCTAAAATAGATTCTGTTTCTTCTTTTTCTTCTTCTACAACATCATTTCTTTCTAAAACTTTTTTTGGTGCTTCATAACTTGAGAAGAATGATCTACTTACGGCTCCATCTGGAAAACCTGAAGCGATAACTGTAACTTTAATGTCACCTTTCTTTAATGTGTCATCGTAAATTGTTCCAAAAATAACTTTCGCTTCTGGATCCAAAGATTCTGTAATAATTTTTGAAGCTTCTTGTATTTCAAACATTGTTACATCTTCACCACCAGATATTGAGTAAAGCACTCCACGTGCTCCATTTACAGATAAATCTAGAAGTGGGGAACTAATAGCCATTTTTGCAGCTTCTTCGGCTCTCTTTTCACCACTAGCGATACCAATTCCCATAAGCGCAGAACCAGCATCTTTAAGAATTGTTTTGATATCAGCAAAGTCTACATTCATCTTTCCTGGAGTTGTAATCAAATAAGAAATACCTTCCACTGCTTGTTTCAAAACATCATCACACATCATGAAAGCATTTTTAGCAGTAGTTTCTTTTGAAATATTTGAAAGAAGTCTATCGTTTGGAATACAAATCACCGCATCAACTTCTTGTCGTAATCCATCAAGAGCTTGATTAGCAATTTTGTTTCTTTGTTGACCTTCAAAGAAGAAAGGTTTTGTTACAACAGCAACTGTAAGAATGCCCATTTCTTTTGCAATTGATGCAACTACTGGACTTGCTCCAGAACCAGTTCCTCCACCAAGACCGCAAGTAATAAAAACCATATCAGCGCCCTTGATAGCTTCTTGAACTTCTTCTTTTGTTTCTTCTACAGCTCGACGTCCTAATTCAGGATTCATTCCAGTACCCAAACCTTTTGTAAGATTTTTTCCAATGTGAATTTTCTTTTTAGCAGAAGAGTGATGTAGATCTTGAGCGTCTGTATTTACAGTAATAAACTCAACACCTTGAACTTTTGAGTTGATCATGTGTTCAACCGCATTTCTACCTGAACCACCAACACCAATAACCTTGATGCGTGCAAATGTTTCTATTTCTGGTTTTACTTGTGGCATATATGTAAATTAATACGGTTTTTAACCGATAATCTCTCTTAACAAAGAAAATCATATCACCAATTTAGGCGCTCGGAAACTTGACTAAGATTTAAACTATGGCAAAAATTGTTTGAACCAACGCAGTATTTTTTGACTTAGACTTTTTACAAATTTCTTTCCTAAGCTAGAAGAAACAATATCATCACCTTCAGCGTTCAAACCAAATACACAAAGACCATATGACACTGCCCATGTTGCATCTTTTATTGAAACTCCTTTATCGTGCAAACATTCTGTGATTTGTTCATTGCAAACTAATGAAGAAATTTTTGAGGGAAGTTTTAAATATGCTCTAGCTAAATCTTCTACTGTTGTTATTCCGCTTCCTCCACCTGTAATTACAATTCCTGCAGGAAGCAATCCATTTTTTCCAATCTTTTTTAAGTGAGCACCGATTAATTCAAAAATATCCGCTAATCTAGATGTAATAATTTCTTCCAATTTTTTTCTAGGATGTTTTATAGGTGTAGCGCCTTCTTCAAATTCTGTTTTTATTTTTTCAGCTTCTTCTAATGAAACTTGAAGTCCTAGGGCAATATCATTTGTAATATCATTCGAACCAATAGGGAAGACTTCTAAAGAAATAGGTATACCATCCTCGTGGACTATTATTGATACAGTCTCAGAACCAATGTTTGTAAGCACAACACCTGCTATTTTTTCAGCTTTTGTAAGAGATACCAAGCTAGCTGCTATCGGAGCCGCCATTACATCTGCAATTTCTACACCAGAATCTTCTACTGCTTGTATGAGTTCTGCTAAGTGATGTTCAAGTGAAAAAATATAAAGAACAGTCGCTTCTAATTTCACACCTTTCATTCCTACTGGATTTGAACCAAGAACTTGTTTGCCATCAATAGAAAATGAAATTGGAATATTATGGATAACTCTTTTGTTTATAGAAATAGTAGAAGGTATGGCTTTTTGACTTTCCGATAAAACTTTTTCCAAATCTAATTCTGTAATTTCATTGTCGGCTCTACTTATCATTACAGAGCCAGTAGAGGTGTGGCTAGAAAGACCAATTCCACCAACAGAAATAAAAACTTTCTTTACACGAATATTTGCTGTGCGCTCAGCTTGTCTGATAGCTTTTTTAATACTCTTGATAGCGTCATTTTGATTAATGATATAACCATGACGCAGACCTTTTGATTCCGCATAACCAACCCCTAAAATATTTGGCATTCCATGAGAGGTAGGTGAAGGTTCGGCAATAACAACCTTTACATGATAAGTGCCGATATCGACTCCAACTGCAATGTTTCTAGACATAATGTGAAAATATACTGTTATTGTAACAGTAAAAAATAAAAAAACATGTGTATAACTCTATGTATTTGTTTATTTTAGAAAAAGTTTCTTAAATTTCTCTTCTTGTTTCTCCATCTCATCGCCGTGATCTAGACCTTTTAAATGTAGACAACCATGTATAAATAAATATTTTTCGTATTGTTTGGGGGTCATTTCAAATTCAGGAGCTTCTTTTTTGATTGTATTTAGACAAATAAAAATCTCACCTTCTGTTTCTGATAAAAGGAAAGACAAAACATTTGGGATATAAGATTTTTGTCTATATGTTTGATTTAATTTTTTAGCTAATTTCTCGCCGACAAAACTTAAAGAAAGGTCATATTTTTTTCCAAGTACAGAATTATAAATAGCAACAAACTCCGACTCTTTTGAGAACGGAGTTTTTTTAGTTGTGTTGCTGATCTCTAACATTATCTTCTTCTTTTTCCTTGTGTAGTTGAAATCTTTCCAAGTTTTACAAGAGCATCAAATTTTTCTTTACTTTGCAAAGATGCAAGCTTCTTCTTTTTTCTAACTGTATAAGAAGGTGCTCTTTCATCATATCTAAGTGAACGAACTTTTTGTAAAACTCCTGATTCTTGTACTTTACGAGTAAAACGACGAAGAACACTCATGTTGTTCTCGTTTTTATTTTTCTTTATTTCTACATTTGCTGTTGCGCTCATATGGTTGAAAATACTAGCATAGCTTTTAAAAATCTACAACTAGCTATATCTTTGGGGCTTAAAAATAAAAAATGAAGCCGCGTACTCCAGACCATTTACGAGGGGAGAACTCGTAAGCGTGACAAGGGGTCACAGCAAGGTTTTGGAATACGCGGCTATTGTGGCGTTGCGGCCGTTGTGTCGAGGGGACAACACAACAAGAAAGAACAAAATTCGGTTCGAGGATGCATCGATTGTTGAGAAACCTCCAAACGACTTAGTAACCCAAAAAACAACAACCGATGCACCCTCTGGGGCTAGATTTGGAACCGTGTGAGCATCAAGCCTTAAGTAAATAATACAAACTATGGCAATTTTTGCAAGTACTCTATCAAGTCTTTGATGTTAATAGCTGTTTGGCTGTGAGATTGAGTGTCACGCACTACAACACTGTTTTCCAAAGCTTCTTTTTGTCCCATGATTAAAAGGTAAGGTACTTTGAGCTTTTTAGCCTTTGCTATTTGGTTTGTAAGCTTATCTCTTGTGATTGTGTGGTATGTGGGTATTTTAGATTGTCTTAACATTTCCAAAACTTTAAGACTTTTTAGTTTTGCTTGAAAACCAATTTGAATGAAAAAGAATTTTACCTTGTCTGGTTTTGGAAGTCTTGATGAAGGTACTTGTTTTGGTTTGCTGATTTTTAATGTTACACCAATACTTGGAAGATCTTTTTTGTGACCTGATTTTTTAGCAAGTTGATTGAATCTGCTACCTGTAGCTAAAATTTTGCCATTCTTTTTGTCTATGATTGTGAAAACTGTATTGGTTGAATAGTGTGGATTACCTAAAATATCCTTATTAACGTCATAAGGAATTTCTTCTGAGTCCAAAAACTCGATAACTTCTTTGAAATTAGTTCGGTTGCTCTCTGTTAAGTAGTTTAAAGGAGAAGGAGAGTGGCTCTTTATTTCTGGTTTTAATGTTGTGCCACAAGTCACTAATGCATGAGGGCCATCTTTAAAAAGTTGTCTGCAATCAGCATCCATTTCATTTAAATGTTTTTTGTAATAATTTGTTAATTCACGTAAAAAATTTGGGAAAGATTCTTTTCCACCAACATTGTTGATTTCTAGTGCAATATCTTTATATCCTTCTTCATTTAGAATACACAGAGCTGTTTTGATTAGTATTGCTTCAGCAATTGATTTCGGTGTTCCGATGATTTGAAGTTGTATATTTTTTTCTCCCGCAACAGTTTTTCCAGACTTATTATTTGATTCACAATAAAGCATTGCGGGATCGTGTATTTCAAAATCTTTATCTTTGTGAGATTTTATTAGAGCTATTTTATGTTCTACAGAAGGTAAGTCTGAATGTTCATAATTGATACCCTTTTTTATTTTTTCTGCGATATCTTTTTCTTCTTTTGTGATATCTGGTAAATCTATTGCATCAAAACCATAGTATTGAGAGATGACAAAGGCGTTTGAGACTTGTTTGGCTTTTGAGTTTTTCTTTTGATCTTTGTTCATACTAATTTATTTCACCAGGTAAAAATCCTGCTTTATCAACAGGTAATAATCTTAACCAAGCTCGGCCTGTAATCATATCTCGTTTTAATGGTCCCCAAATTCTAGAGTCGAGTGAAGCTAGGCGATTGTCTCCCATAACAAAGTATTCATCATTTCCCAGAGTCGTTTCTTGATTGCTTTCTCTGTGCATTTTTATATATGGTTCATTTAGAGTGATTTCTGTGCCATCTGTCATTGTGACTATAACACTGGTCCCATCTATTTTAATTTTTTCATTTGGTAAACCAATAATTCTTTTTATAAAAAATTTTGAAGGATCTTGAGGATATTTGAAAATAATAACGTCACCACGCATTGGATCTTCGAATTTATAAGAAAGTTGGTCGATTATTAAGTATTCTCCAGTATGAAATGTAGGGAACATTGACTCGCCACTTACTATAAAAGGCTGAGCGATAAACATCCTTATAGGAATCACGATAATTGCAGCAATAATGGCAAATGTGATGAGTTCTTTGAAAAAATTAGCTGGTTTTTGATCCATAGAATATTTGTTGAGGTTATTCTAATATACTTTGTGCTATTACTGCAAATTTTTCACTTTTTAGTAGCAGTGATACAATGCAAAATATGAAAATAATTGTTGGTTTAGGAAATCCAGACGCTGAATATGTTCAAACTCGCCACAATGTTGGTAGAGATTTTTTGGAAATTTTCAGAAAGAAAAATAAATTTGAAGATTGGGCTTTTCATAAGAAATCAAATTCTTTAATTTCAGAAGGGGATTTAGAAGGTGAAAAAGTTATGTTGATTTTGCCTCAGGGTTATATGAATAATTCTGGAAAGTCACTTGTGTCTTTTGTGAAAAATAAAAAACAAGCGAGTGCAACTTTAGTTATTTATGATGATTTAGATTTAGGTGTTGGTAGATTAAAGCTTTCTTTTAATAAAAGTTCTGGTGGACATAAAGGAGTAGAATCAATTATTAAAAATTTAAAGACACAAGAATTTCCAAGATTGCGTGTTGGTATTGCACCTGTAACACCAAGTGGAAAAGTAAAAAAAGTTTCAGGCGATGAAGCAGTAAAAAAGCATGTGCTTTCAAAATTCAAACCATCTGAAGCCGAGGAAATTAAAAAAGTTGAAAAGAATGTTTTAAAAGCGATTGCTTTGATAGTGGAAAAGGGGCATATGTTGGCCTCTAATGATGTTAATTCGTGGAATTGACTTCTACAAAATTTTTTGAAATAATATACACTGTATTACGACAAAAAGGTTCCGAAAGGTGTTTGTGCCTGAGGACCCTTTTTTATTTATATTCTATGTATTTTTTAAAGTTATTTATGTAGTCGAATTTCATAGAACTAAGGTTTTTATAAAGAGAGGAAGAATTTTTTGTCGGAAACAAAATCTTTTCAAGTTTCTTTTTGTAAATTAAATAATCAACAGTGTTTTTATAATCTCCATCTCCTGAAACTAAAATTATTTTTTCAAACTGAACATTCTCGGCAATTAATTTCATGATATTAAAAATAATATCTGAATCAACATTACCTTTCTTTAAGGAGTTCATTTGAGGGTTATGGTTTTTGAAAAATAAAATAAAACCTGAATTGTTTAATTTTTTATAGAGCTTATCTTCTTTCTCAGAAAAGTAACCAATAAAATAATATGCTTTATCTACTCTGTATTTTTCCTTTAAATAGATTTGGAATTTTTGATAATCAATCTTCCATCCGTTGCTAATAGAGCCCATGTGTAAATTCTGTCCATCAATAAAAGCTATATTTTTCAAAACGAAAACATACTATCAGGTGGTTAATAAAATTTTGATAAAAAAGATCTAAAATCTAAAAAATTGACTTAGGGTATAAATTATTGTAGTTTTTCACATGAACGGCCATAAAAAGGCCACAGTTAATAACAATAAAAATAGAAAGGATACTGACCATGAATACAGAAAACATGCTCGGTAAGATCGTGAAAGGATCGATGACGGTTCCGGCCGATTGGCTGGGAACTCTCGTTGATTTGTTTGAGAAACTGAATTCAAGCAGAGGCGCTAAGTTGATGTGTGGTTTGAGGAGTCTTCTGAGAGGGGAGATGACTCTTATAAAACACATCATCGACTGTGACGTCCAACCATTCATTCCAAAGGGATGGAGAATAGATGAGCACCGCAAAGGCGGGCAGTTGGAGTGGAGTTCTGCAAAAATTTTACTCTATACACCTGAAGTCCAGGAGGTTGAGTACATTTTTGGTAACGCTCTTCGAAAAGAGTTGACCGGAAAGCGTGTCCTGAACGCTTGTGTTCTGGATTATTTGCTTGATAATCCTCACCTTATTCCTGAGGAGTGGAAAAATAAGCGTGTTTTCTTCTGGGGAACGGTTTATCTCGACTGCAATCGTTACTCGTGTGTCCGGTACCTTTTTTGTAACGATTTGGGTGAGTGGAACTGGGACGTTTTCTGGCTCAGTCGTGCCTTGTACAAAAATTCTCCCGCGGCGTGTTTTCAAGAAGAAAGAAACTAAGACAGTTCGCCTGTGGTCTAAGAATTTTGATACCGCACCATGCTGATTTCATTGGCGCGGTGTTTTTTCTTTTAAATTTCTAAAATAAAAACAAAAACCCCGCAGATATTTTTTGAAAACGGTTGGGTTTAGGCCTGGGTTTTCAAAAAATATCTGCGGGGTTTTTGCTATTTGTTTAGTCTAACTTTGTAGAAAGTGTCATTCTTTGTTCTTTTGGTTCAAATAATGAAATCTTAAAGTCGTATCTCTTTCCAAGTTCTAATTTGTTTTTCAAATCTTCTTCACTTTCAAATTCTGAAATGTGAATTAGACCCGCAACACCTTCTTCAATAGAAGCAAGCGCACCGTGCTTGTTGTATTTGATGATAACACCCTTAACAACATCACCTTTATTGTATTTCTTAGCTGCGCTACCCCAAGGATTTTCTTTAAGTTGTTTGATTGAAAGTGAGACTTTTCCGTCTTTAATTTCAATAATTTTAACTTTTACAGAATCACCAACTGCGAAAAATTGTCTTGGATCTTCTACAAGAGCCCAATCGATTTCTGAAATGTGTACCAATCCTTCAAGACCTTCTCGAAGTTTTACAAAGATTCCAAAATCAACTGCACCTGTAACTTCACCTTGTACAACATCTCCAACTTTGAATGTATCTGTAATTTTTTCTCCTGATGATTCACCTGCATCTTTTTCTGAGAAGATTAGTTTTCCATCATCTTCAGTTGCACCAATAACTGTTACAACTAATTTTTGACCAACAAGTTTTTGAAGTTCTTCAAGAATTCTTTCTTTATCACCATCTTGAACTCGTGGATAATTTTCAGGCTTTAATTGTGAAGCTGGCAAAAATCCTTGAACTCCTTGCCATGAAAGCAGAAGACCACCTTTATTTGCGTCTTGAATTGTAAGTTCAAGCGGAGTTTTGTTTTTAATTGCTTCTTCGATTTCACCCCAGATAATAGCTTGTTTAGCTTCTTTTACTGAAAGTTCAATGTATCCAGATTGTCCGCCAATTTCTACTACTTTAGCTGTAACAATGTCCCCAACGTGAAGTTTTCTTACTAAATCACGAGCAACAATGTATTCTCGTCCAAAAATAATACCTGTTCCAAATGGAGGAAGGTCAATGTAAACAGCTGATTTATCAAGAGCTATTACTTTTCCTTCAACCAAGTCTCCTTCAGAAGGAGGATTTGGAGCATCAACTACCAATTTGGTCATAAGACCATCTTTCAAATCTTTTTCCATAATTTTTTATTTTGTAATGTCGCAAAGTGTTCTATACGCCCATTTCTCAACATAATCCTTAGAAGCGGACTATGCATTTCTTTGTCTTGGTATAGGGTTAACACCTTTTGATGCTTGTAATATCAAGCCTTGAAAGTATATATAAATATGGCTAAAAGTAAAGAAAAATCGCTCATTCCTAATAAGGGGAAGAACGACAGTTGCAATGTTCAATGTGTTTCAAAATTATCTCGGCCTGTTTTCTTGAAAAAAATTCTGTTTCAGTGCGACGTAGTGTACACACGAAATCTAAAATTTGATTGCGAGAAGGTTCTTTTCCTTTTGAATTTATGAAAGCATTGACTCTGGTGATTGCTTCACTAACATCTAGGGTTTCTGGGGAGACTCTCGTTGAAGCCAGTGACAGTCGATGTCGGTTTTTTTCATACACAGGGTACTGTTTGGGCCAAGTGAACATTGCCCTGAAACCAAAACCTACTGCAAAGCAGGCAACTATTGTTGAAAGAACTATGTCGTTACTCATTGCGCAATAAAGTAACATTATAAACTGATATAGTCAACTCTTAGATTTTTTTAAACTTTGATATAATGTTCAACTATGATTGTCACATTTGGCGGAGCAGAATTTGTAAAAATTACACACGGAGATCTTACTGTTGCTATTAATCCTATTTCTAAAGAATCAAAATTAAAAAGTGCCAGCTTTGGTGCAGACCTTTGTCTTATTACTACAAATCATCCAGACATGAACGGCGCCGACACTGTTGCTCGTGGAGATAAAAAGCCATTTGTAATTAAAGGTCCTGGAGAATATGAATTTAGAGAAATGTTTATTGAAGGTTTTCTTTCAAAAACAAATTACGACGGAAAAGAAAGAATCAATACTATTTATGCAATGGAGATAGATAAGATGAACATTGTTTTTCTTGGCGCACACGGTGAGGCAGATGTTTCAAATGAAGTGAAAGAAGAATTGGGAGATATTGATATTTTGTTTGTGCCAATTGGTGGTGAAGGTGTTCTTGATCCTCAAGAAGCTTATAAGTTGGCTGTAAAAAGAGAGCCAAAAGTTATTATTCCAATTCACTTTGGTTCTGTTGGTGAAAAAGATGCTCTAAAAAAATTCTTAGAAGAAGGTGGTGCTGAAGATACAAAATCAGTTGATAAATTAACAGTTAAATCAAAAGATTTAATAGGCAAACAAGGTGAAATTATAGTTTTGGAACCATCAAATTAAATGTGGAATTTTTTAGAAAAAATTAGACAAAAACCAGATCCTCAAAAAAAATTAATTGCTTTGATCTCCGCCTCTGTAATTACTTTAATAATAATTTTAATTTGGTTACCGACAGTTTTTAATGAAAAAGAAAAAGAAGAAAAAATTGTTGAGGAAGTGAAAGATCCTGTATCTGAAGTTACACCAATTTCAAATTTAAGTGATCAAGTTGGTGAGATAAAAGGTATTTGGAATGAGATTACTTCTCAATTTAAAAATTCCACCACAACTTTAGAAATTGAATCAAATGTTCAATAGTGATAGAATAATCCAACTATATGGCAGCTAGAAAAAGATTAGATTCAACACCAGACGATTTTGTCCCAGAAAAATATATTGAGGGCAAGGTTGTAGATGCACCTATTTCCGATGTGATGAGGAAGTCTTATTTGGATTACGCTATGTCCGTAATCACTTCTCGTGCTCTTCCAGATGCCAGAGATGGTCTAAAGCCTGTTCACAGAAGAATTCTTTACGCCATGTATGACATGGGTCTTAACCCAACAGCTAAGACTCGAAAATCTGCTGCTATTGTCGGAGAAGTGCTCGGTAAATACCACCCACACGGAGATGCTTCTGTATATGATGCCATGGTAAAGCTTGCTCAACCGTTCACTACTAGATATCCATTGGTTGTAGGGCAAGGTAACTTTGGTTCTCTCGATGGCGACAATGCTGCGGCTCCAAGATACACAGAGGCAAAACTTTCAAAAGTGGCTTTGCCATTACTTTTGGATTTAGATAAAGACACTGTAAATTTTCGTCCCAACTATGAAAACACAAGAAAAGAGCCAGTAGTTTTGCCGGCTGCTATCCCAAACCTTCTTCTAAACGGAACATTGGGTATTGCTGTAGGTATGGCATCAAACATTCCTCCACACAATCTTGGTGAGCTTATAGATGCATCAGTGCATCTTCTTGAAAATCCAAAAGCTACAACAGAAGATCTTTTAGACTTTGTTCACGGTCCAGATTTTCCTACAGGTGGAGTGATTTTTAATGAAAAAGATATTCACGCTGCTTATGCAAATGGTCGTGGTGGTGTTATTTGTCGCGGTGAAGCTGAAATAGTTGAACAAAAAAACGGCAACTTTCAAATTGTTATTACATCTATTCCATACCGTGTTACTAAATCAGATTTAGTAGAAAAAATTGCATCACTCGTTCATGAAAAGAAATTAGATGGTATTAAAGGTCTTCGTGATGAATCTACAGACGATGTGCGAATCGTAGTTGATGTAAAGCCATCTGCTCATCCGCAAAATATTTTAAATTATATTTATAAACACACTCAATTAGAAGAAACTTTCCATTACAACATGGTGGCTCTAGTGGATGGTGTGCCACAAACACTCTCTTTAAAAGCTGCTCTTGAAGAATTTGTGCGTCACAGATACGAAGTGGTGACTCGTCGTACAAAATTTGAATTAGCAAAAGCTGAAGCTCGTGAACATATTTTAATTGGTTTAAAGATTGCTCTTGATCACATTGATGAAGTTATAAAAACAATTAGAGCTTCTGCTGATACTCCTACAGCACATGCCAACTTGATGAAGAAGTTTAAGCTTTCTGACAAGCAATCAACTGCTATTTTGGAAATGCGTCTACAAAAACTTGCTGGACTTGAAAGAAAGAAAGTTGAAGACGAATTGAAAGAAGTTCAAGCTTTGATTAAAGAGTTGAAAGAACTTTTGGAATCTCCTACAAAAATGAGAAATCTTATTAAAAAGGAAATGACAGATGTTAAAGAAAAGCACAGCAATGAAAGAGTTACAAAAGTTTTGAAAAGAGGTGTTAAAAACTTTTCTGCTGAAGATTTAATTCCTGATGAGGATTCTGTTTTGGTGCTTACAAAAGGTGGATATATTAAGAGAACAAATCCAAATGAATATAAACAACAGCGCCGTGGTGGTGTTGGAGTAGTTGATTTAGATACAAAAGATGAAGATTTTGTGCGTATTTTCTTGCACACTACTACTCATGCAGACCTTCTCTTCTTTACTGATGCCGGAAAGGTTTATCAATTGAAGATGTATGACATACCAGAAGGTCGTCGAGCCACTCGTGGAAAATCAATAATGAACTTTATATCTTTATCTCCAGAAGAAGAGGTTACTTCTGTATTGGCAATGCCAAAAGATATTAAAAATAGCGATTCACTCTCTGTGATGATGGTTACAAGAGAAGGTGTTGCTAAAAAAGTAGATGCAAAAAGTTTCTTTGATGTGAGAAGAAGTGGAATTATTGCAATTACTTTGAGTAAAGATGATCGTCTTGTGACTGCAGATTTTGTAGATAAAGGAGATGAAATGGTAATTGTTTCTTCAGAAGGGCAATCAATTCGCTTTAAAGAATCAGACGTTCGACAAATGGGTCGCACAGCAGCCGGAGTGAGGGCTATTACTTTGAAATCAAAAGATTATGTTGTGGGTGCTGATGCTATTAAAAAGGGTGGCACAGCAAAGACACTTCTAGTATTTTCAGATCAGGGATATGGAAAGAAAACTGATTTGAAAGAATATAAAGTACAAAAACGAGGTGGTTCTGGTATTAAGACTGCTAAGGTTACTACAAAAATTGGAAAATTGATTTCAGCTTGCGTGATTACAGAAGAGCTTGAAGAAATTGTAACAATCTCAAAGAAGAGTCAGGTTGTGAGAGTAAATTTGGATGAAGTTCCAGAATTAGGAAGACAAACACAAGGTGTGCGTATTATGAAGTTGAGAGATGGAGACGGAATCGCTTCATTGGTGT
>CAZIFF010000014.1:0-21342 GCA_964538345.1 uncultured Candidatus Saccharibacteria bacterium
TACTCCAAGGCAATATTTCTTTTGTTGGTCCACGCCCAGAGCGCCCAGAATTCACTAAAATGCTCAACGACCAAGTACAGTACTATGATCTACGCCACAGTGTTTTGCCAGGACTGACAGGTTGGGCGCAGATCAACTACCGCTACGGAGCATCCGTCGAGGACTCAAAAGAGAAATTAAAATATGATTTTTATTATATTAAAAATAGAAATATTTTCCTAGACTTTTTGATCGTTATCAAAACAATAGCAATGATTCTACAAAAGCATTAATTCTATGTTCCAAAAAATTAAAATATTCCTGTTCACTAATAAAAATATCAATCAAGTTATAGCCAAAAATACTTTCTGGATTGGTTTTGGAGAAATTACAAGTAGGCTTATAAAATTGATAATAATATTCTATGCCATCAGGATACTTGGTGCTTCCGATTGGGGTTTATTTTCCTATTTTATATCTCTTTGTAGTCTTTTTATGATATTTTCTGATGTCGGACTTTCTTCAATACTCACAAGAGAGCTAGCTAAAAATGACCAGGAACGAGACAAATACATTGCTACTTCTTTTGTTGTAAAGATTTCATTAAATATTATTATCTTTATACTCATAATCCTTTTAGCTCCCGTCTTTACAAAAAATAATTTATCAACTTCTGTTATTCCAATAATTGGATTATTGATGATTTTTGAAGGTATTCGAGATTTTGTTTTTGCTATAAATCGTTCCATGGAAAAGATGGATGTCGAAGCATTTGTAAAAATATTTACAAATATTTTGATAGTTGTATTTGCATATTTATTTTTAACACATTCAAGGACCGTATACTCATTGGCGATTGGGTATATGCTCGGTAGCCTATCTGGGTTAATACTTACCCTGATTATTTTTAGAAAATATTTTAACAATCTAGCAAAGAACTTTTCAAAAAAATTAATAAGGCCACTTTTAACTATTGCTTGGCCTTTTGCTTTTTTTGCAATATTGGCACCAATAATGTCAAATACTGATGCGGTGATGCTTGGGTGGATAAAGGACACAAAGGAAGTTGGATACTATGCTACAAGCCAGAGGGTTGTAGCCTTCTTATACATTATCCCTGGGCTTATAACCTCCTCTTTGTTGCCTAGTCTTTCAAAACAATTAAATGATAAAGATAAAATTAAAAATGTAGTACATTCATCTGTTAAGTTAATTTATTTATTTTCAATTCCAGTTGTACTTGGTGGGTTGGTAATCGGGGATCAATTGATTGTCACGCTATTTGGGGCTGAGTACGTACCTGCTATTTATATGTTTCAAATTTCATTGCTGAGTATTTTGTTTGTATTCCCTGCACTTATTTTTAATAGCATTATATTTATTTTCAACAAACATAGTTCAATAATAAAAATATCTCTTATTGCTACAATATTGAATGTCTTAATTAATATTTTATTAATTCCAAAATACGGTGGTGTGGGGTCCGCAATTGCAACATTACTTAGCCAATTTATTATCCTAATATTAATAAAAAAAGAATTAAGTAAAATTATTGAATTGAAAATATTTAGTAACTTATACAAAATAATCCTAGCATCTATTATAATGTCTATGTTCCTTTATATACTCAAATATTTTGGGATAAATTTATACATATCCATTATTTCATCTATTTTTATATATTTTGTAACTCTTGTAATTATTCGAGAAAAAAGCCTAATTCAAATACAAAATATTCTTAAGCAATAAGCGAAAGCTCGACAATTATTTTGTTTGATTTTAAGAGTATATTATGATACTTTTAAAATATAACTAACACAAACTATCTATAATGATTATAAAAACAAAAGGCATAATATTGGCAGGTGGTAGCGGTACAAGACTTTATCCACTGACTATGGCAATGAGTAAACAACTTTTGCCCGTATTCGACAAGCCAATGATATACTACCCCCTATCGATCTTGATGCTCGCCGGCATCAAAGATATACTTATAATTTCGACCCCTCACGATTTGCTAAACTTCGAAAAATTATTGGGTGATGGAGCAAATTTAGGTATAAAGCTATCGTATGCTATACAAGAAAAGCCAGAAGGTCTGGCCCAAGCATTTATAATAGGAGAAGAATTTATAGGGAAAGACAATGTGGCCATGATACTCGGTGATAATATATTTTATGGTAATGGTCTTATCAAACTCTTGCACGATGCAAAAAATAAAAAAACAGGTGCCACAATATTTGGATATTATGTAAATGATCCAGAAAGATTCGGTGTAGTTGAATTTGATAAAAAAGGTAAAGCAACTTCAATCATAGAAAAGCCAAAAAATCCAAAATCAAATTATGCAGTTACAGGACTATATTTCTATGACAACAAAGTTGTAAACTATGCAAAGAAAATCAAACCAAGCTCCCGTGGTGAGCTTGAAATAACAGACATAAATGCATTGTATTTAAAAAATAAATCCCTAGATGTAAAATTATTGGGCCGTGGATTCGCTTGGCTTGATGCAGGTACCATCGATTCCCTACATGAGGCTAGTGAATTCGTAAAAATTATTGAAGATAGACAAAATACCAAAATTGCAGCCCTAGAAGAAATCGCTTTTAGAAATAATTGGATTGCAAAAAATAAACTAGAGCAAATTGCAAAAAAATATCAAAATTCCAAATACGGACAATATCTAATGAAAGTCGCTAAAGAAAAATAATGAAAATCACACCAACAGAAATTAAGGATGTATATATTATTGAACCCGATGTTTTTGAAGATCATCGTGGCTGGTTTGCAGAAACTTATAACAAAGAAAAATTTAAGGAGTACGGAATTGATATAAATTTTATACAAGACAATCATTCATTTAGTCTTAAAAAAGGTACACTGAGGGGCCTACACTTACAAAAAAGCCCTTTTTCTCAAACAAAATTGGTTAGATGCACAAGAGGAGCGGTCCTAGATGTGGCTGTAGATTTAAGAAAAAATTCTCCTACGTTTAAAAAGTGGGTAGCTGTAGAACTAACTGCACAAAATAAGAGACAGCTATTTATACCTCAGGGTTTTGCGCATGGATTTATATTGCTTGAAGACGATACTGAATTTAATTACAAAGTCGACAATAAATATAGCAAAGACCACGAGATAGGTATCAGATATGACGATCCAGAACTTGGAATAGATTGGGTTATAAGCAATCCCATCTTGTCGGAGAAAGACTTAGGTGCCCCCTATTTGAATGATATTGATATTAATTTTGAATAATATATGAAAATACTCGTTACAGGTGGAGCAGGATTTATAGGGTCAAACTTTATCATCTATATGATGGAGAAATATCCAGATTACAAAATTGTGAATTTGGATGCTTTGACCTATGCAGGTAATTTAGAAAATTTAAAAACTGTTGCGAATAACCCAAACTACACATTTATCCATGGCAACATTTGCGACAGAGATATCGTAAAGAAAGCAATGCAAGATTGTGATACTGTAGTCCACTTCGCAGCAGAATCACATGTCGATAGGTCTATAACAGGGCCAGCAATCTTTGTCGAAACAAATATTGTTGGAACTGAAATATTACTCGAGGTTGCTCGTGAACTTAATATTACAAAATTCCACCATATTTCAACAGACGAAGTCTTTGGGACTTTGCCTCTTGATAACAAAGATGAGAAGTTTAATGAGAGTACTCCCTACGCTCCTCGATCACCGTATGCGGCATCAAAAGCTTCCTCAGATCATTTGGTGCGGGCATATATAGAGACATACAACTTCCCTGCCACAATTTCCAACTGTACCAACAACTATGGGCCGTATCAATTCCCAGAGAAAATTATTCCCCTTTTTATTAAAAATGCCTTAACGGGTATTCCTTTACCAATATACGGGGCTGGGCTTGCAGTGCGTGACTATCTATATGTTACAGACCATTGTATAGCAATCGACTTGATTCTTCACAAAGGCAAAATTGGAGAGACATATTGTATTGGTGGTGATTCCGAGAAAAATGGTAACCAAATTGCCGACACTATTTTAAATTTATTAGACAAACCAAATACATTAAAAACATATGTTGAGGACAGAAAAGGCCACGATATGCGATACGCGATGGATCACTCCAAAACAACTCAAGAACTAGGCTGGAATCCAACCGTAACATTCGAACAAGGGATACAAAAAACAATAGAATGGTATAAAGTAAATAGGCCTTAATATAAGAATATTATTAAAAAAATAACAAGAAACTCGCTACAAAAGCGAGCTCTTGTAGCGAGTAAAATTAACCTTTTGGTATTGTTATCCACGTAATGTCTTTGATCTCTCTAAAATCAAAATCAACTTGGTATCCATCTTTAAAAGAAAAACCCACACCCCTTGAAATAGTAACAGAGGCAATCTTATCCTCTGTAGACTTGCCGGTAAATTTTGCAAATTCCTCCGGTCGAGTTACTCTAAGTGAAAAAATGTTTGTTTGTGGATTAAAGGAAAAAAACATGGCTTTATTATCAGAAATTGTTATTTCTTTTTTCCCAAAAATAACTTCTTCAAAAAAACCGACAATATTTTTTAAAAACCTTACCTTGTTTTTAAAAGGCAAAAAACAAAAAGTTACTGAAGTAATTGATCTAAAGCAATGTTTTTGATTTAGAATCTCACTTAATTTTAGAGATTCACCGTCTTTCTTTCCCTCAAAAATCGAATTAGTGAAAACGGAGTCCATGTTTGTGCTGTATTTCATATTCATTTTTTTTTCTTTTTAAAATAGCATATTTATTGTATTTTGTCAAATGTCTAAATTGCCTCTACCCTGCTTCTATCTCTCTATAAATTATGGTAAAATAGCACTATTATTAGTTATCTAAATAAGCTATATGATACCAGTATTAAGACCAACAATTGATGAACAAACAAAGAAAGAACTTATCGAGGTTCTTGATAGTGGGTGGTGGGGATTCGGACCGAAAACCCAGGAGTTTGAAAAGAAATTTGCAGAATATGTAGGTGCTAAATACTGCGTAGGTATGAATTCCGGTACATCTGCACTTGATCTATGCTTGAAAGTTTACAATATTAATGGAGGAGAATTGATCACCACACCTATGACGTTCGTATCAGATGCAATTGTCGGTGAATGGAATAACATGGATGTGACTTTTGCAGACATTGACCCAGATACTCTATGCCTTGACCCAAAAACAGTGGTCATCACACCAGAAACAAAAGCTATAATTACAGTAGATTCACATGGAAGACTTGCGGATATTAAAGGACTAAGGGAAAAATTTAAGGGACTTATTATCGAGGATGCAGCTCACGCAATGCATACACCAGGTGCTGGGCTTGAATCAGATATAACAATATGGTCCTTCCAAGCAGTAAAGAGTTTGCCAATGTGGGATGGTGGTGCTATAACTACCAACGATGAAGAAGTTTATAAAAAATTGCGCACGCTGACATGGCTCGGTGTTGAGAAATCTACATACGACAGGGCCATCGGCAAGAAATATACTTGGGACTATGATATCACTCAATCTCAAGGTATTAAAGCGTATATGACAGATGTTCAAGCAGTGGTTGGTCTCGGCCAGCTACGCCGACTTGAGGAGACCAATGCTCGCAGAAGAGAGATCGAGTCAATGTACAATGAAGGATTCAAAGATGTGCCACAGATCCAAATTCCACTGCACTCTCACACAGTACAGTACTACACAATGAAATGTGAAAACAGAAATGAATTGGGTGAATTTCTTGCCCAAAACGATATTGCTACAAGCGTACACTTCAAGCCACTCTCTGAAATGACTTACTGGAAAAAAGCAGTTAAAAGACCATTGCCCGTCACAGATGCCGAGTGGATTAAACTACTCTCACTCCCAGTCCACAATGCGCTTACCAATGAAGAAGTTAACTTCATAATTTCAAAAGTAAAGGAATTTTATGCAAAATAAGATTTTAATTACAGGCGGGACAGGTAGACTTGCCGCAGAACTTAAAAAGCATTTAGTTGGAGACTACGTTGGTAAAGAACAAATGGATTTTACCCTACCGATAGTTAAAGGAGATTACGATATCATCCTACATATGGGAGGATACACTGATACCCTAAAAGCTGAGACTGAGACAGATAAATGTTTTCAGGAAAATATTTATGGGACTTTTAATTTAGTCCAAACATACAAAGACACCCCTTTTATCTACATATCGACTGAATATTGTGAAAATCCTCTAGGAGTATATGCTTTAACAAAAAAAATCGGGGAAGAGATTGTGAAAACACACCCTCGACATCTTATTCTTCGTACCTCTTTTAAACCTAACCCCTTCCCGTTCCCTTACGCTTATGATGACCAATACACACAAGGAGATTATGTAGATGTAGTTGCAAAATTACTTGCTGAAATTGTTAAGACTTGGGATAAAAAATCAGATTTCAAATACTTAGGCACAGGGAGAAAAACTCTTTTTGAATTAGCAAAAAGAACTCGTCCAGATGTACTACCAAACAAAGTAGATGATTACAATAAACAAATAGGTATTAATTTGATACCAAAAGATTATGAGTAAGTTACGATTACCAAATGTAACTCTTTGCACTTTCGGGTCAGAAAAATACAAAGAGCAACATCAAAATGCTCTTGATTACAGCTCACAAAATATTGAATTTGGTGCTGTAAAAAATATAATTGCTCCTACTAATTCAATAGACGAATGGAACCGGGCTATAGTATTCGATTTAGGAGACTATATTGAAACAGATTTTGCTTTACTCATTCATCCGGATGGGTTTGTTGTTAATCCTGAAAGTTGGAGTGACGAATTTTTAAAATATGATTATATTGGCGCACCATTTCCACTTCCAAAAGATGATATTACCTTTCGAGATATTAATGGAAAAATTCAAAGAGTTGGCAACAGTGTGTCACTAAGATCAAAGAAACTTTTAGATTTACCTAAGAAAATCAATATGGAATGGAAACCATTTCATGGATTTTATAACGAAGACGGATATATTTGTGTAAATATGAGGCATGTTTTTGAAGAAAATGGATGTGTTTTTGCTCCTCTTGAGCTTGCTGTCCATTTTTCTCAGGAAGTACCAATCCCTGAAGCAAAAGGAATCCTTCCTTTTGCTTTTCATAAACATGAAGGGAAAAATCATATATATCCTAATTTTGAATTTAAAAATGATAATTTATTAAAATTTAATAGGTTAAAACAAAGAATCATAAACATCCTTAAGTCTTTTAAAAGAAAAATTAATTTTTAAAATAAAATTCTACTTAAGTTATTTACTATGAGTACTTCAATAAAAACACCATATCTTAGTATTTGTATACCAACATACGAAATGTCTGGTGTGGGTGCTAATTTTTTAAAAGAAAATTTTGATATATTTTTAAAACAAACTTTTAAGAATTTTAACATTATCATATCTGATGACTCTAAGGATGATTCTATTAAAAATATCTGTGAGGAGTATAAGGATATACTTTCCATAAAATATGTTAAAAATACTCAGGATGTGGGTTTGTGTGGGAATTTAAACAACGCGATGAAAAATGCGGACGGAGAAATAATTAAAATACTTTTAATGGATGATTTTCTTTACGATGAAACTTCTCTCCAAGTGATAGTAGATAATTTCGATATTAAAAAAGACTACTGGCTGGCAACAGCATGCACTCATACAAGAGATGGGAAAACTTTTACAAATACACATTACCCTAAATATAATAATTATATTTATTACGGCAGGAATACAATTGGCACACCTTCTGTAATAACTGTTAAAAATGAAAATATTTGCCTTTTGAACCCTACATTCAACTGGAGCTTAAATGACTGTGATTATTATAAAAGTAATTATGATCGATTTGGCAAACCAAAAATTTTGAACACCATAAATGTTGTTGTAAGACAACATGAACATCAGATAACAAATACCCGAAATACAATTTCCTCCCAATTTAAAGAATTTTCTTGTATGCTTAAAAAGCATAATAATACTATTTTTTCTCATCCAGAAATACTAATGGCTTATATTAAATTACATATTAAAAACATCTTAAGGATAATAAAAATATGATAGTAACTGAGATATATAATGGGCAAGGACTTGGAAACCAATTATGGTGTTATGTTGTTACGCGTGTAATTGCAGAAGATAAAGGTTATGATTTTGGCATTATGCATCCTGAAAAATTTAAGTGTTTAGACTTCATGAATTTGGACTTTGGAAAAGTGGTAAATGGTGGCACAGGTCCAGAAGGTGGACCCCCTACAGTATTACCAAACAGTATTCAATATTATTATACAGAAAAAGAAATTCTACACCCAAAAACAAAAGCAGACATACGAACTTATGATAAGGATCTTCTTGCTATAAAAGATCACACCAAAATTGATGGATACATGCAAGACGAACAATACATACTTCACAAAAAGGAAGAAATCCGATCCTGGCTTAAAATTAAAGATGGTTATGAAAATTTAAATTATTCAAACAATAATATATGTATTATTAATTTTCGTGGTGGAGAATACGTTGGAATCAGGAATGTCTTTTTACCACAAAAATATTGGGATGATGCGATACTTAATATGAAAAAGGTTAATCCTAATATGGAATTTGTAGTTGTAACAGACGACACCATAACTGCTAGAAAGTTTTTCCCAAAATTTAAAATATCCCATGAATCAATAGGCAGTGATTATTCAATAATCAACAATGCTTATTATCTTATCCTTTCAAACTCAAGCTTTGCATTCTTCCCTACTTGGCTTAATCAAAAAGTAAAAAAAGTAATAGCTCCAAAATACTGGTCACAATACAACACAAGTGATGGATATTGGGGACTAAGTTATAATATAACCAAAAACTGGGTCTATTTAAACAGAGAAGGTATAGAACATAGTTATGATAAATGTATAGAAGATCTAAAGAAATACAATAATGGGGAAAGGGATCTCTTGCCTCCCCTATTTGAAAAAAAAGTAATATTTTTATTTAAAAGAAATATGTTACGTAAATTTACAAAACTCTCAAAAATCATTAAAAACCGTTTTATTTACAAGCAATAGTATATTTGATAAAATATTATACATTATGAAAACATTAGATGATATAGCCTTGGGTTATAAAACTGACAAATCTAGCATGTGGCACAATTACACAAAATTGTACGCATTATATTTTGACCCAATTAGAAATGAGAAATTAAAGATTCTTGAAATTGGTGTAGACAAAGGATACTCTGTGAAGGCATGGAAAGAGTATTTCCCAAATGCTGAAATTACAGCTATTGATATTATTGATTTAAAGCACCTTGAGGAGGGGCGTATTAATATAATTACAGGTAGTCAAAATGATGTTGATTTTCTAAAACAAGTAAACAAGGATTACGGTCCGTTTGATATTATTATTGATGATGGTAGTCATCACAATGATGATATGAAGTGTAGTTTTGAGTGTTTATTTCCACTTCTTAAAAAAGGCGGTTTGTATATTGTAGAAGATCTGCACGCTTGCTATTGGGGCAAGAGTCATGGCACTGGTGAGCCTGTTTTTATCGATCTATTAAAGAAGTTGATCGATGGGGTAAATTCTGGTGGTAAATCTGGCACAGCAAACATTGCACTTGATGACGAAGATGGATGGTATCATCAAAAAAAATTAGCACCAATGGATTGGTGGGAAAAGAATTTAGAATTTATACACTTATATCGTAGTATAGTTTTTATCAAGAAATATCCGCCGAGTGAGAAAGACCTATATATAGAAGGTCACTTCCCCAACTATCTAACTGTCGGCAAAACAGTACCTTTAAAATATTATGAGTCTTATTTAAAAAGAAAAGTCAAAAAAATATACAGAAAAATAAAATACTATATTAAAAATATATAAGAGAAATGATATCTATTATTAAAAAAATACTAAACAAAGTTAAAACTAATATTCTAGTAAGTAAAAATAACTTATTATCTACAACACAAAAAATTTTATCATCAAATGATAAAAAAAAGGTTCTAGATTACAGAAAAAACATAAAAATATACGACGTTTTTACTTATAATGGTGAAGTCGACATCTTGGAAGTCCGGCTCAACATTTTAAAAGACACTGTAGACCAATTTATTATAGTCGAAGCACCTACCACTTTCTCGGGACTCAACAAACCACTTTATTTTCAAGAACAGAAAGAGCGTTTTGCTCCATTTCTACACAAAATAAAATACTTTGTCATCAATGACTATCCTGTTGACCCTGAGCTGTGCGAGCTTGCTGACACAAGCTCCAATGTACCAAAAGGTGGTCCCGAGCACTGGAGAAGAGAATTCTATCAGAAGGAAAGCATTAAAAAAGCTCTTGTAGGACTTGCAGATGATGATATCTGTTTTATTGGAGATGTTGATGAAATATGGAATCCGGAAACCATAATCGATTACACAAAAAATTATATATATAAACTTCGCCAAAAGGTGTATTCCTACTACTTGAATAATAGATCCAGCGAACCTTGGACTGGAACTCTAGTCACAAAATATATAAATATTAAAAATAACTGCTTAAATCATTTAAGGACTAGAAGCAAAACAATATACGTATATATTAATAATGGTGGCTGGCATTTTACTAGTATCGGTGGTTTAGATGAAATTCGTCGAAAACTCAAAGACTCCTACACGGAAGAAAGCTACAATACAAAAGATGTGCAAAAAAATCTAGAAAAAAGGTTCGGTGAAAAAGATTATATAGGAAGAAGCTTTAAATTCTGGGTTGAGGAAAAGGATTTACCAAAATACATTTTAGATAACAAGGAAAAATATAAACAGTTATTTAAAGAGTAGCGACTTTTAATTTTTATATATAGTTTTTATTTTATACACAAACTTCTTATTGAAGGGAATGATTTTTTGCATCAAAAAGAATGCAAACCTAGCAACGCTTATTAAATAACCTATCAAAAAATTAGGGTATATATTTTTAAACTTTCTTATCAAAACAAGTACCCTTTTTGCCTGATTAATCCTATTGCTATTTGAAATAGTATCCTCTCTTTGCATTAAAGAAACAGAATGACTACCAAGGTTTGCAAATTTACCTTTAGTACCGAGATTCAACCATAGATCATAATCTTCTACATGGCGTGTACCACCAGACTCGTCGTACCCTCCCACTATTAATGCTACTTCCTTGCGAAAAAGCACACTCGAGTGAATAAAACAGTTTTTAGATAAAATCTTTCTCCTTATATCCATATCTCTTTGAGGCATTAAAAACTTCGACAATTCTTTCCCCTCTTCGTCTATTAGGATTGCTCCTGTACCGATAAGCACGTAATCTTTATTTTCCTCAAGAAATGCAACTTGATTTTTCAATTTATTTATATCGGTCCACCTATCATCATCGTCGATACGAGCAATATATTCACCTTTAGATTCATTTATACCCTTATTTAAGGTCTTTTGAAGACCCAAATTATCCTCGTTTTTTAAGTACCGTACCCTTGGGTCATTTTGGGCTATCTGACTTACAATAAGCTCTGTGCTGTCATTTGAGCCATCATCAACTACCAAAAGCTCCCAATCTAGGTAGGATTGGTTTAAAATGCTCTCTATAGCCTTTTTTATCCATTTAGAGCCATTATGTGTCGGCAGTATGATTGATACTAATTTATTCATATTTATAACCTTATCCAACTTTTTGGTATTAAATCCTTTGTATCTATAGACTCATCAGTAAACCATTTTTTTGGGGCAATTACAATCTTATCCGGACTATCGCCAAGCCATGCACCCCACCATGAGAAAGTACTATTTGGGATTACAAAATATTTACACTGGCTCATTAAAAACAAATCTCCTTCATTTTTTTTGCCTGCATACTCTCTATCAATAAAAAATATTGGGTAATCAAATTTAATATTTTCTTTACACCATTCTATGTCATCAGAAAATACATATATTTTATCTATGATACCCTTTTGTGCTACATGAGCAATCCCTTGATTGTAATATTCCATATCATATTTACCATGGAATGTTCCTCCCCCATGAGTCCGTCTTAAGTGCACACAAAGGGAATTTGTATTCTTGATTTCTTCTGACAATATCTTTGTTGTTTCCGAAAGTGGTTCTTTTAGAGTAAAATCTTTTCGGATTTGATCTTTGCATTCTACAAAATATTTTTCACTTTGCCAAAAGCCTTGCAAGTATGTATTGGGTCCCAAGTTTAGTGTCTGTTTGTTAAACGAATATTTTTTCTCCCAACCTGGTAAAAAAGCCAATTTGCGAAGTATAGCATCTATAACAAGCATAACAGGGCCGAACAAAATTGGCCTATTCCAAAATGAGATCTCTAAAGGTTGGGCAATTTCGGCTTGTATATTAAATACATCAAGATCAAAATTACGAAAAGTAAATCCAGGACGTAACATGTGCGGTATTTTAATACGATGATCAAGGAATGTAGTATCGAGTTTCAGTGGAACATTGTGCCTGATCGAAAGAGCACGTCCAATTGCATATTGAAACATCTGATTCCCCATCCCCCCTGTTAGTCGTACGATAATCATATATTAATTTCTTTTTTTATTTCTTCATCAATAAATTCTGGCAACCGCAATGGGTCAACTTCTATATTTTTCTTTTCTTTTATTAATTTAACTATAAGTTTTTCAATATCATGACCGGTATCTTTCATCACGTCCACATAATTTCGTCCATTTAATATTTTTTTACTATCTTCTTGTAGGTTTTTCAATGTAGGGTTATTTTTATCTTTTTCGGTACGATTATCTATTTCATTAGTCATTCCATTAATAGGTTTTACCCAATCACTCCCCAGAGTATAATTATCAACATAATGCATAACTAAATAAGCAATATCACTTTCTGATAATTCATTCTTGTCCTTTTTTAACAAATCTTCAGTTTTGATAAGTGAATCATGCCCTACTGACCCACTTAATTCAACAATATTTTCACTTAAACCATTACCTGCTATTGTTTTTCGAGACCATTGCGAAATTTCTTTATCATATTGCTCCCATGTAATTCCCCCTTCTGGAACTTGTAATTCCTTTTCTTTTTTCTTTGAAAAATCATGGAGGGCCGCAGCATACATAAGGTCTTTTACTGTTTCTTGATTTAATTCCAATAAAGCTCCTAGTGTATTTACTCTGGCTATTTCAACCAAACAATGTTCCGATACATTTTTCCAATCCTCTTTTCCATCTTTTTTTTGCCACAAATTTCCTTCATTATTATGTAAAGCAAAAGCATTTTTAACACTTCTAGCTAATTTGCTAAAGTATTCTGTCTTTTTTAATTCACTTTCAGATTTGCTATTTAAATTCTTAAAAGAATTTTCCATATATTATGAATTAACTTGCTTGGCAATCCATTCAAATGTTTTTTGAATTCCATCGGAGAGTGGTGCATTTGGTGCCCAGCCTAATTTTTCATTAATTAATTTATTATCGGAATTTCTACCACGGACTCCAAGAGGCCCGTCGATATGTTTAATTGAAAGACTTTTGCCAGCACTTTTCATAACCATTTCAGCCAATTGGTTTATAGTTACCATTTCATCAGATCCAATATTCACTGGTCCCGTAAAGTCGGACTCCATCAAGCGCCGTACACCTTCGAGACATTCATCAATATATAGGAATGAGCGTGTCTGCTCCCCGTCGCCCCAAATTTCTATTTCACCACCATCTTTCGCCTCAGCAACTTTTCTACACACAGCTGCTGGAGCCTTTTCTTTGCCACCTTGCCATGTACCTTCTGGACCAAAAATATTATGAAAACGTGCAATACGCACTTGTAAACCATAATTCCTAAGATAGCTTAAATATAGTCTTTCACTGAAAAGCTTCTCCCATCCATATTCTGAATCTGGAGCGGCAGGATATGCAGAAGCTTCGGCACAGTTTGGATTACTCGGATCTTCTTGGTTATATGCTGGGTACATACAAGCCGAGGATGAATAAAAAATTTTCCCAACTTTTTGTTTTTGAGCTAAATCAGCAATATTCAAATTAATGGTTGCAGAGTTATGCATCACATCTGCATCATGCTCTCCAGTAAAAATATACCCTGCTCCTCCCATGTCAGCTGCTAGTTGGTAAACTTCATCAAAAGATTGATCAAGCACAGCTCTACAAACCCCTTGATCCCTTAAATCACCAACAACAAATTCATCTGCAACACTCTCACTAAAATCAGGCTTCTTTAAATCCACACCCCTGACCCAATACCCTTCATCTTTAAGCCTTTTAACCAAGTGACTACCTATGAATCCTCCCGCCCCACAAACCAATGCTTTTTTAGTATTTTCCATATTATCCTATATTATTATACTTCTTCAATTCTATCAAGGCGTCTTCGAATTTGACATTTGGCTCCCAACTCAACAATTCTCTGGACTTGCTTATATCTGCAGACGTAGCTCTTGGTTCAATCCGAGGGTCTATATATACGAACTCTCCACCTAGCAATTTGGCAATCTGATTTACTGAATACATTTCCTCTGTCCCAATATTTATTACCTCCCCTTTACCCACATTCTCCCCTGTCATAGATATCAAATTTGCCTTTACAACATCATTCACATGCACGAAGCTCCGAGTCTGCTCGCCATCCCCTGTTATAGTCATAGGCATGCCACTCTTTTTCAAATCTAGGAACTTGGCAATCACCGAAGCGTATGCGCCAGAGCTACTTTGGCGTGGGCCGTATACATTGAAATATTTTAAAGACACAGTCTCTAAATTATAAATTCTAGAATACAAGCTACAATATATCTCACCAATTAACTTATGGGTTCCGTATGGAGATAAGGGCTTCATTTCCATAGTTTCTACAAGTGGCAGAGTATCTTGGTTGCCATAGGCGGCGCTCGAGGCTGCAAAGATTAATCTCTTTACATTCTTTACTCTACTCGCTTCCAAGACATTGAGTAGTCCATTTACATTTATATCGTGTGTCTCGATTGGATTGTGCATAGAATACTCGACTTGTGGCATTGCCGCTTCGTGAAAAACGTATTTTGCATTCTCAAATATCGGCAACAATTTATCATAATCGCGTATATCTATATTGTGCATTATTGCTCTCGTGTTGATATTCTCCTCTTTGCCTGCCGACATGTTGTCTACAATATGAACCTCGTACCCATCGAGAATAAGGGCATCCACAATATGCGACCCTATGAATCCTGCTCCCCCTGTAACTATGACTTTTTCCATATTTTGATTATATAATTTTAATTATTATTATCAAAGGTGAATCCTGGGATGTCCTGTTCTGCTTGCTTGAATGATTCCTCGTATAGTTCGCGATTCCCTCTGGCTAATGCAAATAATATTAGCAATTTATGCGAGGATTCCACCTTTGGCTCCATAGCGATTGCCGTCTTGTACTCTATTTCTGCCCCTACTAAATCATTGGACAAATCCTTTACCTGAGCCCGAGCCCAATTTACGCTTGGATCATTTGGTGATAGCGATTTGCAATAATCAAGTATCCCCAGGAGTTTGTTCGTCATGACTTTGTCATAACGCTCATCTTGCAAAAATGCAATGGTATTTTGTAGATAAATACGGTTGAGGTACAATCTGTAATCAGTCTTGTTTACTTCCGATACTTTCTCTAGATACACGAGTAATTCTTGCAAGTTTTTTGTGAAAATTGGTCGTGCATTTTCATCATTCTTTATTATCGAAATATTCTTTGCATAATAAGTAAATGTATCATTTGCAAGCCCGCTAACATCGAAATCGATACCAATAGTTGAGCCCTTTAATAGCTCGGGATACATATATATCCTATGAGCTCTGGGTACTGAGAAGGTTTTTGTATATAAAATCGTTTTGTTTACAGGTGAATATACAAAATAATAAAATGTGGTTACAAATGTTACCCCGAGTATTGCTGGCAAAATATAAATTGTTAAATAATTATTTTTACTAATTGGCGCACTTTCAGCATGATCATTTTCTTGAATAGAGAAAATAAATGCAGAAATTACAAATAGGAGTGCGAGAGTCGGTAATGTATCGAAAAGGAACAAGTTCTGGAAAATATACGACACCAACAGTCCCCCCAATATTGCTATTTGTCTTCTATTTATTTTATTAGAATTACGTGCTTTGTATAAAAAATAAAATAAACTCAAAAGAAATACTGCGTATAAAATTATCGCAGGATATCCACCCCCAACTCCAAATTCATAAAATATATTGTGGGGCTTATCGCTCCAACCCTCTGTCGTATTGGCCCTTATCAAAATTTTTGGGTCGAAATTCTCTTGCATTGCAATACGGAAATTCTCTGGTCCATACCCTAGTATCGGGTGCTTATCAATAGCCTTTTGGGAAACACCCCAAAATATAAGTCGGCTGTAGCTCGTATACTGCGCGAACTTTTTATTTAAGTAGGCATTTGGTGTGATTAGATTATTCCAAAGAAATATAACCAATACAATACTGACAACCATTCCAGCAAAACCGATAATTTTAATATTCTTCTTCTTGGATAAAGCTAAGTAGATCAATATATAAGTTACTATTGCAATCGGCACGGAGATTGATGCACTACGAGCCAATCCAATAATGCTATCACCGCTAAACATTGAACTTAACTTAATAAATAATGGCGAGAACACAATAAGCGAAACAACAATCGCTATCATTGTCCTCTTCTCTAGATTTATAATTTTTTTTGAAAATAATAGAAAAAGTCCACAGCCTACTACAAAAGTAAGGTATACAACACTCATAGATGAGTTGCCAAGCGATCCGCCCTCCCCGCTCATAAGAAAGAATTTGTATGGCAGATCCAGCCATACTTGGCCAAGATATACTGTAATAATCAAGAAGAATCCGCCTGTAACAATATACTGTAATAGTGAATAGGCATACCCCATCCCATTCTTTTTAATCAAAGAGGCTACGATGAACGCGAAAGCTAAGCAATGGTACAGGGTAAGCAACCCTGTGCCTCTGGCAAGTGATGACCAAAATGAATAATGTGGATTAGCACCCAAAATTCCTGCCAATGTCATCCAAGCTATAAATACAACAAGTGGTATGAAATGTAATATTGCCTTCTTATTTAATCTATACGAAGTATCAATAGCAATTACATAAAGCCAGATGAAAAATAGTATCTCTACAACAGCATAGAAGAAAAATGTCTTTGTGGAAATGTATGGGTAATACAAACTCCCCCAGAATACAACGGGCATTAACAAGACAAGTATATATGTCCCAAATTTAAGAATATTTCCTCTTAATATGTTCATATATTATCTATTTACCTTCACATCACTAACATCCAGAACATCCAACCCTTCTTCCCCGTATTCTAATGGGAATTCTAAAATATGAGCTGACATTTCTTTTATAGGATTTTCGGGTGAAGCAATTCCCATTTTTTCCACATAGAACATTCCTTTTTTGAAATATTCTTCTCGTTCCTTTGTGTCGGTCAAAGCAATAAGTATCGAATGCATTCCAACAGTACTAACCAGCAACTTCATATCCATATAATTTTGCCTTTTTAGTCCATTTTCCAGTACCACGTTAATGTTATTGATCTCTTTAATCATCATTTCCTTTTTGTCTTGGCTTATACCATTTTTTAGAACCTTTCTAAGCTTTATATGATAAGGGTTAAACACATTACCTAAGTCTGTTAAATTACCAAAATAAGTCTTATCTAATTTCTTATAAAAATCTATTTTTTCTTGATAATGCCACTCAGGGAATTTCGCCAATCCACTATCGATACGGTAAGGTTTAATAATTAAATAATTATATAAAATACCAAAAATTATCAAAATAAAAATTGTAATAAAGATATTTGAGCCAATATCCTCTGTCGCATTTTTTTGCTTACTATTTTTCTTTACATCTTCTTCTAATTTGTTTTTTCTTTTATCTTTAAAGCAAATATTGGCAACATATGCAGCAAGGAGTGCGACGATAAACCAGCCGGTAATTGTCTGGAAAATCATCAATCCTTGTATTAAAAAGGATACCATTCCAGCAAACAATGCTATGTGTAGTAGGCCTTCTTTGCCTCTGTCTCTAACAGCCTTTCTAATCAACCCAAACATAATAACTCCATATAATAATATTAGACTCGCTAGGCCAAGAATCCCTCCTGTCACAATCTCGTCGAAATAATAATTATGTGATCTATCTACCCAATATTCCTTTGCATACCCCTCTGTTGTGATAATAGGGTTAAAATATTTGGCATATACATATTGATAAGTGTCCCCTCCCCAGCCTAAGACTGGTTTATCTTTATATCCTTTTACTGCAATCTCCCAAAACACAAGTCTGTTTGGTCCTGCTTTTTCTGCAATTAGTGTTTTTATAGGACCGAGACCAATAAACGCGATAGAAATTACTCCAACCAAAACAACAGAAACAACAGAACCCATAAATACTTTTCTTATTTTAGCTGACTGTATTTTTCTGAAAATTAAATAAAGGGCAATAATTCCAGTACTTACAAGCATAGAATAAGACGCTGTCTTGGCAAGCCCAATATATCCAAAAGGCGCATCGGGAGCCTGAATAATAAATCCGGTTAGGACGGGGTTAAAAAATGCAGTTATTGCTGCAAAGGTTCCAATTACCTTTTGTGTCTTTGTTTGTGCTGAAAACGCAAGCCCCAAACCTATAAACAATACGAAGGTGAGATAAACTCCAGTCCAAGATGAATTGCCAATAAGAAATCCACTAAGTGCATTGATGTCTATAACTTTTGAAAAATGAACACCCATTGCAGATAAAAATGTTCCAATAGTAAACAGAATTCCAGATATAGAAAAAACAGCGAAAAGTTTATGCCAATCTTCGATCTTTTTAAACACAGAACTAGTAATTATTGAAAAGATGATCAAACATAAGATAAACACAGCCCCCAAACCATGATCCACACTACCCCAAAATGACAGTATCGGTAGAACGCCGTTGAATGTCGAGATCAAAAGTATAAGTGTATAAATCCCAAAAATTAAAAAAACAATATTCCGAGGGACTATCCCAAGATTCTTCTTATATAATTTACCAATAAGCCAAAGAGTTCCTATTAACAGAGTTGCCCCTTCTAGAAAAAGTGACTTTGAAAAAACCATTCCATACAAAGCACGGGGAAATATTATAAATGGTAAAAGAAAAATTGTAATTAATATGATTCTTTTTATTATTAAATTCATAGTGAATCAATTATACAATATATCGGGCAAATAAAAAACCACCCAAAAGGGTGGTTTTTTATATACTTTTTAAGGCGTATTAACCATTTAGATTAGAAGGCTAGACTAGATAATTAACTATCCAATGTAACTTTTCCAGTCTTTAGAACGTCTGTTAGAGCTGTAAAGCTTAGTGAACTTGCAGCACGAGTTGCTACTGAAGTAGTTGCAGTACCGAATAGTACAGCTGTTCCCTTCATACCAACTAGGATTGCACTTGAACCTGCAGCTTCTACAACAACAGCTTCGATGTCAACATACATTGTCTCACCATCATTGATAGTGTAGTACTCTTCACCAGTACCACTGTTTGTTACAGTTGTACCTGATGTTGTAAATGTGTATGAAGAAACTGATGAACTTGCATCTCCTCCATCAACAGCTAGTGTGATGAATTCGTTACTTGTAGCATCGTCACCGTTTAGGTAAATAGTTCCTCCTTGTGCTGTAATTGCTATTTTCATTTTAGCAGTTGCAGATGTTGAAGCAGCTGAACCGTTATCGTTAGCTACGATAGACTTTGAAACAAGTTCTACCTTTGGAGCAACTGAGTAGAAATATTGAATATTTCCCATAGCTGTACCTGTCATTTCTGTACCGTCAGTTAGCTGGTCGCCTTCTGCGTTTTCAGCAATGATTGAACCACGAGTAGTTGAAGTCAATTCTGCCTTCAAGTAATCACCTTCGTCAAAGTATGTTGTCTCGATATCTTCTACATCTGCTGTAACAGTAAATGTGTAAGACTTACCTGCTGTAAGAGTCTTGTCAAGATTGTTGAATGTGATTGTCTCTGTTGTTCCAGATGAAGCTGTCATTGACTCTGAGTATTCTGTACCATCGATAGTAAAGTATACTGTTGGAGCAACTTGTTCAACATCTGTAGCGTTTGTAGTAAATAGGAATGGAACTTCGTCTAACCAAACGTTAGATGTACCATCCACTGTCATTTTACCAGTCAAAAGAACAACTTTAGATGTTTGTGCACCAGAAGCAGTCTTTACTTTTGAAACACCAGCAAGTGGTGTGTCAGAACCTACAGTGATCTTCAATTCTGTGTCTACTGCAGCTGAGAATGATACGAATGATATTGCTAAACCGTCAGCTACGTTATCATAGTCAATAGCTGCTGGAAGAGCTGAACTTTCTGTTGTTGTAACACCAGCACCATCAACATAACGAATGTTTACGATACCAACTGTCCATGAATCAGAATCAATATCTCCTGAATCTAGATTACTGATACTGTCTACAGCAACATAGAACTTTTCAGTTACATCTGCTTTAACAATAGTGTTGTCTAGACCGATTGTCTTTGAGTAAACACCTGTAGCATCCTTTGTAAAGTCAGCTGTACTTGCTGATCCAATCTTTGTTGAACCCATCCATACAGTAACATTTGATACATAGTCAGTTAGACGATCTGAATCTCCTGTTAGATTTCCTGATGAGTCAAAAGTCAATTTGATTGAAGATAGTTTGATGTCTCCGTCTTTTGAAGCTTGAACATCAAAACCCATAACCTTTACTTCTTTTTGACCAGCACCAACTTCCTCGTTTGAGTAAGTTGCTAATTGGTTGATATCAGCGATTTCTCCTGATAGACCTGCTAGTGTTCCTGAAGTTGATCCAGTTGCGGATGTTGTACAGTTACTTGACAATGTCATACCGTTTGGACATAGAGCAACGTTGCCTGATCCTGATGGAGCAGTAGCACAGTTACTTGCTAATGTGTTTCCGTTTGGACATAGATCACCTGTACCGATTACTGTTGATCCACCGTTAGCTTTAGCCATTGACATAGCACCAAACACGCCATCAGCCGTTAGACCGTTGGCAGCTTGCCATGTAGCAACAGCAGCCTTTGTCATAGGACCAAAAGATCCGTCAGCTGTAACGCCAACCAATTTTTGAAGTTCCATAACAGCAGCACCTGAACTACCTACTCTCAAAGTTGGACTAGTGAAAGTATATGCACTTGCTGTAAGCATTACGCCGAAAGCGAGAGCAACAACTAGACTTCCGATTTTGAAAGCTTTTGTTTTGAAAAAATTTAACATAATAATATTTATTTATGTACGTTT
>CAZIFF010000015.1:0-20874 GCA_964538345.1 uncultured Candidatus Saccharibacteria bacterium
TGATAAAGCATTTAAATAAGACGGTAATGTTGCCATCAAAGTCTTTCCTTCACCTGTACGCATTTCTGCAAGATTGCCGTCATTTAAAATCATTCCTCCAATTAATTGAACATCGAAGTGTCTTTTGCCCAAAAGTCTCTTAGAAGCTTCGCGAACAACAGCAAATGCTTCTGGTAAAATTTCATCTAAAACCTCACCTTCAGCAACTCTTTTTTTAAACTCAAATGTTTTTTCTTTTAATTCAGAATCAGACAAATTTTGAAGGTTATTTTCAAGAGCATTAATAATAGGCACCTTCGCCCCATAACGCTTTATCATTTTTGTATTTTCGTCTTTAAACAGATTGCTTAAAAAACTCATAGTTTTTGCATATTAACATAAAAAGTCCTCCACGGCGACATGGAGGACTTTTTATTCTTTGAGCTTGCGCCCAGTGAAACTATCGCTTCTTTGTAGTCTTTTTCTTTGCAACTTTTTTTGTTGCTTTCTTTACAACTTTTTTTGTTGCTTTCTTTGCAACTTTTTTTGTTGACTTCTTTGCTGCTTTTTTCTTTGCTGCCATGTTAATTTTTTTTGGTTAATGTATTTAAATAATACTCGACCCCTATGCACTAATTATCTGATACAAAAAAATTAACTACAATATTTTTTTAACAAAATGTGTGGATAAACTTTTTTTGTAAAAATAAAAATAAAAAAATATTTTCAAAATATTTTCGTAAAAATAATTTTTAAAAAAATAAAAAAAATATTTTAATGAAGAAAATTAGTAGAAAATAATTTTAAAAAATAAAAACTCGAGAAAATTTTCTCGAGTTTTTATTTTCACGATCCGACACGGCCGGCAGGTACGGGCTCCAAAATGAATATCTATTGTGAGTGTAGCTGTCGGCCGTGTCGAATAACGAACTACAGAATATTATATATAAAAAAATGTTTTATACAATCCAACCAATTAAAATTTATTTTCATAAAAATATTAATTATTTTTCATATCTAAAATGCTAATTTTATTCATAATGGAAAATTCTTATTTAAAAACAAAAAATCTCGCAGAGCGAGATTTTTTGCAGATATTCATTTCAGTGCCACGTACCGCGACACTCACAAAAAGTATCATAGCACATTATATTAATAATGCAATACCTATTAAAAGATATCCTCTCCTGCTTGAATCTTTTTAATTATAGAATCTGCTTGTGTTTTTCCTTCTGGAAATTTTTGTGAAAGAGTATTTAGTATTTCAATAGCTTTTTCTGAATCTCCATTTCTATAATATGCCACTGCCAATGAAGCGTAAGCTTGAACATTATCAGGATCTGCATTTAAATTATTTTCAGCAAGCATTACAACTCTGTAACCATTTCCTGTTGCATATGCTTCATCAATAAGACTTTTATACTTTTCTTGATCTTTAATTCTAAGTGTAGATTTTACATATTGAGCCCAAATAGTATCGTTGGATGGTTCAAGTTCATAAACTTTTCTTATCAACTCATAAGCTTCTTTAGTTTTTCCTTGTTGAAACAAAAGTTCTACCAATGGAGAATACATAAATTGTTTTGTTGGTGATACTTTAATTGCTTGCTCAAAGAATCCTCTAGCTAAATCTAAATTACCAGTCTGCGCAATAATCTGTCCTGACATCACAAGGAATCTAGAATCATTTGGATATTCATTTGTATGTTTTTGTATTTCTGACATTGTTAAATCCACAAGCGACTGTTTTGATTCAAGAGTTCCACCTTGAACTCTAAGTGCCTTACTTGTAAAAACAACTAATTGCATTCTTGTTTCTGGATCACCAAAAGTATCTTTGCTTAAAGCTTTCTTAAATGAATCAATACTCTTATCAAGCTCATCAATTGATTTTGGTTTGATTGATGAAATCATTTCTTTATTTTGTAAATAACTTTCAGCGTTCATACCCCAAACAGTAGCCGGTATCGCAATCAAAACAATTATAGAAATCGGAACAGCAAAAGCTTTAGAGATATTTTTTGCTTCCCAAAATACAAATGATTTTGAAGTTTGAGAATGAATAAATGCAAGAACTAAGAAGAACAACATATAGCTAGTGATGTTATCGAACACAAAAATGTTGTGAACGATGTAAGCCGCAAACATTGCAGTTAGACTAGATTTAATTGCTGGTGAAAAATTATTAGACGGTCTCCAAATATAATAAATTGCGACAATTATTATAGATAAGTAAGAAATCAATCCCAAAAATCCCGCTGCCACCAACCAATCAAGAAAGATATTGTGAACACGATCAAACCATTGTTCTTGATTCCACATTCGAACATCGTAATTTACATCAAAAATCGGTCCGTAATTTCCTTGTCCGTATCCAAGTAGTGGTTTATTTTCAACAGCCTTCCAAGCAATTCCCCAGTTGATAAATCGAGCTAACACAGTACCACTGTCTAAAGATATTTCTGAAAGTCTTCTAAGTGCCACACTACTTTGAACAATAGATGAATCTTTAAAACCAAAAACTAAAGTCACGAATAACACTACTGCAACAATTGCGGCAACAACTCCCTTTCTTAGATTTTTTCTTTGTGGTTCTAAGATTGCAGACAAAACAATTGCAAAGAATAATCCACCAATTACCGCAATAATTGTTCCTCTTGTAGCTGTTAGGAAAATTGTTACAACTTGCATAATGATAGCCACAACGTAAAAATACTTTGCCCAAACGTGAGTATTATCTTTTAACAAAAGATAAAGTGTAATAAAAACACTCAACAACATAAATGCACCTAGATATGTAGCGTTACCAAAAGTTCCGTCAATACGATCAGCAGAAAGCCCAACGTCCAACACTCCTCCTTTTTGAAGAAAAGCATATATAGCGTGTCCGACGCTTGTAACAATTAACGCATTCCAAAAATTATTCCACATTTCTTTTGTATTAATTACAGAAGAAACAATTAGAAAATATCCAAACATATGCAGAAGAGTTACATACCCTTCCATTCTTTCGTAATTACTCCAAAAACTATATTCTGGATTGATACCTTGAAGATTGGCAATTAACACAATTATCAAAAATGAGAGAAGGCTCCATAGAATACAAGATTTCTTCGGACGATATATTGGATCTAAAATCGCGAGAATAATCCAAAGACCAAACATTACTTCCACCAATACACGAAATGCATAAGCTTTACCTGTAATAAATGGGAAGTATAAATCAGTAGCTACAACGAAAGGTATTAAAAGCGACGCAAAAACTCCAGTTATTAAAATTCTTCGTAAAATTGTATTAATTGTCATGGTGAAAACTATAACAAAAAACTAGCCAGAAAAACAGCTTATAGTAATATGGCAATATTCATGAAAAACATAAAAAACCTAATATATAAAGGGTTACGAAAAAGTGAACATTATACAAAGACAGATATGATTGTCTTGGTTAAAGAAGGAAGCTGGCTGTCATTTGGAAAAATAATTGGAATGATAGCAACCTTGGGACTTACATATGTTTTAGCTAATTTCCTATCTCAAGAAGATTATGGCCAATATAAATTTGTATTATCAGCTTTTGGAATAATTACTGCTTTCTCACTTACAGGATTAGGTACTTCTTTAGTTCAATCTATAGCAAAAGGTTTTGAAGGGACTTTTTTTGAAGCCATCAAAGTACATCTGAAATGGAGCATGGTAATGACAGTAATTGCAATTGTTGTAGCAATTTATTATTTCTTAACTGGAAATAATTTATTAGGAATTTCTATGTTACTCGTAGCCATTGCCGCGCCAGTAATGCAAACATACACAATGTATAGTTCCTACCTTCAAGGAAAAAGAAATTTTCGTGATGATTCGTGGTTTGGTTTCTGGTATAACATGGTTCCAGCAATCGCAATAATTTTAGCAACTTTAATTTTTAATTCTTTCGTAATAGTTTTAGCAACATATTTTATTAGCTATTCACTCATAACTTTATATATACACAACAAGGTTAAAAAAACTATTGATACAAATTCACCAATTGATCCTGAATCAATACCATATGGAAAACATCTTTCTCTAATGAATGTTTTAGGCGGAATCTCTTCTAATATAGATAAAATTTTAATATTTCATTACTTGGGCCCAGTCGAATTGGCTATCTACACAATCGCTTTAGCAATACCTCAACAGCTGAGAACTTTGGATAGACTTATCAACTCCCTGTCTGCTACAAGACTACCAATCTTATCAATACAACAAATTAAAAAAGTTTTACCTAGAAAATCTTTATTCTTATTTTTAGCTTCTCTATTTATAACAATTATTTATATTGTTATTGCACCAATCTTCTTTAAAATATTTTTTCCAAATTATTTAGAAGCCGTATTTTATTCACAAGTATATGTTTTAATTATGCTTTTCTCACCGACAACACTACTAAGACAAACATTAACAGCGCACACTAGAACAAAAGAGTTATATATCATGCAAACAGCAATGCCTATTATCAAAATAGTTGGTTTATTCATATTATTACCGCCGTTTGGAATAATGGGAGCAATAGGAGCAATTTTTCTATCAGAGATAACTCGTCTTATTATGATCTTGTATTTTTATAAAAAATTAAACTAGAAGTTTTTCAATTTCTTTTTTTAACGAATCAGAGAATTTTTCATATGTAATAAGAGAGCTGGCAACTTGAACATTTTTTTCTAATTCATTTCTAAAATCAGAATCATTCCATAGTTTTAAAATTGCATTTTTATATTCTTCAACATTTCCAGCCTCAACAAGAATACCGTGAACGTTGTGAGTGATGTAATCACCGGCAGTAGCGCTTTTTGTAGTAATAATAGCTTTTCCAACAGAAAGTGCATTACTAATATCACAATGACCATGAGGCACTTTACTCAAAAGAAGTGGCACGACTACAAACCTAGAATCCTTCATCATCTGAATATATTCATCAAGAGGTAAATGTCCGAAAGTTTGAACATTTCCCGGAATATCTTTTGGAAGTTCCTGATCTGTTACAACTTTTGCAGGAATATCAGTATTTCTAATTGCGTCAAAAAATGACTGATGATCTCTTTTATGATTTCCACCACAAAAAATAAAATCTCCAGATTTTCTTTCTTCTAATTCAACTAATTGCTTTTTAGATGGATAATGTAAAAAAACAAATCTATTTCTTAATTCTGGTAAAAATCTATCTACCTCTTCATGAGAATATACAATCACTTTTTCTATTTGCTTAACATGATCATCGTTAATTTGTTGATTGTCTGTGATTATTTTAGTGTTTGGTAAAAATATCTTTCTAAAAGGCAAAAACCATTTAAGCATTCTTGTTGTAGTTCCAAAAACTATAACTTTTGGTTTTTGAGAAAAAGCTTTTACACACAGTTTAGGGAAAATTTTTAATTCCTCTGATGGAGTTGGATATGCTGTTAATAGTATTTGATTTTTAAAGTCATTCTGAGCAACATCAGTGCTCCAGAAAGCTCTGTTCCTAGCTACGACCAAAATATCCTTATTAATATCAATCATGACAGTATCTTATACAAAAATTTCAATATTGGCGATGAAAAAGGAATTTTAGTGAGAATCCACAAAACAAAATTACGGATATTCTTATAAGCAGACCAAGAATCACTAGCTAATTCACGCGCACGCTTTAAATCCCCTTTTAAGATAAAACCCAATGTTGCACCATAAGCATAATCAGAATATCTTCGTGGACATTTTTTTAAATAGACATCCTTAAATCTGTTTAAATGCTCTGAAATGAAATCGGCTCTATTTATACTTGAATTTATATTTAGTTTTTTTCTTTTTATAGTTAATGAATTTTTATCAGAAAATAGAAAATGATCACCCAATTCTTGGTCTACATGAAACCAACCACCTGCAGAACATAGTTCATTATTAATCATGAAATCTAAATTCTTTCCTCTATATAAAATTTGTTTTTCTTGATGCGCTGATGTTTTTGACATCCTTACCAACTTAAATTTTGGCATATTTGCACATATCATTGTTTCTAGGGAAATAAATCCTTCTGGTATTTTTTTGAATTCAATTTTTTGCTCATTTCTAAAAACATTTGTTGGTGCTGAGATAGTCAGCGTATCTGGAAATTCTTTAGCTTTTTCAATTAAAACTTCAATCGCATTTGGATACAAGACATCATCACTATCCCAAACTATAGAATATTCCCCTTTTGCCATTTTTAAACCAGTGTTTCTTGCAAATGTGGCTCCTTGATTTTTTTCTAAAATATTTAAAACAATTTTTTCACCAAATTTTTCTTTTAAAATTTTAGAGGTGTTATCAGAAGACCCATCATCAACAACTATAATTTCCAATTCTTTATATGATTGATTCAAAACACTTTCAATAGATTTTGAAACCGCATCTACTCTATTATAAGTAGCAATGATTATTGAAACTAAAGGATTATTATTCATAAATACACATTAAACATTTTGTAAGCCTTTTACAATAGCCCTGCCTCTTTTGCCACCCATTTCAACATTAAGATTAAAATATTTTTTTAATACATTTATTAAATCAAATGATTCATTTTCAGATAAATCTGCATGAATTTCCCCTGTTATTGATTTAATTTTTTGCCAATCATTCCAATTTTCAAAAACTTTAAATTCGGCACCCTCTATATCGAATTTTAAAATATCAATTTCATTTAAATTATTTTCAGAAAAAATATCCAATAGAGTTGTTGTATTTACCGTAATCTTTTGATCATCACTGTTTCGATGATAAATAGATGATGCATTATGTTTTTGATTTTTAAAAAAAACAATATTCCCTTTTGTGTTAGAAATTGCTGATTGCAGCAACACAACATTATTAAACTGTTTAGTATTTTTTTCTAAGAGTTTAAAAGTATCTGGATCTGGCTCAATTGATATTATTCTTGCTTCTGGGTATTTTGTAGCAAAGAACATAACTGACAATCCAATATTTGAACCTAAGTCTAAAATATTTTTGGGATCAGAGATGGAAAGATCATATTCTTTATTAAAAAATATCTCCTCTATCATCAACAACTCTGGATGAGTTCCTGAAAAAAATAGTTTGATTTTTTTATTGTTTAAATTTAAATTCAAATTCATCTCTTTAGGAGAAATCCCGAATTTATTTCTTAATGAGATTCCAATAATAATCAGCAGAATCTTGATTCTAGAAAAAAATCCGTTTCCTAGTGAGATTAAATTTTTTGTAAATATTATTTTGTTTTTTAATCTATTTAACATATAGTTCGCTATATTTTTCAACAATATCTTTAATGTTAAATTTTTCCGCAGTCTTTATTGCCTTTTCTTTCATGTTATTTAAAACCTGCACATCTAAATCTAAAAAATTTATCATAGCGTCAGAAATACTCTCCTTTAATTCTTCTACCAAGAAACCATTCTGCCCATCTACCAAAAATTCATCCACACCAGGAACTTTTGTGCTAATTAAAGGCAATCCAAAAGCCATTGCTTCGATAGCTACATTTGGGAAACCTTCATGTTTAGAACTTAAAACAAACACATCTGCTGCACCATAATAATCAAGAACACCCTCCGTATAACCAACTAGATTTACATTATCGCTTAAATTATTATCTGCAATCTTTTTATTTAAATAATCCTCTTCTGGCCCTCTTCCAACTATTAACAATTTTGCGTTTTGATTTTTTGATACCACATCCTTAAAAGAATCTATCAGAACATCTTGTTGTTTTTGTTTTTTAAGACGACCTACATTAAGAAAAATTATATCGTCTTGATGTATTCCTAATTTTTGTCTCAAAGAATCTTTTGAGTTTAAAACTCGGAAATTATTTATAAAATCAATTTCAACCCCATTATGAATAACTTCAAATTTATCTATAGGAATTCCAGCTTGTTTTGAAGCAAACTCTACAACACTCTTTGAAACAGCCACAATTTTTTCTGATCTTTTTGAAAGATGCTTATCCATCTTTTTCTGCCACCACTTTTTCTCATGATAAATATTATGTTCTCTAGCGATACTTTTATAACCAAATTTTGGTTGTAAGATTCTAAAAATAGTATTTGCGGAAAACATACTAGACACCACTACATCTGGAGAAATTTCTTTTAAAATATTTTTTAGTTTTTTAAAACCATTAAAATCAAATTTATTTCTTAAATTAACTTTATAGACCTTAATATCTGCTGGAACCTTTTCGTAAAGATTAGGGATATTTTTATAATCAAAAAGTGTAATCAAATATATTTCGAATCTATTTCGATCTAAGATTTCCAACTGTTTTATGAGTTGCCTCTCAATCCCTCCTACAGAAAGGCTAGGAATTCCAAAAACTATTTTTATTTTAGTTTGCGTTTCCATCTTGGGCTTTAATTATAATAATATAAAAAGTAGACATAAAAGGCATTAATCCATCCATCTTGTTAGCCAAATTTAAAAACTTTGGATAAAGAGAAGTTTTTCTAAAGAGCATTTTAGCAGTGAGTCTTTCTGGGATTGTAATTAAAAAGAAATATAAAACAAAAGTAAAAAATCCACCCAATCTATAAATATCTTTTTCGAAAGGAAAAACTTTTTGAACTCTCTCAGGATTATATTGTCGATATCCATGCAAAAGATAAATAGGCAAAGACCAAAAAGCAGGGACTATGTGTAATTGAGTTCCATTTTCTTTTGTATATTTTTTTGCTTGCTGACCAGCTTTAATATCATCTTCAATATGCTCAAAAGAAGTATTTGAGATGACTAAATCAAATCTTTTATCAGTTTCAAAATCCTCAATTGGTTTTTGAATAAAATCTATTTTAAATTTATTACTCTCATCAGAAAACTTTTTTTCTTTAGAAACATCTATACCTAAATATTCTCCAGAGTAATTCAAATCTTCTAAAATTCTTCTTATATAACCAGTACCACAACCTATATCTAAAATTGAAATATTTTTATTTGGTAAAATTTTTGGTAATTCTGTTTTAAGAAAAGAATTTAAATACTGTCTACCCGGAGAATCGGTGTTCAAATCAAGAGTAATTGGACTCCAAAATTTAGTATTTAGATTTATTCTATATCCCCAAAGTCCACGCAAAAAATTGTATATAAGATATGAAAATTTATCTTTAAGATTTAATTTTATATCACCTGATATCTCTCTCATGATTGTTCACAATATCATCAAAATTATTAAAAAGGTAGGTATAAAAAGCTTCGGTTGAAAGCCTATATTTGAAAGCCTGTCTTGCGTTTGTCTGCATTTCCTTAAAACTCTGATCTGTATTTCTTTGCCAAAATCGATTAATTATTTTAGGCAAATCATGAATTTTTTCATAATCAACACGCAAAACAAAAGCATCGTAATCAATTTCGTCTTCAAGTGGCAAAGAAATGTCTGTATCAATAAAAAGAGGAATTCTTCCCAAAGACAATATTTCAAAAAATCTTAGAGAATAATTTCCGTCCCCTTTTACCGCAAGTGCTAAATCAGAATCCTTAATTGCAAAAATAAATTCTCTTCTTATTTTTTCTGGATTATCTTGAATTGTTTTTTTATGACCAGAATAAGAGTGCCTTAAGAAGAATTTTGTTTCGAGTAAGTCACTGTGATTCAAAATTGTTATAACTTTCCTTCTAAAATGTAGGCCTTGATAGACAACTGGTGAATGTATTTTTTTAACTTGTAAAAGTAAGAATTGGATAAATATTTTTGCTTTATATTTAATCCACTGAACAACATTCGAGCAAGATACCCAACCAGCAAATCCAATGCTTGGTTTTCTATTTTTATCAAAATCTTTTATTACAATTCCATTTACAATACCTAAGTCCTCAACAAATGGTGGAATAATAATTTCATTTTTTCTCAATTGGCTTTTATATTGAGAAGTTCTTAGAACAATAGAATTTTTTATTTTTACTTCTGAGTTTCTGTCACCATAAGCAAATATAATTATTTTCTTATTATATTTTTTAGCAAAATTTTCATTATGATTTAGATAATTTTTATTTTTCCAAACAGAAAAATAATTGTGTGGCATTAAAAAATAGTCAGCTTTTTCTGGTGATTGTACAAATTCTACAAGATTTTTAAATTTATCTGTTTTTATTTTTTGAAACAAACCACCAATAAATTCTTCATTACTTGTCATTAATTGCAAAAGAATAGAATCAGTCACTTTATCTAAGCGTTTTGTGATAAATATTTTAAGCATGCTTCTTTACAATGAAAAAATACCCTAGAGGATATCGCCTCTTTGCTTGTGGTCTTAATTTTAGGAAAACCTTATCTAAAAATAAATAAAGTGGTAATAAAATTACACGAAGAATCTTTGGCAAAGAAAGAACAAGATTATTATAATTAACCATAAATGGCCCACCACCTATAATTTCTATTTTTGAATCAGAAAACCCTGCTCGTTTGAAAATATCTCTTAATGCATCTTCTGTATATCTAAAATAATCCTGAGGATCTGGATGATAATTTATCAAGAAAGGAACAAATCCTATTAATTCACCATCATTTTTTAAAACCCTAAACACTTCTGAAATTAATTGTGCATGATTGAAGATGTGTTCAAAAAGATTAAAAGATAGCACCGCATCAAAAGTTTCAGCATCATATGGTAAAGGATCTTTTTCAAAATCTAATGCTCTATGATTTTCATAACCACTTTTCATATCTGCGGTAAAAACTTCTTGAGCTTTATCTTTGAAAAAATCATGGTAAGTTCCTGCTTTTTGCCCACTGCCTAAATCCAAAACTTTTTTATTTAAAAGAGATACATCTTGGCACTTTTTATTTAATAAAGTCCGTAAAAGTGTTTTTCCTCGCCAAATGCTTTTAATCATTGAAATCATGGTCATTTATTATACTTTATTTTAAAAAACCGACTATTTTAGGTATTAGACTTTCAATACTATGATTTTCAACCACATACCTTCTAGATTCTTCATTTAAATTTAAACTGGATAATTCTTTAAGCTTATCAAAAAAGATATTTAAATCAGTATTCACTAAATGTCTAGAAATAAAATTAATGCCTACTAGATTTTTCGCTGCTTCATTTGTTGTTAGTACCTGCAGGCCACAAGCCATTGCTTCCAGAATGGCTTTATCAAGACTTCCTGTTTTACTTAAATTTATAAATATATGAGCATTGTTGTATTTCTCTGTTAAGTTTTCCTGAGAGACAGGCCCTATAAAATTAATTCGATTTGATAAGTTATTTTTTTGTACTTCTAAATAAATACCTTTTGCATAATCAAAATCTTTTTGTCTAATAGGAGCACCAACTATATCTAGCGTAAAGTCAGGATTTTCTGAAATTATCTTTACAATCAAATCAATATTTTTAACTTCAGAAATTCTTCCTACTGTTATAACTTGTTTTTTGTTTTTACTTAAGGATGTTTGTTTAAACAAATTTGTATCAATACCTTGCCCAATAATTTTAACTTTAGAACTATTGATACGGAATCCTCCAGATGTTGATGTGAAAATATAATCAACTAATTTTTCTGAGATTTTTAAATCCAAAGAAACTTTACCGTGTGCATACCAAAGACTAATTTTCTTTTTTAGAATTTTCCAAAATATTCCACCGAGCAAAATATAAATCTGATTCATGTGAACAAACACAGAATCGTATTCTTTTCTTAATTTCCAAATATATTTATAAAAATTAATTAATCGTCCAATTTTTCCAACACCCTCTTCTTTTCCCAAAGAAAAAACTTTTACATTCTGAGGTAAATTAAAATCACCTTTTTCCAAACAAACAACATTTACAACTTCAGCATTTTTAGCAAACTCTTCAATCCATCTGTGAAAGAATCCTAAAACCTGATCATTTTTATTTACCTTTTGTGTAATTATTAAAAGTTTCATATTGTAAACGCTTTTTTAAAATCAGATAAATATTGTTCTTTGTTCTTTATGTGACTTAAAGCCATTTCTTTTGCTCTTCCTCCTATGTTTTTTCGTAAACCATCATCATCTAGTAATTGATTTATTTTAACCGCAAAATCTGCTGCAGCAGATTTTGCGGTTAAAATACTTCCACCATCAACCAAAACCTCTCCAACAATCCCCACATCGGTAGAAACAATCGGCAATTCATAAAGTGCGGCCTCAATTAAAGCCATGCCATACCCCTCATATTTTGAAGTCTGCATATAAATATCTGCCAATCTATAATAATCAGAAACATTTGTAACATTACCAACAAAATCAATTTTTTCTAAGACACCTAGAATTTTTGCCTTTTCTTTCAAATTTTCCAAAAGACTACCGGCACCAACAATAGTAAGACCAATATCACTTCTTTCTTTTGCAACCAAAGCAAAAGCATCAATTGCTAATTCAATATTTTTTTCTTTTTCAAGACGAGAAACAGTTAGAATATTATAAACGTGTTTACTTTTCATACACACAGAAGAATCTTTTGGATATTGAACCGAAATTGGCAAAACCACAGGCTCTGATTTTAATTTTAATTTACTCAAAGATTCAAGTATTCTTTTTGATACAACTCGAATTCCGTCAGCTTGTGGCAATAAAATTTTAGCCACAAAAGAATGTAACTTATTCTGCAAAGAATGGTTCCAAAATTCTTTTGAAAAAATATCTGTGTGGATCTGTATATGAAATTTCGCTTTTATAATTTGTGATATTTTTCTAGCCGAAAGACCGGTTAAGAAAGCATCCTGAGAAGACACCACACCAGCTGAAAGTTTGGCACCAATTTTTATTGCATCTCCAATATAATTTATTTTTGAAAAAGAATTTGTTGGATAAATTGTGACATTTTCTGATATTTGAGTTTTTTCAAATCCTCTTTTTGTAAAAACAATTACATCTAATTTCTCAAATATTTGAGCATAATCTTTAAATCTTTCATGAACATTAGATTCATTATTAAAAAGCCCTCTGTCTGTAGAAACCATTATTAATTTCATATAGTTGATTTTAATTCAGTAGAAATCTCTCCTAACATTTTATTTAAACTAAATTCTGCCACAGATTTTTTGCCATTTTCAGAAATCATTCCAGAAAAACTCCTATCATTTAATATTTTATTAATTGCAGATTTTATTTGTTCAACATCATCATAATCAACCAAAATTCCATTTTCTTCATTTTTTATAATTTCTGGATTACCTCCAATGTTTGTAGTGATGATTGGCACACCTAGAGCTAATACTTCTAAGATTTGATGAGAAAATCCCTCATATCCAGTATTTAAAACAAAAATATCTGAAGAATGAATATATTCAAATAGATTTTCTTTACTCATTGCTGGAAGCAAAGAAACATTTTGAGATAATTTTTTATCAACAATAATTTTCTCTAAGTTTTGTTTTTGCGGCCCATCTCCAATTATTATTAATTTTATACTTGGAATTTTTTCTTTTAATTCTGAAATTACATTTATTAATTTTTCAAAACCTTTCCAAGGCACAAGTCTGCCCGCAGATATAATAGTTGGATGACTCAAACCTAAATCATTTTTAATAATTTTTTCTATATCTAAAATACCCTCAAAAGAATTGTATACAACATTAATTTTATTCTCCTCGATCCCCCATTGAGTTACAATCTTTTTTAAATATCTAGAAGGTACTATTATTTTATCAGCCGATTTTGCAACTTTTTTCTGAATCTTTTTCATTTGCAAAACTCTTGAATGGTATTCTCTTCTGTCTTTTACAAAATCATCTAAAAGTTCTTTGACTCCAAATCTCTGAACACCCTGTTCCCACGCATAATCTCCAACTATTTTTAATACAAACTTTTTATTTAAAATCCTTGCTGCCCACATTGCTGGATATCCCACAGACACCGGATCCTGGGCATAAATGACATCACAACCAATACCATCAATCAAAAGCTTTATAAAGTATAAAAAATGACGAATCCCTATCGGTAAATGCCGCAAATTATCAAAAGAAGCCACAGCAACAGAGATGCCATATTTATGCAAATTTTCATATAAAATCTTAGAATATGTAGCTGGACCACCAATAGAGGGTGGGTAAATACCTGTAGCTATTAAAACTCTCATTCCTCACATACTACGCTAAACTTAGCTTTTAGTTAAGTGTTTAAAAATAGTCTTCATTTGAGCAGTTATTATCTCCCAATCATATTTTTCTCTCACCATGTCTCTAGCATTTTCTATTAATCTTTCTTTTAAACCATCATCTTCTCTTAATCTTTGAACTTGAATCACGATATCTTCTACATTCTCGATTCCAACTTCAAGACCATTTTCATTATGAAAAAGAAAATCTTTTATACCTCCAGCAGTTGTAGCAATTACGGGAATACCTGCAGCCATTGCTTCAACAAAAGAATTACCGAAACCTTCTGTTCGTGAAGGTCGAATAAAAATGTCTGAAGCTTTCAAAAGATTTGGAATATCTTCATATTGAATATGTCCAAGAAATATAACCCTATCCAAAACTTTTTCATCTTCCGCCAATTTTATTAATTTGTCTTTATCTGGGCCAATACCAGCAACAATATATTTCACATTTTCTGGCAAAGATTTCAAAGATTTAATAACCAAATCATGACCATTTTTTTCTACTAATCTAGATGTTGTAACCAACCAACAGTCATTTTCTTTTTTATTTAATTTTTCTTTTATTTGCTGAACAACTTCTTCATATGAAGTTGAGAACTGAATATAATCAACTGCATTTGGCACAACTGATATATCTCCACGATAATTCATTTGTCTTGCAAAATCTGCTAGATAATTTGAAATGGCTTGAATATGATTTGAAATTTTAAAAATTCTTTTAAAAAGTGGCATGACTAATTTAATTCGAGTACGGCCAACTATTTTTTCAATTGGATCACCATCTTGCAAAGTCAATAAAATCGAAACCTTTGGATTAAATAAATTAAACAACACAGCAGGAAATCCAGCATAAACCATCATTGCCCAAATCAAATCATATTTATTTTTTTTATGAAGCTTTAAAGCTTTTAAAAAAGCATTCACTGGAAAGAAAATTTTTGCCAAATACATTGGAAATCTTACAAGTTCTTCAGGGGTCGGATTCGCTTTAGCGAATCCGACCCTATAAACATTCACATTTCCAAATTTCTCAAACTTTGGCTGAGTGCTATCTAATCTAAGAGTAATCATATCGAAGGTTATTTCTTGATCAGAAATTCTATCTGTAATCTCTTTTATAGCCACCCCATCTCCTCCCACAAATTTAGGGTAATATGTAAGGGCGAAAATCAATACTTTTTTAGGATTATTCATATAATCTTTCTACCTTACCTATTCATTTATATCAAGTATCTTACGAAGTTCATCTGCTGAAATTTGTTTTAATTCAACATCATTATTTTCATCTTTTTGTTTAACTTCAGAAATATTATTGCGATTATTATTCCTGTCATTATTATCAGTATTATTACTATTATTTGCTTCGACTTTTTTCTCTGGTAAATTTCCCAAAACTGAAGCCAGAGCATCTTTCAAACTATTTCTATTTTGATCACTAACTTTTTTAGGATCTTGAAAAATTGGTTTTTTCTTTTCAAGCTGTTTCAAAGACATAGACTCTGCCTCTAATGGTATCTCTGTTTCGAAAATCAAATCCTCAGGAGGAAGTGGTTTTTTATTTTTCAAAGCATTATCAATTTCACTGCGAGTCTTTTCGTCAAACATAGGTCTAGGTTTTTGTGGTTGAGAATTATTATTACTACTTACTTTATTATGATTAAAGTTTTTATTGTTATTAGAATTATTATTATTTGTAGTTTTATTTTCATTAAAACTCTTATTTTCTTTAGGTTTTGGAACATCTCTACCTTCTTCCAAAAGATCTGTCACACTTTTTTCCACAATCGCCCTAGGTTGCGCATACTTATTTCTCGAAGAATCAATAATTTCTTGCACAAAACTATCAGCAACTTTAGCAATTGGTGGCAAAGTCTTTGCAGAAAATGGCTGAGAACCAATTCCGTCAATCATCAAATTTAAATATATTTGCGCGAATCCAAGATTAACAATATCTTGCGCGGTAAAAACTGGAGCAAATTCTTTTTCTAAATATTCTGCATCTGTCGCACCAACACGAAACGTAATCAAAGTTCCCACGTTTCCAAACACAGCAGCACGCACTTCCTCTGGCATTTGCTCTATATATTGGTGAGTAATTGTTAGATTAAGTTTATATTTTCTGGCCTCAGAAAGAATATCTGCAAAAGATTCATTAGCAAAAGATTGAAACTCATCCACAAAAAGATAAAAGTTTGGAAGTTTTTTTAGTTCTGCCTCATTAGCGTCAGCTCTACTCATAGCAGCAAGATAGATCTTTGTCACAATCATACTTCCAAGAAGCTGTGCATTTGTTTCACCTATACGCCCCTTAGACAAGTTAACGATTACAATTTTTCTTTCATCCATTAATTTACGAATATCAAAACTAGATTTTGGCTGACCAACAATATTTCGTATCAAAGGATTGGCTGTAAATTGTCCAATTTTATTTTGAATAGCAGGTGTAGCTTCAGCAGCAAATTTTTCAGTATATTTTCCAAACTCATCTACCCAAAAAGATTTCACAGAAGCATCTTTTAGATTTGCTACAACTTTCTCACGAAACTTTTTATCAGAAAGCATTTTGTTTACAGAAAGCAGTGTTGAGTCTGGATATTCCAAAAGCGCAAGCAATGTATTTGAAAGAATATACTCCATTCTGGCACTCCATGCGTCTTGCCAAATCTTTTTAAAAGTAGACATCAATCCAGACACCACAAGGTGACGCTTGTCATAACCCACGTCTTCCATAACGTTAAAAGAAACAGGGTGCTCAATATCAAAAGGAGCAAAATAAAGTACATCGTCTATTCTTTCTTTTGGAATATATTCAAGCAAAAGATCTGCTGTCTTTCCGTGTGGATCAATAAAACAAATTCCGTTACCGCTTTTTAAATCTTGCACAGCAATGTTTTCAAGCAAAGTAGATTTACCCATACCAGTCTTTCCAATCACATACATATGACGAGAACGATCCTTGGCTTTTATGCCAAATGGTATTCTTTTATTTCTTGCATCAGTCTCTGCAAAATATGAAATTTTCTCAGGATTCTCCATTGAAATTAATTATAGCAACAAATTTTAAAATGTGTTGTGTAAAAAATATTATTTATTCAACGCGCCTCTCGTATACCTATTACTTGGTGCCCAAATCATCCATGATGTAAGTCCTGCATCGTATGTGGCTTGTATTTGTTCACGTACTTCTGTTGGTCCATAATCTCCACCATAATCAAAATCTTGAATCCATGTGCGCAATTGATGTTTGTGAATCTTTTCACTTATCACAGACGGAGTAGTTGTAGCGATTTTCATTTCATCTACCCTCTTCACCGCTTCCAACATTGAGAAGTGAATTATTTCATAAGGGTAATCATTTGGATTTGCCCAGCCATTAAAATTATTAGGATAATGAGATGGATAAACCATAGGCGCAATAAAATCAAAATAAGGTAAAGCCCTTTCTAAGACTTGTCCGATATTTAAATCATCTTTGTTTGTAGCGGTCATACCAAAAAGATCTGCCGAAATAATTGGACGCTTTGAAGTGTCAGCGGGTAAATCCCCACGCAATTCTTTATCTAAAAATTTAAAAAACTTTTCTAGAGCAATTTGTTTACCAAGTTTTCCATTTGCGACAATAGTTTCATTTGAAAATGGAAAATAAATATCATTCATATTTCCATCAGAAGGAAATCGGACATAATCAAAATTTAATTCATCAAAACCAAGTTCGTAGGATTCTTTTGAAAGTTCTAAAATATAATTCCAATATCTCTCTGCACCCACTTCCACAAAAGAAAGTCCCTTATGATCTTTCCACACTGCCCCATCACTGGCTCGCTTCACCGCATCTTCAGGATGATTTTTTGTGTAAAAAGGATCTTGAAAAACAGTGATACGTCCGATAACGAAAATATTTTTTGCATGAAGAGTTTCTATAAACTCTTTCATATCTGTAGTGCCACACTTTGATTCTTCCCAAGCTGGTTTTAATTTTTCTGATTTTGGTTCAAATGATAAAGTTCCAGAAAAATCTTTTATATCAATTACTATAGAATTAATTTCTGTTTCATCTACTAAATCAACAAGCTCCTGACGAAAATCTTTTGTACCAACAACACACGAAGTCATGTATATCGCCTTTACTGATTCCGGCATAGAAATATGTTTAGCTTTTTCTTCTACAATCTCTTTTGTTTCTTCTTTTTTGTTTTGTTCATTTGGTAAACCTTTATCATATTTTGTAGCCAACAATTTAGGTCCAAAAGCCAAACCACCAACAATCAAAGCTAAAATTGGAAAAGCTAGCCAAATAAAACCAGCTTTTTTATTTTTAATTATTTGAAATTTCATTACTATTTAAATTATTTTCAACAAAAACTGTCTCTGATTTATTCCTAGGATATAACAATAATTTTTCTTGATGTCTGATAAATAGAGATTGTGCCACTAAAATTAGTCCAACTAAAAATAAAATTATTTCTTTCCACAAAGAAGGCACACCGATAAAAGGCAAGACAATAATGATAATTCCCATCCATAGTAACAATCTGTATCCGCCAATCATATATTGTTATTATAAACGCTTTTTATATAGATACAATCACCACGAATTCTCCGCGCACTTCTTCTTTGTTTTCATCATAGTATTGCAAAACTTCTGCTGGCTTTCCAGATACAACAGATTCATATATTTTGGTTAATTCCCTAGCGATTGTGATATTTTTCTCTGGACAATGTTTAGCCAATGACTCTAAAGTCTTAATTATTCTATGAGGTGATTCATAAAAAATTGTTGTTTGGTCTGTGGCGGCGATTTCTGCGAACAGAGTTTCTCGACCTTTTTTGTGTGGCAAAAAACCTAAAAATGAAAAGCGGGCGCTCGGCGTGCCAGACACAGAAATCGCCGCAGTAAGCGCGCTAGCTCCTGGTACAGTTAGAACTTTCACATCTTTCAATTTTTCACGAATCTCTGATATCAATTGCATTCCCGGATCAGATATTGCAGGTGTTCCAGCGTCAGAAACCAAAGCTAAATTTTTTCCTTCTTCTAGAAGCTCTAAAATTCTTTCTAGTTTGGTAATTTTAGAATTTGCATGATATGAGATAGTTGAAGTTTTTATATCATAATGAGATAAAAGTTTTTTTGTCACTCTTGTATCTTCACAAAGAATAAAATCAACTTCTCCCAAAATACGAATAGCACGAAGAGTTATGTCTTCTAAATTTCCTATTGGAGTTGCTACTACATATAATGTAGACATACATTCAGAATAATCTTTATAAATTATTCTAGCAAATTATTTCTTCAACGCTTGAGCTACTGTAACAACATCAATATCGAATGATTCTGGATCAGTATTTTCTGGAGTAACAACAACAATTCTGTCAGAATCATTTAGACCAATTTCCTTAAGACCATTTTTCAATAATTCAACAAAGTTTCCACCTTCAACAAACTTTGAATGAACACCGTATGACATTCTTAATTCACGAACCACTCTTTTATCATTAGAGAATGCAAAGATTGAAGTATCAGGACGATAAGAAGAAAGTGCTTGTGCAATTTTTGCATCAACGCAAGGGGCTATAATTGCTTTTGCTTTTGAAGCATCTGCTGTAAACACAACTGATTCGGCCACAACATGAAGAGGGTGAGTTACAAGCGGTCGAGATTCTGTGAAATTTAATTCGCCTCGATGAGCTTCTGTGTTTTTCATAATTCTAGACATAGCGTTCACTGCTTCTAATGGATATTTTCCATAAGCAGTTTCTCCACTCATAGACACAGAATCTGCACCATCCAAGATTGAGTTTGCAATATCAGAAACCTCAGCACGAGTTGGTCGTGGATTTTCAATCATTGTATGAAGCGCTTGTGTTGCAACGATAGAAATTTTTCCAAGCTCAATAGCTCGCTCTACCATTTTCTTTTGCATAAAAGGCACTTCTTCAAAAGGCACCTCTACACCAAGATCTCCTCGAGCCACCATCAAACCTTCACAATTTTCTAAAATTTCATCAATGTTATCAAAGCCTTCTCTGTTTTCGATTTTAGCAATAATCTTTACTTTATGATTATCATATTGATTTAAAATTTCTTTTATTTCATCAATATCTTTTTTGCTTCGAACAAATGAGTGAGTAATATAATCAACATCATTCTTTGCACAGAAATGCACGAAACCTTTATCTTTTTCAGAAAGCGCAGGAAGTTGAATATGAACACTTGGAATATTTATACTTTTTTTGTTTTTAATTTTTCCATTACTTTCAGCAACACAAATTAATTTTGTACCATCAATAGATTTTACAGTACAAGCAAATTCTCCGTCATCAATTAAAATTTGTGTTCCAACAGGTACTTCATTAGCAAGATTTTCATATGCAGCATAAACAACTTTTTCACCAGTTGCAGACAAATCTCCTGTAATAATAAATTCCTCTCCAGCAGAAACTTCAATAGGATTTTCAATATTTTTTGTTCTAATTTCAGGACCCTTTGTATCAATAAGAATAGGAACATCAGTTGAAATCTGACGTATTTTATCCATAACCTCTAATGTTGCAGGCTCGTCTTGGTGAGCAGTGTTAAGCCAAGCTACATCTACACCTTTTTCAAAAAGCGCTGTAATAAAAGCTGGCTCTGCATTATTATCAGCTATCTTTCCAACTATCTTTGCATTTCTTAAATCTTTCATATTTATTGTCCTATTTTTAAAATAATAGGTGCTAATTTACCACACTTTAAAGAAAAACCCAAAGATTTATCAAATAATAAATTAAACTTACAACCCGCTTTATCTTTAGTTTTATTTAA
>CAZIFF010000016.1:0-16511 GCA_964538345.1 uncultured Candidatus Saccharibacteria bacterium
AAGACTTTTAACAGAAACATTATTTTTAACTCTGTCTGGAAAATATTCATTTTCCATAAAATCTCCAAACACATCGTATGCTTTATCATAATCAGTTATGGCGTAGATAACTTTTTCATTATTATCTCTCCAGCTATCGCTATACAAATTTTTTACACCTTCAACACCATCAAAATACTTAACCTCTGAGTGAAGTGTTTGAGCTGTTTCCTTATGACTTTTTAACCAAGATTTCAATTCATCTGTTTGATTGGTTAATCTAGAAATTTGTCTCTTTGCCCAGGATTCATATTCTTGTGGTGATATTGCTTCAAAAAGAGCACCTGACTCCGTAGTGGTTCTAGTAATCAAACCTTTAGACTCGAGTTCAGAAACCGTATGATATAGGGCTGTTCTATTTATAAGTGTCTCTTTTGCGATATTACCAATCGATGATTTACCTAATTTATATAAAGCTCCAAAAACTCGTTTTTCTTTGTCAGAAATTATTTCCATATTGTTTTATATTAGCAAGTTGTCAAAATGTGTCAACACTTTGACAACTTGTGATTAACTCAATATATTAGTCAACAAATCCCTACAAATTAAACAGAACATTAAAATCGACATGCAAATCCAAATTGAACTCACTGTATTAGATTCACATTACTTAAAAGCATTCGATGGTTTTCCATTAATCTATTTCGCCAATGAAGGATCAATCATGGATGATGGAAAAGTTATCACAACTCCCAAACCCCCTCTTTTGCAAAGGACTCAGTCTGTGAACGTTAACTTCTTTATACAAAAAGATTACATTCATAACGAAACAGCCTTTGTACACATTCATGAGCTTGGACAAAAGCCATCAACACTTGAAATGCTAATTTCTGCTATTCCGATAATACAAGGTAATCAAGAAATGATTTCACTTGAAGGTGAAAAAGCAAAAGTAGTATGCGCACTGGGTACATACGCAATTCATCCTGAAAAAGGATTACAAACTTTCGCTTGGAAACCAGAAACGGATGAAATTGATTTGATTAGTGTGATGACGCACTGGTCTAACCCTTGGAATTCTAGAGAAATTTGTTATCTCACCTTTCCGAAAGGATAAATGTTCGGAACTGGCGTCAGGAGAAATCCTGCGCCTTTTTTCTTTTATACACAGGTGATAACTTCGTTCACTAATCTTCACTTTCTATAGTGATTCTATTACTACTCTGTGTATCTTTGAAATACCAACTTCCCTGCTAAATATAGCTATTTTTAGCATTCTCCAACACTTGTATTACCTCCCTTTTCTCAAACACCCACTGTTCTAGTTGGTTCCAAGTTTTTGCGTCTATGTCCACCACCAAAAATACCACCCAACAAGGCGGTATTTTTTGTTATAGATAGCGGGAGTTGGAACCAAATCATTATTCAAGAATAAATAAAGATTTGTCTGAGATATATTTATCAAATAATTCTTTCAAGTATCCGTTGGATTTTAGCCTATCTATCTCTTTGTCAAAAAAATCACTCAACTCATTATCCTCTTTACGAAAAATATAACTATTATCATAAACTCTGACAGGCTCTTCAGAGGCTTTTCTTACTTTTTGTTCTGAATTTTCATTAAAAATACGAACAGTATTAGATTCCGCAAAAGTAATGTCTGCACGACCATCGACAACAGTTTGTAAAAGGTCTGTTGTGCCAGAAAGTTGCTCAACAAAAACCTCTTCTTTATTTTGATAATCCTTAGCAATAGAATGTGAAATATCATTTTCTTTTACAGCGATACGAACAATATCTTTCTTTTCATTATCTTTCCCCCACGAAAATACCTCACTTTTATATAAGGGTTGTGAAAATAATGCAAACTCTCTCCTTTCTTCAGTCGGCCACACAGTACTAGCAAAAACATCAAAGTGCCTGTTCTCCAAGGATGATAAAATTGCTCCATACCCAACCTCTTCTGTCCAAACAATCCTAAAATTATTATCAGTAGCAATTTTTTCTAACAAGTCATGAAAAATACCAACCTTCACTCCATCTTGAATCATAAAAGCGGGGTCGTACTCAGTGTATCCAGCATAAATAAGTCCTGTCCTTTTAATTCTCTGTAAAGCACTTTCCGATTCGTCCAACTCAATATCTTGAATCAGTGGAATAAACATTTCATCAGGATGTTCAAGTAGTTTAAATCCAAGATGACTTTTACGTTCTTTTCCATCAAATACACCAGCTAAGTAGTTCTCATAAACAGGCCAATTGTTGTGATACACATAGGTAACATGTTCTTTACCCAAATACTTTGGAGCAAACTCCAAGAAAGCAAACTCTGAAAGTAAATAATGAACTGCTGTTTTTACAGCAGAATCCATATCTTCAATTTGTTTACGAGAAAACTCCAAGACTAATTGAGTTGTCTTGTTACAGGTATCTTGAAACTGCTTATTTGATTCATACAGATTCTTAACTTCCTCATATTTAGCCTGATATTCAATGTTTGACTCAACATCTTTCCCCCAATCAATAATTTTAACCCTATTCTCATCAATACCATTATCCTTCATTACTCGAATCACTCGGTTTTTTAGTTGATTACTATTACGAATAGCCTTATCGGTTCTTGCTCTATTTGCTGGGTACCCAAGAGCTATGTATGTAGAAATTGCTGGTATATCAGCGACCATAATAGCCACCTGGTCATAGTCAGAAAGAATATACTTAAGTAAAAATTCAATTTTATCTTCCGTAAAATAACTATTTCCAGGACTCATTCCAATAATTGGGTAAGTTTTATTATTCACAAATAAAATCTTATCATACTGGTTGTATTACCAACATGTGTTAAATAAAAAATCCCTAACTCTCTATCTAGACCTTATTTGCTGTTCATATATAAACTCACTCACCTCAAACACCCAAGTTTCTAGTTGATTCCAAAAAATTTGGTCTATGTCCACATAAAATTTGACATTAATTATGAAAAACATTATCGTCAAAAAGAATCTCAACCCACATCAGTGAAAGACCTTTATGAAAAAACTAGTTGGAAAAAGATTAACAGTAAACCCAGACCAAAAAGCTGGACTTGCCCTATTGGCGACATTCACTCTCGGTGGCCCTGCACCTACAAGTATAATATTTAAAGTGTTTTGTAATGCTTGTAAAAGTAAAGCCACCATCACCCTAACAGAAGATGTCCCAACAGGCGATATCTGGCTGGAAGGTCCAGACAAGTGCGAGGGGTGCGGACATCAGTTTACAGACCCAGACGCAACCTATTCAATGCTAAGTCAAAAACAAATCGAAGATTACTTTGGACCATTCTAACAGCTTACCAAGCCTCTCACAAAAAGTCCCTCCAAGGGCTAAAATTGTAGGGGTTTTTTCTTTTTAATCTTATACAGAATTATCTTTTAGTAATGTTATAGGTCAATATTTGGATAATAACCACAGTAAATAAAGTTATTATAGATAGATTTAAGAAATAACTCCAAACAATAGTCGTTGTTATAGTCCCAATTAGATGTACATATTTCAGTCCGTATTTCAAACCAAAAAGAATAGGAATAGTTTTCATTCCCTCTTTTAAATCTTTTTTTACATCTCTAAAATCTCCTAGTACATTTCTTAGAAAAAATAGACCAAGAGAAAGAATAGAAACAATGTGTGTTGGACTAAGTAAAAATGCACTTATTGAATAGTGTTGCAAACCCCTAAACACAGGGCTTAATGTTGCAAAATAACTTTTATCTTTTTGAGCATACAAATATCCAAAAATTAAAAATAATAAGACTGGAATATAATTTTGTGAAAATAAAATACCCAAAAATGAGGGGAGCGCCCAAAAAATCCAATGAAATGATTCTCTGTATGAATGTTTGTGCTTATATTCAAGAAAAAATAAAAATCCTATATGAGCCAATATGAAACCAATTGTCTGAATAAGTGTCAGTTTAAATATTAGAAGAAAAAGTATCAAATCTAAAAGCGAGTATATTCTTAGTGTCCCAACAAAGTCTCTCATAAAAAAATATTATCACAATGATTCTTTTACTACCACACAACCCCAGTTCTCTGTGGGTTTTTTCTTTACACTCTTCTTCATCACATGTTATACATAATAGTGAATGGATGCTGAACAAATGCGGAGAATAATCCGCCAAAAGGAAATAGCGAAACAAGCATTGGTACGTGCACTTACTACACCTCCTGGGCAGATACTTTTCGTAGAGTTTAAACCAGTAAGAAACTGGTCACAAATAATGCGAGAAGCGCGCGAAAAAATTCGAGCAAAAAGATGTGAAGGGTGGACTGACACTCCTACTCTCCAGGTCCTAAATAATCCAAATGGTGAGATTCAAACAGAGGAGGAGGATGAAGATGATGGTGACGAAGATTACCTTGCCGATGATAGAGACTTTTGGAGAGACTTTGCAGCAGAACGCTCGCTGCAAGAAAGACTCTTTGGTCAAATCAAAGGTTCGGTACAAACTCGAAATCAAAACTATCAATTCATCAACTCTCTTCCGAGTTTATCGTATGGAATCTTTAAGGGTGTAGTGCGATCACACGCACGGACACTATGTCCAACAAAGAGGAAGCACGACCAATGGTTTGAACCAATGATGAAAAGCAGGAGGGGTTTCACAAGACTCCCCTTCTCAATCATCATGTCGACGAATGGCGAGTCACTCGCTACGCTCAAGGGCTTGCGTAAAAAAGTACCTAAGAAACCATAGCCGCCGCAGTTCCTGCGGCGGCTTCACCTTTATTCAACAGCACATTTATTTTCTTTTGACGTAAACCAAGCAATATGCGAATATTGTTTTGACAGAAATTGCACACTAACAGAATATGGTACAAACATTTAACGAACTTCTAGAAGCAATAGGACAAAGCGCTCCAAATGCTGATTACATGCAAGGTGATGTAGTCCGAATCCAAATCTGGAGAAGAAGAACAGTCGTTGGCACGCCATACGAATGCCGTGAAGTCGAAGTGGATATTTCCGTAGAAACAACCACCTTCCCAGACGTAGAGCCGTTAAGACACTTTCTTGGAGAGCTTTTGTCGGACGGGGCTATGTTCGTCACAAAAACTGGCAACGTTGCTAATCCGACCACACTTCAATGGAGCATCGAAGACCCAACTTACCCAACTTAACCCCACTTATACCAAACAACTTTGGAGACGTGGGTTTTTTCTTTTAAAAAAGTATAATCAGAGAATACATGGAAACAATCGAGTCAGGAGGACAACCTAAAATGAACTTGTTAGAAGAAATTAGAATAGCAATTATTCAAGCCGAATCACAAGACATTAGTTACCGCGGACAAATGAATGGTTTTCAAGGAAAAGGCTCTGATCTTGTGTTGAGTTTAATGAGTCCAGAAGCAAGAGCAAATTGGAAAAAATTAAATCTGCCAGTTGAATTATTAGCAGGAGAAAGCAAAAATGTTAATAATATAAAAGTATATGCAAAAATGGTTGGGATAGATCTAACTCAAATATAAACAAAGAAAAAGTCTCGTTTCAAAATAATCGAAAGAGATTTTGGGTAAAAATGGTCAGAATGAGAATGAGTAAAACAAAAATGAAGCACTCTTCCTTTCTTGGTTTCCTCCATATTTTTCCACCCTCGCGAATGCAATTTGGAAAATGCCTTGCGGATTCCCACAAATAGTAGACTACTTTTAAAAAGGGCACTTTGTTCATCAAAAGCACTTTATCTAATAAACAAATGCTTTGCAATTTTTTAATTAAATACTACAAACTTACGTATTATCTAATAGTACAATATTTGACACATAGACCAATAAATGTTTAGCTACAAGAATGTTGCAGATCCTTACCATCCTCAAGTCTGGAGAATTCTGGCTTTTTTACTCAATAGCCACTGTTCTGATGTTTCTCTTCTTGCTTTACTCGCAAGAAATATACTCAAAACATCTCCGGACATCTTTCCTGAAAAAAACTCCAGTTTATATAAAAGGTAAATTAGTGCGTGATATAAGACAGATAGAAGAAAAATTTTCTGGACCAATGTACTGGCTCAGAACTATCATAGGAGCGGTCTTTTGGCCAATTCTAATTGGAGCTTTTATCTTAATTTTTATCTTAAGAGTACTAATTAAGCCCTGTTTTTGATCTTAAAAAGATCATTTTTCTTTTAAATTACTTAATCAAACTTGAAATTCTGTTAAAAATTTCATCCAATGAGAAGTCGGCTTTCACAATAAAATCTACCGCACCCAATTCTTTATACTTTCGCAAATCAGATGCTTGATTCATATTTGAAATAATAATTACAGGAATATCTCTTGTTTCTTTATTATTTTTAATCGCAGTCAAAATCTCTAAACCATTCATACCCGGAAGCAAAATATCCAGCATAATAATATCTGGGGTTATCTGTTTCAATCTATCAATCACTTCATCTCCTCTTATAACATGCACAAAATTGCAATTTATTTTAGACATTTTCCTTTCTATCAAATCACTTAGGAATTGATCGTCTTCTACCCACATTATTGTTTTCCCTTTCAATCTGTTTGATACAGTTTTCCCTACACCTGAAGAGATATTTCCAAATTGTTGCTTTACCTTAACTAAAACTTCTTCTGGGTCAAAATGAGCTTTCACTAAATAATCTTTTACACCAAGATTTAATGCTCTACTAATTTCTACTGGCTGTCCTGAATTAGACAAAATTATTACCGGGATGTCTTTAATAGATTCATCTTTTTGTTTTTCTTCTAAAATTTCATACCCATTGAAATTTGGCAATAAAATATCAAGCAAAATCAAATCTGGTTGAAATTCTTTTATCTCATTTATTGCTAAATTTCCGTCTTTAATCAACTTTGTATCAAAACCATCACTAATAAGTTTTTGTAATAGTACATCTCCTAAAAATTTATCGTCTTCAATAATTAGAATTTTTTGCATATGATTAATATTATTTTATTGGTAATGAAAAATAAAATTTAGTACCTTTATTTTCTTCACTTTCAAACCAAACTTTTCCGCCATGATTTTCTACTATAGCTCGCACAATAAAAAGACCTAGCCCAGAGCCATCAGCCACACTCCTCTTTGCATTTTCACCTCTAAAAAATTTATTGAAAATATTTTTTTGTTGATCCTTTGGAATTCCGATACCATTATCTTCTACGCAAAACTGCAAAAATTTATTTTTTATACTAAAATCCAAAATTATATTTCCATCTTTATTTGTATATTTAATAGCATTTTCCAAAAGATTCTGAAAAACAGATCTTATCTTAATACTATCTACATTCACCTTTGGAATAACAACACTACTATTATTCATGTGTACAGAAATATTTTTCTTATTTATTTGTGGCAATAAATCAAAAAGCACGCTATCTAAAATATCTGGCACGCTTGTTGGAATAAATTCATATTTTTCATTCACAGAATCAACTCTATCTGTTAGCAACATGTCATTTACCAGACCAATCATTCTATTATTGCTTTCATAAGCTTTCATTAAAAAAGCCTTTTGTTCATCTTTGTTTTTAATATCTCCATTCAAAATCATACTCAAAGTCCACTTGATACCAGAAAGCGGAGTTCTTAATTGATGTGCAGCAGTACCAATAAATTCAGATTTCATTTTATCTAGCTTTTGCAATTCTTCATTTGCTCTAGTTAATTCCAAATCTCTACGAATTAAAAGTTTTGCAATTTTTTCCTGCTCCTTCATTGATACTTCTGTTTTTTCAAAAAATAAATTAAAAGATTTATTGTATCTGTTGATAATAAATTTTGTATAAAAAACTTGGATTAAAATAAAAACAATAAAAAGTATTGTCATCAATTGAGATACAGTGAAACTTCCTAAATCCCAAAATACCGCTGATAAATACATTAAAAACGCATAAAGTATTATCGATGGTATTAAAACTAAAATTGATGATTTGAAATCTATTATGTCTTTTTTATCTTCCTCCTTCATTTTATTTTTCTCCTAATACAACAATAACGACTGTTTCGTTATGAAATGCAGTATTACATTTTTTAATATCTCTCACTTGCCCATCAAGTGGCGCTTGTTCTCCGTATGTATAAAAACCAATCAAAGGAATTTCTTTACCAATCTTCTCTTGAATTACATCTATTTCATCTCTAGATCTATCACCGAACAATTTATTTCGAGCGATACAATTGAAAATAATAATTGCTTTTGGTTTTCCACCTTCTAATTGCTCCAGAGCATTTTGAGCTGCAATACTTGCCACTTTCACAGCTTCTTCTTTAGATCCAACCATCAAACGAATATCTGAACCTTGTGGAATTTCTGCTGCACATGTAATAGAACCATTTTCATCTACTGTAATAGGGTCACGAATGAGCATTTCATCACTTCCTTCAACGCTCATGCCTAATGGATATGTGATAGCTAATTTTGCCAAAGTTTCATTCTTTAATTGTTCAGCTTCTTTTTCACCAAAATAATCTTCATAAATTTTAATTGCAGGCTTTCCATCCAACTCATGAATTACAGAACCTTCTGATTTTGTAACTTTCATAGGAGTCCCCACTGGCAGCCATCCATGCTTCACACCGATTCCGATTAGAAAATCTCCCGAGATACCAAGCCCAACAACAGCACCAGAATAAACTTTATCATTTAAATATTGATAAGTTTTTTTAAATTGAAAATCATCACCAGAAGCACCTCCTACAACTGGAAAGTGTTCTCCAACTTCATCTAAAACTCCGCGCACAATATCAGAACCATTTCCTACCAACACATCTGGAAACATGAAAAAAGATTTTATTTCTCCATTTGATTGTTGCTTCACAGAAACAGCTGCTTGCTTCCCTGCCTCTCTTGCATTTTGAGCTACATTTTCACCAAGTCCTGCATAATATTTCACTCCAGGAGAATGAATTGCCATCACAACAACAGAATTATCTTTAATAGGACCCTTGTCTGTTATTTCACCAGAGGTTGATGAACCTACAAGTAAAGTATCTGCGCACACAGAGCGGACACCATCTAGCATTCTTTGTTGATCATATTTAACTGAAGAAAAAACAATCAACAAATCTGGTTTTTCTTTTAATTGTTCTATCGCGTCCTGACAAGCATTAGCACCAACTGTATAAGCATCCTCTCCTATTCCTAATCCGACTGATGATTTCATATTGGTTAATTATATATTAGAGGATTACTTCCAACAAATATAATTTCAAAATATTTTTAATTAAATTTACAAAATATATTTTTTAATATATATTTTTAAAAAAATCGCACATTTATGAATGAAAGACACTTCGCATTCACTCCCACCACAATCCTCGACGTTGATAATGATGTTGATTTCACCTTTAAGGGAATGAAACTCTGGGGAAATCGCTCTGAAAAGATGACTCAGGAAGAAATCCTGGGAAGATTTCCATTCGACCAAATCAGTGTATGTTGGACTTTTTGCCCAAATCCAACCATTGAAAATCTTTCGCCTATAGAGGCAATTTGGGCCGGAAAGTTAGACGAAGTTTTACTTTTGGCCAAACAAAAATTTCCAACGCTCTATAAAAATTAAGGAGCGTTTTTTCTTTTAAAACACCCTAAGCCAGCTTTGTTCATAATAATTAAAAAATAGAAAAAAGACATGAATTTACATCATGTCTCTAACAAAATAGTCCTAATAGAAAGTCTTGTTATAAAAAACTAATTCCAATCTTCCGCTCCATGGAGAATATCGGTAAACTGTTAATCCAACATTTGCTGGACTGTCTGTTTTGCTTTTGAGAATTTTTTCTACTTCTTCAACAGATAAATCCTCTAGTACAGCACGGATTCCGGTTAAAACCCTACCATGTGTCACTAAACAGATTTTCTTTCCAGAGTATTTTCTACGAATTTTGTCCAAAAACCTATGGATTCTTTTTTCAATAAGATCCAAGATGCTTTCGCCACCAACTGGTCTAGCAAAAAATGGACCAAGCTGTTCCCAATAAGGATTCAGGAATGGAAAGAATTCATGATGAGGTATATCGAGCTGACACCATGTATAACCATTTTCTCGTTCACGAATCAACAGATCTTTTTTAACAGGAATATCTTTCCAAGAATCACTGCCCTCTTTTATTCCAGCAAGAGTTTGATCTGTTCGTGCATAACCAGAAGTTATGATTATATCTGGAGTAATAGCAGCTGTAATTCCCGGACCAGATTTTTTAGATTGCTCAAAACCTTCTTTAGTTATGTCGACTTTGTGATCTGGAAAATTCAGCAACTCACGCTGTTCTGGTGGTCCACTGTATCTCCAACCATTAGTCAAAGCATTCCGCAAAGATTGTGCGTGCCTGATAATACTTAATTCCATCGGACAACCTAATAACGGTCTCAGAATTGGAATGTAGTAACAAAACACTCGTATCAAACATGTTATATTTTTCATGATTTTTATTTTGTGAAAAAAATTCCCTCCTAACTTTATAGAAGAGAATCTTTATTGTTAGTTGTTTCTTGCAAACCAATCGATTATTGTTTCAGCGTTTTCTCGATGAACAAGTATCGTGGTGAATTTTACATCTCTTGGTTCAACAATAAGTTCTGCATCAACAATCTTGGCTTCACCAGTTTTCCGGCAAATCAAGATTTGTACGATTCCAAGCTTTTTATTTATCCCAATGATAGGAGTGGTGTCCCAAGGAGTTTCATACGGAGCATCAAGAACGATGGCACCAACTTCTCCTGTCCAAAGTCTGGCACAAAGTGTTCCTACACTACTTCCCATGACTTCAAAATTTCGGAAACATCCGTCATTTTTATGAGACTGAACGACTCTCTGCACTTTTTCTGGATGAGAATCAAGTGAGCTGTGAAGCACGGCGTATTGCTCAGTCAAACTTTTTGGTTTGATCTCCATTGGAGTTTCAACTCCAAAACGAATTCTGAAGGGTTTTTCATCTTCTGGAGTAAATCCATATATGTCAGTTGTGTTCACATCTCCGATCAGAGCTGCAACCACTTCTTTCCCCTCCACCATCGCAAGCATACTTGAAACCCCGAAAGACTGACGTCTGGCAAAAGCCTTTGTTCCATCAAGTGGATCTACAGTGAAGTAGTTGGTTCCAGGTTTACGCAGTCCCTCTTCACCGATAATTCCAAACTCAGGAAAGTATTCTCCAAGTTCAGCTTCATAGTGATTTTGTGCACTGAAATCAGCACTGGTGACAATATCGTCCAGCTTGTGTTCATGCGCTTTCGCATTTGCAGTAAAAGTTGCCGCCTCATTTTGAATAATTATAACGGCTTCTTTAACGATTTTTAACAACTTGCCTTTAACATTCTTTTTCATGGTTTTTGTTTTTATTTGTTTATAAATGTACCTTATCTAATACAAAAGTATCAGATACATTAAATCTTTGCTTTAAAATAGACTGCAATTGTACAAATTTGTGTTTATTTAACCAAAAGTATTGCTAAATATAAGGTTTTATGATAATTTAATTGTAATAAAATATTACAATTAATTGATTATATGAAAAAACCAAAATCACTATTGCAACAACTAGGACTTGATCAACATCAAGCAAATGTCTACGAAACCCTTCTAGAAAAAGAATACAATTCTGTTTCTGATATAGAACGAAATACACATCTTCATCGGCCTCAGATATATAGCGCAATTAAAGATCTTCAGGAAAAAGATTTGGTACATGTTGTAATGAAAGGAAAAAGAAAATATTACACTGCTACTTCCCCAGAAAAAATAGAAGAGCTTTTTGCAAATAAAGAAAAGGAGTTTTTTAATTATATTGAAAACTTATATCGTACATATGAAAAATCTCGATCACATAAACCAGAAGTATTTTTTTCTGAAGGCAAAGAAGCAATTGGAAAAACATACATGGATATAACTAAAAATTTAAAGAGGGATGAGATGTATTACAGATATATGCCGGTCAGCAAGCTATATCGTTCAAAATATATTCCTAAAGCATATCGTGAAGCACGTGATAAAAAAGGCTTAGAAAGAATGATCATCACAAGTAAGCACACGATGCACGCAAAATCCAATCATCTTACTCGAAGTGTAAAAGCAGTACCGCCCACTTTTGATTTATTTGAATACGAGGTGTCCGTAACAATATATCAAGATAAAGTAATCCTTGTAGACTTTGAGACAGAATCGGTGATTGAAATCAAACACGAACGCTTTGCTGAGTTTCAGAAAAAGATTTTTAAATTATTGTTTTCAAAGTTATAAAAACCCTTATTCGATTGTAATTAAAATTACTTAAATAAAATACAGAAGCGCAAATTAGCACTTATCCAATTAGTGTGTCATAACACAATTTAAATTGACTTTTGTCAAATTAAGTACATACTATACATGTAGCAACAATATCTATCGGTACTCAGGTACTCAAAAAATATAAAATATCTAAATCTTGTAGTGAACTTTCAAAGATAAATACCCGTGCGCAAAATGATATTTTTGCTTCTTAATGGTTCTAAAACCAATTTATGAAAAACAAAATAATGTACGTAGGAACAGCTTTATTACTAGTAGCATTCGCACTTGTAGCAACACCGTCATTTGCTTCAGCCGCAACTTATGCATTCGTAAACAACTTTTCTGAAGTAAGTATGGTTGTAGCCGACTCACCAACTCTAGCTATTAGAAATGCAACCAACATCTCAACACATAGTGGAGTACTTCTATTAGATAGTGTTTCAGACAATGACCTATTAGGTAATAGAGTAACTGGTATTTAATTTAAAAAATAATTATTAAACAAGGAGGTAATTTATTGCCTCCTTGTTTAATTTCTAAAACTTATGAAAAAACTTACAAATATATTTATACTGACAGCAGTAATATTTGCCACACCATTATTAACTTTTGCCTCAACAGCAGATATCGACACTTCTTCCCTTTCAACAAAAAGCACAAAGCCATATCTGAACGGAACAGCTTCTGATACAAAATTTATTAAGTTCATAATCTTTAAAGAAGGTAGCACGAAATCAATATTCAAAAGTAAAAATATAAAAGTAAAAAATGATAAGTGGAAATCGAAAGTTTCAAAAAAGCTTACAGACGGAAAATATCAAGTGGAATTATTTGATTCAAAAAAAACTTCTGGAACACCGACAGAAACATACACTCTAACAATAAATAAGAAAGGAAATTTTACATCTGAAAATACTTCAAAAACTACATTAGAAGTTAAGTCTGTTCCTCTTTTGTTTGGTGGCAATGCAAAACCAGGATCTGAAGTAGCAATTTCTTATTTACAGATAACAAATACAGGAAGCGAAAACGCGACATTAAATGGATTTTGGATTAAACAAAATGGTTCTGCTCCAGACAGCTCAATCTCAGGATTAACAACAGTTGATGACAAAGGTGAATTAAGAGGATTTGCTCAGACTTCTTCTCCATTTAAAAAAGGAATTGCTTTTGCACCAACATCAGCCAATATAATTTTTACACCAGGACAAACTCGTTTGTTTACAATCAAAGCAATACTTTCTAGCGAAGCATATCTCTACAACTCAAAAAGTTTATCAATAGACGTGACATCTATTGATACTAACTCCAGTATTAAAGGTGTGTTTCCTATCAAGGGAACAACTTGGACTATTGCGAATTAGATAAATTACAATACTTTCCACGCGCTCTTATCTCCTTGCCCTAGCGCCCATGCAGAAAATCCCCGCAAACCGTATTTATTTACGATTTCCTTTTTGGCTTTCATACTTTCATCAGAATCACACCAAATTTCGTTTTTAACACCCTTGCTTATATATTTAAAATATTCAGCACCAAGATTTGAATCGAATTCTTTTTCACGATCTTTTCCTTTCTTATACATTTTGTTTGCAAGATTATAAGTAGTGCTTCCAATTCGTGAACCATCTTGCCAATGCCAACAGTAAAGTGGAATTCCTAATGACATTTTTTCAGCAGGAGCTTGAGTCAACATGTATTTTAAAATTTTCTCTATATAAGGAAGCGATGCTACAGGCCCAATAGATTGTGGGTCGTCGTAAGTCATTAAAGATAAGAAATCAGAATTTTCCGCCAACACATCATAATCATAAGCACTGCTCCAATCTTGATTTTTGCTATTTGGATCATATTCATTTGAACGAACAATCACGGCAACACTAAATTTCAAGTCCTCTGCTTTCAAACGATCGTAAGTTTTCGCTACGAAATCACTATACATTTCCCTATCGAGATGATTTATATTTTCAAAATCAAATTGCCAACCAATATATCCCCATTTTTTAGCTTCTTCAATCATAAAATTAATAATTTCATCTTGAGCAGTTTGACTCAAAAGAATGTCTGACATCAAAACTTTATCAAAACTTTTTTGCACAAGAAGAGGCATTGTATCTACTTTTTTATTTTTAGCTTCACGGATTAATTTTTTATCTTTTGGAGCTGTAACTTTAAGATTGTATCCAACTTCATAAATCTGCGGTGCCACAATATCAATCTTTTTATAATTACTCTTAAAATCAGAAAATCCATAAACATTCTTAAAAAAATAAAAGATGTTTTCTTGAGAATCATTTTGAGATGAACTTGTTGCAGCGAAAGTGCTTGTGGGAATCATCAGTATTCCTAGAATAAAGCCTGCCAGTATTTTTGATGTTATTTTTTTCATAACTTTAAAAGATTAGCCGTTAATTGAACTAATTATAGCAAAAAAACACATTTAATAGTATTTTATATAAATATGACAAGCATTGTTTCAAAAATATATACAAAAAACGGACGCCACATAGCATTCAAAGACAGAGAGGTTGTTATTAATCTTGGTTGTGGTGCGCAAAAATACGAAGGTGTTTTAGGTATGGATGTTTTGCCAAAAGAAAATGTAGATATAGTGCACAATTTAAATGAAACTCCTTGGCCAATAGAAACTTCTAGTGTTGATGTAATTTTGGGATTTCATGTTTTTGAACATTTAGCTGACTTAAATAAAATAATGGAAGAGGTTTATCGTGTATTAAAACCAGGAGGAAGACTAGTAATCGAAGTTCCCTATTTTCGACACGTTGGTGCATTTCAAGATCCAACACATTGCCATTTCTTCACTTCACAAACTATGGCTTATTTTTATGAAACACCAAAAAGAAAATTTGGTCTTTACTCAGATGTGCATTTTAGAAAAGTTGGTGTTTGGATTGGATGGCCAGCAAAAAGCAAAAATCCAATTGTGAATTTTTTCAAATACATAATCAATGCCAATAAAAATTACTACGATGAATATATTTCTCGTCTATTTCCAGCAAAAGTAATTATCTACGAACTAGAAGCTGTTAAATAAATACAACTTACGACTATCATAAGCCCAATGCAATATCGCTTGTCTTTGCACGGGGCGACAACTTTTTTCTCCGCGTCTGCAATTTTTTGTAAGTTGAGCAATATGCCTTTGTATTGCTCGCCATCTTTTTATTTGTCTTCTGTCCTCGTCTGGAATTCTTCTGCCTAAATAATATCTGAAATACCATTGTATCCATCCGCGAGGATCATCTTTATAAATCCAACCTTTTCTCCTCCATTCATTTAAAGATTGAGATGCTTTAACACCAAAATAATTTAATTCTTTATGATATTCACCATCTTTAGAAATTTTTGCTTTCGCAAACCAAGATTTTGGAAACTCTTTCTCTCCATCACCACTAAAATATATTCCACCAAAAATCCCAGCTTCGAGCATTTCTTTGGGAGTTAAGTCTGGTTTAAATTCTGGATCAAACTTTTTACCAAGAGGTGCGACTAATTCATATTTATAATTTTTTTGAAATTTATCAGATGCTTGAATTATTTTTTTCATATAAACAATATTATCATTTTAGATAAAATTTAAACTGTTGATATAAAAGATTGCCTTAAAATATAAAAGTGTGCTACGCTTCCCCTCAGCTTAACGCACAGTTGAGCCTTTATCATTGACTACAAAATCATGGAACCAGAAGATGTGATGCTTCCAGCAGATGATACAGTTGTATCAGATGATGCTATGACAGATACAGATGCTGTTGTGGATGAAGATGCTGAAGAAATAGCTGAAGAAGATGATGCTGAAGAAGTATCTGATTTAGACGCTGAATAGTCAGAACAAAAAAGAGGCACACTTGTGCACAAAAATATCGCCCAAAAAGGCGATATTTTTGTGCACCTCTATTGCTATATAGCCATAAAATGTGATACAGTATTTGACACCTAATAAAACAATTTGAAAAAAGGAAAGAAAAAACAAGCAGAAGAATTGCCTCACGCAAATATAAATCAGCAAATTAGAGCTAAAGAGCTTCGTGTAATTGGCTATAATGGTGAAAACTACGGTATTATCAGCTTTAAAGAAGCTATGGAGAAGGCCAAAGAAGCTGGTACCGATCTTATTGAAATTTCACCAAACGCACAGCCCCCTGTTGCAAAGATCATGGATTATGGTAAGTTTCAATACGACCAAAAGAAGAAAATAAAGGTCCAAAAGGCCAAAGCGCACAATGTAGA
>CAZIFF010000017.1:0-13960 GCA_964538345.1 uncultured Candidatus Saccharibacteria bacterium
CCATCACTCGCGCAGTTCAAAAAAACACTTCAAGATTGGGGTGTTTTTTGTTTTTGGAAAGTGGTAGTATTTTTATATGGAAGACGAGTTAAATGAATTCATAAAAACAACATATAAATTTAGGGATATAGATAGGGATATGTTGTACCCAAATAAAATCATTCCGGAAAACGACGCAGAGCATGTGTGTCAGCTTTTGTTGGTGGCCTGGTTCATTATTGATAAAGATGGACTCCCTTTAAATAAAGAAAAAGTATTTAAAATCGCACTTGCTCACGATTTGGTAGAAATTCACGCAGGAGATGTTCCGTTGTGGGGTAAAAATGGTCATGATAAAAAAGTTGAATTGGAAAAACAGGCTGTAGAGATTTTAGATAAAGAACTACCCAAAAACAGAGAGATTATAGATTCCATTAAAGAGTATAAATCAAGAGGGTCAGAAGAGGCTATTTTTGTGCATGCGCTTGATAAGTTGTTGCCTTTTATGAATCAATTAAATATTGAAGGAGCGATTTGGAAAAAACATAGTATCAGTTTAGAACAGACTTTAAATGTCTTAGATAAACAGAAAACATTTTGTCCATACTTACAAAAATATTTTGAATCTAGAATTGAGTTTTTGAAAAATAATGAAGATTTGTATTTTAATTAGATATAGATAATTCAGTTCCAACACCGTCCACGAGCTTGCGCAGTTCAAAAACACCTCGTTCGTGAGGTGTTTTTTGTTTTGGGAGGTGGTATATTTTTTGTATGGAAACACAACTAGAAAATATGGATAAATCTCACGCAATACTTGAGGAATATAATCCTGAGTGGGAAGTTAAGTTTGAAGAAGAGGCTAAAAAAATAAAAGATTTGCTCGGCGATAGAATTATTTCGATTGAACATATTGGAAGTACTTCTATTCCAGGAACAACTTCTAAACCAATAATAGACATGGCAGTTTTGATTTCTTCTTATAAAGACGCTGACGCTGTGGCTAAATCTTTGTCAGAGCTTGGATATCCATTTGATATTGATGAACATAATAAAACAGAATCTCATGAAAGACATTTGCTTAGAAAAGGTAATCCTACCGAATATCATTTATCTATAGCTTATGCAGACAAAGCAAGTTTTTTAGAAAGACAAATTTTATTTAGAGATTATTTAAGGGAACACGAGGAAGCTGTTGAAGAGTATAACAACCTTAAAAAAGAATTGATTAAAAAAGATCCGACAGGAAAGAATGGATATATAGGATCTAAAACTGATTTTGTTATGAGTATTCTTAAAAAGGCTGGATTTGAAAATGAACATTTTGATTTAAGTAAATATTAGTTTAAACAACATCCACGAGCTCGTGAATAACTTGACATATATATTATATATGCTATTATACTAAGGCTGAATACCTCGTCAACGGAGCAGCTGAAACAGTTGAAATTTCCGCTGGGATACACGCTTGGGTCCCTTGGAGATTTACATTCCGAGCGGCTGGGTGATTCTTAGGTGTCTGCGCCTGGACATTTTGGATGAACTCAGTAAGCACATTGCGAAAAGGCGAACTAAAACAGTGTTTTACAATAAAAGTCCAAGAGACTGTTGTAAGGGTCGTAGTATATCGAAGCTACAGCAATACGTAAAAGACGTGGCGCCCCCTATATCCAACAACGTCGGCAAGCTGACAAAGACTAACCTAAGGGTAGATTGCTAGGATGGCATCAATGACCCACTCGACACCTTCTTCATGAAGGTAAATAAATAAGATCGGAATGGTTGTCTGAAAAGTGAAGCTGAATGAGTAATCACTGATTAGTTGCCTCCGTAATTGCGCAAGCGATTACGGGGGCCTTTTTATTTATTTTTTTAACTGATATATTTTTATATATGAAGAAAATTTTATTTTATCCAGGAACATTTAATCCACCTCATCTCGGACATGTATCAGCTGTAGAAGTTGCTTTAAAACATATTGATTTTGATGAAGTATGGATTATGCCATCAGGACGAAGAGTTGATAAGGTTATACCAACAAAATATGAAGATAGAATAAATCTTACGAATTTATTTATAGAACATCTTCAAACATTAACTCATGTTCCAATAAAGTTAGTAGGTTTTGATCCTAAAGGTGATGATGGAAAGTATACTCACGAAATAATTCAAGATTTAAAATCCCAATGTGAAGATGAGTTGTACCAGTTGGTAGGAATAGATGGATTTTTAGGTATCAAGGAGAGAATAATAAGTCCAGATGAAAAATTTGTAATAATTAATCGGTCTGGATTTCAATCTATTGATGAATTGAGTTTGAGTAGCAATCTTATCCTTTTGGAAGAAGGTGCAAAAGGATTTTCAAGTACAAAAATTCGAGAAATGGTTAATAATGGTAACCAAGAGTATAAAAGTTTGTTGCCTGAAAAAGTAGCTAAATATATTGAGTCTAAAAAGTTATATATTGAGTAATTCAGTTCCAACAACGTCTATGAGCTCGCGCAAACGAGATTCTCATTTCAACATTCTCAATGCAGTTTGCTATATAAGGTTTATTTTATTTCACATAAGTGGTAAGGTGCTTTTTATGGCTGGGCATGCAAATACCATTGAAGATACTTTGAAACATCTGAAACAAGAAAATGATGCAGTTTATTTTATTGAGACTGGAACGTTTAAAGGAGATACAACTAACATTGCTAAAGATATATTTAAAAACGTTTATTCAATAGAAATTAGGGAAAATTTATATGAAAAAGCAAAAGAACGTTTTAATGCTTTTGGTAATGTAACATTGCTGTATGGCGACAGCTCTGTTGTCTTAGAAAATATAAAATCTGAAATAAAGAATAATGCAATTTTCTTTCTAGATGCACACTGGGCCGGAGACCTTTCTTCGAAAGGTAAAAGTGATTCTCCTTTACTAGAAGAATTAAATATCTTAAGAGAAAGAGTTGATATATATAAAGATATTATTGTGATTGATGATATCGGCTGGGTTGGTAAAAAAAATAAGATTATTTTTAAACCAGAATGGAAGTCAAAATACTTTCCAAAAGGAGGTATTTTTAAATATGATTGGACACACATTAACCTAAAGGAAATAAAAAACTTGTTTGAGAATGCAAGGTTTATTGAAAAAGATGATAGATTAATTATCTACACATAATCTCAGTTCCAACATCGTCCACCAGCTCGCGCACTTCAAAAATACACCTCAAGTCGGAGGTGCTTTTTGTTTTAGGAGATGATATATTTTTTGATATGAAGAAAGCAATCATAATACATGGATACAATGACAAGTCAGAGTATCTAGATGAAAGTAGACCATCAGCATCTAATGATCATTGGTATCCTTGGTTGCAAAGACAGCTGTCACTTAGGGGTATAGAAACTCAAACACCTGAAATGCCAGGTTTTTATAAACCTAAATATAGTGAGTGGAAACAAACACTTGAAGATTTAAGACCAGATGAAAACACATTTTTAATTGGTCACAGTTGTGCTGGTGGTTTTCTTGTTAGATGGTTATCAGAATCTGATATTAAAGTAGGTAAAGTAATATTGGTTGCTCCGTGGATTAATCCATTTCATGAATATGAAGAGGATATCGAATCAGACTTCTTTAACTTTGAGATAGATGAAAAACTTGTTAATAAGACAGATGGGGTTACTTTATTTATATCTGATAAAGATGAAGAAAGTGTGATGAGGACAGTTGAAGTTTTTAAGGATAAATTAAAAGATATGAATGTAATTGAATTAGGCGGGAAGGGACATTTTGTTATAAGTAGTATGGGAACAGAAGAGTTTCCTGAATTGTTGGAAGAAATATTATCTTAAACTAGTTCCAACAACGTCCACGAGCTCGCGCAGTTCAAAAAACACCTCAAGGTCGGGGTGTTTTTTGTTTTGGGAAAATGATAGACTTTTTAGATGAAAAAGAAGTTGCTTCTAATTTTTGCTATAGGATTTATTTTTATATTAGGGATTATTTTTTATATAAACAGAAGTCATCTTGGTTATTTTGAATATTTATTTGCAACATTGACCAATAGTGAAGTGAGATTGCTCGAAGAAAGATTAATGAAAACACTCGAAGAAAATCCAGAAGAATTGTTTCAGAAATTTTCTGAGGAGTTAGATAAATATCCTCAAAATAAAAATGTTTGTCATGGAATTGCACATGAGTTAGGGCATGAATCTTTTGAACTTTATGGATTTGAAAAATCTATGAATATTTCAAAACCTTTATGCGGAGCTGGTTTTGTTCATGGAATTATTGAATCTAGATTTGGCACATTTGCAGATGAAGATACACTCTCTGATCAAATTGATATTTGTGCAGAAGAGGATCAATCTTGTAATCATGGTCTGGGTCACGGATTGATGGTTTTGACTGAAAATAAATTTGAAAAGGCATTAATGTTTTGTGATTCTTTGAAACCATTGGCTCGATCTGATTGTTATGATGGAGTATTCATGCACATTTTTGATAATGAAGAGACGGGAGTTTCTAAAATTATTCCAGAAAGACAAGAGAAAGCTGGTTTGTGTAAAAGGGTTGATGAAAAGTATCAGAAATCATGTTCATTTTATTTACCAAGGATTCATCTTTTTGAAAAAAATATGAAATCCGATGTTGTTGATACATGTAATGAACTTTCAGATGAAAATCATATTACTTGCGTTGTGGGAGTTGGCACAATGTTTGGAAAATATATGTATAACAATTATGCGAAAGCAAAAAATAATTGTGATGAATTTGGTGTTGAAAAAGCCCTTTGTTTAGAAGGAGTTGATTTATATAGGGAGGATGTTTTTTGATGAAATTAATTTTTCTAAGAAATAATAAAGCAAAGATGCTATTTGAACTGTGATAATATTAGTTATGAAAATATGTGTAGGTAAAAGTTTTTCAATAATCTGGTTTCGATAAACAATAAAAATTATTATGGATACATACAATTGGTACTCACAAATTATAAGACCGTCATGGTCTCCACCGAGCTGGATATTTGGTCCAGTTTGGACAGTACTATATATCATCATCGCTATTTCTTTTGGAACTGTGTTTTATAAAGTAATAACTAAACAGATTCCTTGGATAGTGGCTTTGCCTTTTGTTCTTAATCTTATTTTTAACTTTGCATTTACGCCAATACAGTTTGGATTGAAAAATAATCTTCTTGCTTCAGTCGATATTTTGCTTGTTCTGGCCACACTTGTTTGGGCGCTTTACGCACTTTGGCAAGTATCATCAGAACTTAGATGGGTGGTCTATGCAAACATACCGTATTTGTTGTGGGTAACATTTGCGACTTGTTTGCAATTAACAATAACTTATTTAAATAGATAATATGTTTTTAAAACTTTTCACAATTGCTTTACCAGTATTTTTTGTCATAGATATAATCTGGATTGGTTTTTTAGCCAAAGATTTTTATCGTTCACAAATAGGCACTCTATTGAAGAGTGATGTAAATTGGACCGCGGCTATTATCTTTTATTTAATTTTTATTGCTGGTCTCGTTACGTTTGTTATTGCACCAGCGGTAGAAAAGGGTTCATGGACACACGCACTTATATTCGGAGCACTTTTTGGATTGGTTTGTTATGCAACTTATGATTTAACTAATTTAGCCTTAGCTAAGGATTGGCCAGTCTTGGTTACAATTGTTGATTTAGTGTGGGGTGCATTTATTGCATCTGCGGTTTCTGTTGTGACATATTTTATTGTAAATAAAATCGGCTAATGAATTATTTTTTCTACACCTAACTTACTTCTGATAATGCAATCCAATATGATTTCCTTCTGAATCTTCCATAAGACCCCAGAATCCCATTTCTCCCATTGCAGTTTTTGGGACTAATACTTTTCCTCCATTTGCCTCTACTTTTCCAAGCATTGCATCCATGTCTTCCACAGCAATATAAAGTCTTGGGCCATTTGAACCTGGTTTGATTGTAGAGTCTCCAGTAACACCAAAACCAACAGTATCTTGCCATTCAGCTTCTGTTATAGATGTTGCCATTCTTTGTTCTCCTTCACCTTTTACTGCTAATGTTTTTCCGGTAACTTCGCTATAAAATTTCACAGCTCTGTCAAAATCAGAACTCGGAATTGATGCCCATGAAATTAAGTGATTCATAATTATTTGTTAAATATTAATGTTATGAATTGTAGCATTGTTTATATGTGTCAAAAAAGGTTGGTTATGGTAATGTTTTTATATGAAAGACATGATTGGTTTTTATGAAAGAGAATTCTATATGTTTTCAAACTTCTCTTCTTTTAGAGTAAATTGGAATGGGAAAGATTGGATGACTTCTGAGCACGCATATCAGGCATCTAAGTTTATAGACGAAGATATTATTACAGAAATAAAAGAAGCACGTTCTTCTCATGACTCTAAAAAAATAGCTGAAAAATATTCAGATAAGAAAAGAGAGGATTGGGCGGATGTAAAACTATCTCTTATGGAAGAAATAGTTAGAGCAAAAGCTAGTCAACATCAGTATATTCAAAAGAAACTTCTTGAGACAGGAAATATAGAATTAATTGAAGATTCTCCTAAAGATTCTTTTTGGGGTTGGGGTCCAGAAAAAACTGGAGAAAATCATTTAGGGAAAATTTGGATGAAAATTAGAGAAGAATTAAAAGATTGATATGTTAAAATTATCTTTATGTTAAAAGTCCCATATTTCAAACAAGATACCGATTACACTTGTGGGCCAACCGCTCTGCAAATGGTTTTAGCTTTTTATGGTATTCGAATTTCTGAAGAAAAATTGGCTAAGCTTTTAGAGACAAATGAAGATGTTGGCACAAGACATAAAGCAATGATTGATTTCGCTCGTGAAGAAGGTTGTCATGTTTATGTGAACACCTGTTCTACTTTAGAAGAAATTAAAAAGTTTCTCGAAGAAGAGAAACCTGTTATTGTTCATTTTATTGAGCCAGACGGAAATGTCGGACACTATTCTGTGGTTGTTTATATGGATGATGAAAATATAGTTTTGCATGATCCGTGGAATGGAGAGGGATTTCAAATGGTTTTGAGAGATTTCGAAAACAGATGGTACGATGGCAATCTAAATTCTGAAAAATGGATTATGGTTTTAAGCTGTGAAGACTTTAATTTAGGAAGACAGTATTTACCAAATTAATTAAAAGAAAAAAAGTTGCAATTACGCAACTCTACTTTTGAGGACCTTCAAAAATCTTTTGCAAAATATCCGTATATTTTTTCGCGTCGATTTTTTCACCTGTGTCGGGTATAAATCCACCATGCACAAGAAACTCCAAGTATCTTTTACTTCCAACAAAGAAATAAACTTGTCTTTCGACTCGTATTTCTTCATCTTCAATAAATTCAACAATGTGTTTCGGAAGATTTTCCATTTTTTTCCAAACCACAATGTGACAAACTTCATGATATGCCACGTGTTCAGAAAGTGTTTTCTGATTGAGGACAGACGGATTAATGTGAATCACGTATGATTCACCGACAGATTGAATGATTTTTGGAATCTTAAATATTTGCGCGATTGGCACATCGTTAAGATCTTTTTCACGAATCACCACATCAATTTCTGCGTTGATTTCAAAATGCTCAACGACCTTTTTGATGTGCTCAAGAAAATCTCGAGCCTTTTTTTCCGAAGTTGTTTTGAGGGCGCCGTCCTCAATCCTTAGAACAATTTGAGACTTTCTCTCAGGGATTGGTTCAAAAGAGAACTGGGCAAAAGATTCATTGGCAAAACCAATGACCAACATAAGAAGGAGCAGTATTTTCATTAATGGCATTTAAGCACCTGGAGCAAAATTTATCAAGAATGTTATGTGTTCAATTTAGTATTGTGATAAAATTACAATAAATGAATTTAAAAAAGAATTTGATACAAATATTTTCTTTTTTTAAACCCTTGCGGGGTGCTGTTTTCGTGCAGATTTTACTATTGATATTACTTTCACTAGTTTCAGTTATTTGGCCGTATTATTTTGGAAAGATTATAGACGCTATTACTTCCGGTGCGCCAACTAATATTATTTTAGATTACATTGTAATACTTTCTATATTTTTAATATTGACTTCAATATTTGTTATTTTTAGAGGTGTTCATGAAACCAAATATATCCATATTCAAGCAGAAAATATACTTAAGCAAGTTTCTATAAAAAAGATGACAGAGCTTTCTGTTGGACAACATGTTAGATCGGATAGTGGTTTTAAACAAAGTGCTTTAGAAGAAGGTTCTGGTGCCGTACAACAAGTATTTTTTAGTATAAACTATGATATTTTACCTAGCTTTGTTAAATATATAATAATTGCATCTACAGTAGCGTTTATTTCTCCTATTATAGCAGTAACCACTGTTTTAATTAGTGTTTTTCAATTTGCCTTATATCAAAAAGTTAATCTCGCGCATTTAGATAAGTGGAGGAAGTGGAGAGAACACAATCTTGAGGTCAGTAGATGGAATTCAGAGATTATTAGATTGATTACACAAATTATTTTTAGAGGAGCTTCTAAAGAAATTATCAAAGATCAAGATATAAAATTAAAAAACTTACAAAAAGATTTTGAAAAAGTTTGGTTACCTTATGAGGTCAAAACATCATCTATTCAATTTATTGGGGATATAAATTTAATTACAGTTATTGCTCTAGGTGTTTTGTCAGTATCTGTTTGGAATACTCTTACTGTAGGTGCTTTGGTGGCTTTATTAACATATACAATGCGAATGGTCTATAACATTGAAGGAATTTATGGCACATTTAGGCGTTTAGCAATGTTGTGGCCAAAAACAGAAAAGTTTTTTGATATTTTGGAATTAAAAAATGACATTAAAGAAATTAAAAATCCAAAACAAATTAATGAAAGTAAAAATGGATATTCTATACAATTTAAAAATATAACATTCTCTCACGTTGAAGCTGATGAGGTTAAGAATGAAAAGAAAGTTAAAAATAAAATAAAAGCTCTCAATGATGTTTCTTTTGAAATACAAGAAGGTGAAGTGTGTGCAATCGTGGGTAGATCTGGTGCTGGTAAAACTACAATTATAAATTTGCTTTTACGTGCATTTGATCCAGATAAAGGTGAGATTTTGATTTCTGGTATTGAACTTAAAAAATTACACTTGGAAAAATATCGTCAGAAGGTTGGGATTGTGGAGCAAGATGTTATTCTTCAAAACACAACTCTTAGAGACAATATTCTTTTTGGTATGTCTGAAGAAGAAAATAAAAAATGGACTGATGAGAAACTAATACAGCTGGCAAAGCTCACACGAATAGATCAGTTTTTCGATCGTCTTGGAGATAAGCCGTTTGAAACTGTTGTTGGCGAAAGAGGTGTAAAACTTTCTGGTGGTCAAAGACAAAGAGTTGGTATTGCGCGTGCACTTGCTGTGAATCCTGCAATTTTGATTTTCGATGAAGCCACAAGTTCTCTTGATGGAGAAAATGAAAAAGCAATTCACGATGCTATGAGAGATGCTTTTAAAGGAAGAACTGTAATTGTTATTGCTCATAGGCTTTCTACTGTGCGTCATGCCGATAAAATTATTTGTGTTGATGGTGGAAAAATCGCTGGAATTGGCAAACATGATGAACTTTATGAAAGTTGCTTGCCATACAAAACACTTGTGGATATTCAGAGTGAATAAAAAAATAGAAGTTTTTTCCATGATATAATTTTTATATGTTGGAAAAAATTCGTAGTTCTATTTCTTTTGTGATGATTGTTTTTCTATTCGTTTTTTCTTTTTTACCAAGCTTGGCGCATGCACAAGGTGCTGAAATCGTTAAGTCTTCTACAATTCCACTAACTTTAAATATAGAAGATACAAAATATTTATCAGAGAGCAGAACATTGGTTATAGATTATAGTGTCACAAATAATTCAGATTCATTTATTGATAGTTTGAAATATAATTTCTCTTTTTATCAAGGCGATCAATTAGAGAAAGAGGGTCTTTTGTTTAGAAACTTAGATTATGTTTTTTCAATATCTGATGAATTTGGAAATTTGTCGCCCAAAGAGACAAAAAGAAATACAATCCAATATGTTCCACCTGTTTCAATAGATGGAGGAAATTATTTTATAAAAGGCACAGTCTTTAATGAACAATTTTCTTTTTATGGGGCTACTCACACAAAAGATCCAATTAAGCTTACAGGTAGAGGAGGGTTTATTTCAAAAGTGGTAGTTGAGTTGCTCAATCTTGAAACTGGGAATACTTATAAGGCACTAGAAGGTCCAACTTTAGATAAAGAAAAAAGTTACGCTATAACTTTTTCAGAATCTTCTAACAAAGAATTATTTAAATTATTTGAAAAAGGAAATGCTTATGCGGATTTAAAAATTGCTAATGTAAATGATTCTGAAAATATTGTTCATAAGATAGAAGGAATTTCATTAAAAGATGCAATTAATTCAGAAGGAAAATCTATTGAAATTAAGATAGAACCTTGGAAAAATATAAAATCAGGTCCACATACTGCTTATTTAGATATTACAAATGCTAAAGGTGATTCTATTGCAGAAAATATTTCTGTGCGACTTTTGTACGGTGGATTGTTTGGAAGAATCTATAAAACTGATACAAAAATAAATTCTTATAGATTAGGAGAGCCAATTGATCTAGTTGCCAATATTACTGTTGCTGGTGATGTAAATGCTGAGAAAGTTAATTTGAAAGCTATTTTCAAAAATGAAAAAGGCACTGAACAAGAATTTCAAAAAGAAGTTTTGCTTAATAAAAGTTTAAGTGGAGTTGATGTGCTAGTGGATTTCAAAGATGAGGAATCAAAAAAGATGTTAGTTGATGAAATAGAATTAATTTTATCTGATACAGAAGGAAATATTCTTGATTCTCAAATTATAAAAATGAATACGGACGATAAGTTTTCTTATCCTCTTGGCGCAAAACAAATCACAAATATTATTGTGACTGTAATTTCTTTAATCGTATTGCTAATAGTTATAGCTTTTATTTTAAAGAAAACTAAATTATTAAAATCTCTTCTTGTATTTCTGATAATTTTTATTGGTTCAACTGCTTTATATCAAGAACAAATTATTGCTTTTGCACAAGGAGGCGCAGAGATAGAAGGTGATTATGCAGATGTATGGTCTGTGCCTGATGGCGAACCTAGTGGACTACAGGAAAATGTTTGCGGCACAGCTTGTATTGATACAGAGTTTTATGTGAAATTACAGTGCAAGACATGTAGCAACCAAGCGCTTTCTTTAGATATAAATTATTTTAATAATTGGCAATCTGGAGATACTTTAGCTGATGGTGAATATGATAGAAGCGGTATCGCTAACGATGAATATCTTTCAGACATTTTATCTGGAGATACTATAGATCAATTTATTTATGGACCATTCAATTTTCCTTTTTGTTTTGAAAATTTTGATGATGAAGGAAATATGTTGGAGTTAGAAGATTACACTGGTACTTATTCTCAAGCTTATAATGTGCAAGTAAAGACAACTTTCGGAGGCGATTATTGCCAGCTGGATGTAGCTGAAGGAGAGCAAGGTTCTTCGAGCTCTGCTTTTACTGGTGTTTCTAATGAAATCAGAACAATGAGTTGCAAGGTTCCAGGAACTTTGAAAACTAGTTTCTTCATCGACTACGATGAGGACGGAGTAAAAACTAGTGATGAACCTTATTTGAAATCTAAAGTTGCAAATGTGCAGTGTGCAGGAATTGTTTCTGGAATTTTAGGAAGAGTATTTTCTTCAGCAGAGAATGTTGACTTTAGAAGCCTTCGTCCAAAAAATTGTGATGATGATTTTAAATCATATTTTTCAAAAAACAGACTTTCTCCAGGAAATTATGTTCCAAGCATAGAGCCAAGTAATACATTTGGATGGGAACAAACTGGTCTGCAATATTTTAATAATTCTACATGGCAAACAGTTTCTGAAGTGCCTGTGGTTTCAAGAGGTGTTAGTTATGCGAATATTGGAGTGAAAAACACAGATGAAGTTGTGATTTCTTGTTCTGTTGATACTGGAAATAATAATGGTGGAACAGATGATCCCGATGATGGTACTGGTATAATTACAGATCCAGGTAATGAGAATTCCGGTGAAGATCCTGATGATCCACCCCCTCCACCGCCTGGTGGTGGAGGTGCTGGTGGGACTTTTCCTAACACTGGTAATGATGACAATAATGACGATAATGATGAAAAAGATTATTGCCCAGGACTTCCTCAGGATAATTATATCCAACCATATGTTCAGATATTTAATGTAGCTAATGATTTACCAGTTGCACCAGCTTGCTTTACTAATGAATTAACTCCTCCCGCTTGTGGTTTATCAGGACCTAAAAATTATCATATGATTGGTTTCAGTTTGAGACTGTATGACCCTTGTTATACTAGGGAGCTGTGGTTTATAAAAAGTTATTTTCAAAATTCTCTAGTTGGTAATGACGTAAGAAGACACGGTGATGAATGGGATGTTACTGTAGACAAAAATTACAGCATATCTGAATTTCAAACACATAAAATAAAGGCTGATGGATGGACAGTTAATTCTAGGATTGATAATGGGAAAACTAGATTAATTTTTGACGATGAAAATATTACTATACAAGTATGTGAATGTGCTCAATGTAACAATCCTCGCGCCATAAATGGTCCAGGAAATGGAAATTAAAATATGATAAATAAATTTTTAAAGAAAAATATAAAGAAAGTTTCAGTGATTGCTTTATTTATTTTTACTTTTTTAAATTTGTTTAATATTAATACAGTTGTATTTGCTCAAGAAAATGCTTCTTGTCAGTATTATGTTTGTATAGATCCTAATTCAAAAGATTTTGAAGGTGATATTGTTACCGAAGAAGAAGTGCAAAGTGGGCAAGCAACTCTTGATACATGTACATATTGGGAATGTGATCAATCTGGTGCAAAAAATTATCATCAGACCTCAACTTCAGATTCTAATGAGTACAACAATTCATGTGAATGGGATGAGTGTACTGATGTTGATGCAATGAATTATGGTAATACTGTTAGTGATCCTAATTCAGTGAGTTGTAGATATTATGTTTGTACAGACGAGACTGCTTCAAATTATAGTCCTACTCTAACAACAACAGATAAAAGCTTATGGGAGAGTTGTAGTTATGAGGAAGGATGTATGGATAGCACTGCTTTCAATTACGACCCTGATGTAACACAAGACGATGGAAGCTGTCGATATTTCTTGTGTACTAACAATTTAGCTATTACCTATAATAGCGAATCTGAATACACAACAAATCCTGCATTAAAAAATACAAGTTGTTTATTTAATCAATGTAGTACTGATTCCCTTGCTGCTAATTACGGATTAACTACAAGCATAGAATCTGAAAGGGAAAAATGTAAATATGCAGGATGTACTGACGCTGATGCGGATAATGATGGTACGTATGATATCACCGACAACTCACTATGTACTTTCACAGATTGTTTCGACAACACAGCAAACAACTTTAATACTAATAAATGGAATAAACCATACGGAACAAAAACAAATAACACAAACTTGTGTACATACAATGAAGGATGTACAGACAGCACTGCAAACAACTACGACTCTACGGCTGTTATAGACGATGGAAGTTGTCGATATGATGGATGTATATATTCTGGTGCATTGAATTATGATATAAATGCTGATGATTATGATGATTCATGTAGATGGTATGCATGTTCTGGTGTTGGAAATGAAAATGCAATAAACTTCGAAGATCCTGCCGATACTTTTGTAGGAGGTGATTCTGCTCCAACTGGTATGTGTATTTTTGAAGGATGTACAGACCCTGAAGCTGATAATTATGACCCTGATGCTGTTGTGGATGATGGAAGTTGTACATACACATACAATTGTCATGATACTGATGCTGCAAATTATGATTCTGATGGAGTTGCTGATAATGATCTTTGTGAATTTGAAGC
>CAZIFF010000018.1:0-13743 GCA_964538345.1 uncultured Candidatus Saccharibacteria bacterium
TTACTGTTAATGATTATCTTTCACAAAGAGATGCTGTGTGGATGGGACAAATTCACAGCTTCTTAGGATTAACAGTTGGAGTTATTTCTCAAAACGGATCTTTTATTTATGATCCTAATCATCAAAATTTAGATAAAGAAAGAGATGAGGAAGGTGCTTATAAAGTTGTTCATGAGTTTCTAAGACCAGTTACAAGACAAGAAGCATATCAAGCTGATATTACTTATGGTACAAACAGCGAATTTGGTTTTGATTATTTAAGAGACAATATTGAATATGATAAAAATAAATTAAGACAAAGAGGTCATAATTTTGCCATCGTCGATGAAATAGACTCAATTTTAATTGATGAATCTAGAACACCTCTTATTATTTCTGCGCCAGCTTCAGAGTCTGAAAATCTTTATGATACATTTGCAAAAATTGCTAGCCAAATGATCGAAGAAGAAGATTATACTGTTGATGAAAAATTAAAAGCAGTTTCGATTACGGATTCAGGAATTGATAAAGCGGAAAAAGCTCTTGGTGTTGAAAATATTTATACTGAAAAAGGAGTTAAGTATGTACATCATTTAGAGACAGCTGTGCGTGCAAAATCATTATATAAAAATGATAAACAATATGTTGTGCGTGATAATGAAGTTGTTATCGTAGATGAATTTACAGGAAGACTTCAACCTGGCAGAAGATGGTCTGAAGGTTTGCATCAAGCAATTGAAGCCAAAGAGGGAGTTAAGGTGCAACAAGAATCTAGAACTTACGCATCTATTACATATCAAAACTATTTCAGGATGTATAAAAAACTTTCTGGTATGTCTGGAACAGCAAAGACAAATGCCGAAGAATTTTTGAAAGTTTATAACTTGGATGTTGTTGTGGTGCCAACTCATAGAGAAATGATAAGACAAGATAAGAATGATCTTATTTTTCAGACTCAAGAAGGGAAGTTTAAAGCTATTGCTAGAAAGGTGAAGGAAATTCATGAAAAGGGTCAGCCTGTGTTGATTGGTACGGTTGCAATTGAAACAAATGAATTACTTTCAGCATTTCTTTCAAGAGAAGGAATACCTCATCAAATTTTGAATGCTAAAAATCACGAGCAGGAAGGTCAAATAATTGCTCAAGCTGGTACAAAGGGTTCTGTTACTATTGCCACAAACATGGCTGGTCGTGGAGTTGATATTACTTTAGGTGGAGTGCCGTATGAAAAAGATAAATATGAAGAGGTGAAAAATCTTGGAGGATTGTTTGTTCTTGGAACAGAGAGACATGAAGCACGTCGTATTGATAACCAGCTGCGAGGTCGTTCTGGACGTCAGGGTGATCCTGGAGAGACACAGTTCTTTGTTTCTCTGGATGATTCATTAATGAGAATTTTTGCATCTTCTGGTGTGCGTACTTTGATGGGTAAGTTGGGAATACCTGATGATCAGCCAATTGAAAATAAAATTATCACAAGATCACTAGAAACTGCTCAAACAAAAATTGAAGGTTTTAACTTTGATTCACGAAAACATTTATTGGAATTTGATAATGTTTTGAATACTCAAAGACAATCTATTTATCAAAGAAGAAGAAAAATTTTATTAGGAGATGTGTCTTATATAGAGAGTGAAATAAATAGAATTGTAGAAAATAATGAACAACTACAAAGACTGGTAGATAATAAAAAAGATGTTTTAGGAAATGAAGAATGGATTGCGTCTGTAAGAAGACTTATGCTTCAAGCAATAGATAATTTCTGGATTGATCATTTGGAAATGATGAATTATTTGCGTTCAAGTGTTGGATTGCGAGCATATGGACAAAGAGATCCTTTGATTGAGTATAAAAAAGAAGGATTAGCGTTGTTTAATGAAATGTTGTTTGGAATTGATCAACAAATCATAAAAGCAATACCACAAATCGGAGCTGGTGCATTTCAAAAAGAAGAAGAAAGATTAAAACAAACAATGCAAAAGGCACAAATGATTTCAAATGAAGAAAATAAATCAAATTCTGGTCCTGGTGTGGCTTCTTCTAAGTTTGGTAGAAATGATATTGTTGTTTTAGAGAAAGACGGAGAATCAATAGAGGTTAAGTGGAAAAAGGCGGAAGAAATGATAAAAGATGGTTGGATTTTAAAATCATGATATTATTGATTTTATGAATAGAACTTGGCTAAAAAAAGCTATAGTTTTGGCGATTTTGGGCTTTATTTTGCTACCAAATACTTCTCTAGCAGCCACAATACGTACAGATAAGACTGCAAATATAGATCAATCAGAAAATATTGATGGGAATATTTATTTATTAGGAGGTCAACCAAAAATCTTTGGTACGACAACTGGTGATGTTGTGGTTGTTGGTAACAATATTGAATCAAATGGAAATACCAAGGGAGATATTATTTCTGTTGGAAATGAAATTCATATAGAAGGAAATACTGTGGGAGATGTCAGGGTTCTTGGTGGTGATGTAAAAATAAAAGGCGTTGTAAATGGAGATCTGATTGTAATTGCAGGAAATGTTGTTTTAGAGAAAGAGGCGCAGATAAAAGGAGATACTGTTTTAATAGCTGGTAGGGTTGATATAAATAATTCAATAGATAAGCATCTGAGGGTCGTTTCTGGCTCTGTAAATATTTCAGGTGAAATAAAAAATACCGCTAACATTACATCTGAAAAAATAAATATATTATCTGGTTCTAAAATATCTGGAAATCTAATTTATTTTTCTCCAAGACAAGCGATAGTAGAAGATGGTTCAGATGTTTCTGGCTCAGTTAATTTTAACAAGATTGAATCAATAAAAGAAAATGGTTTAGTACAACATGCAGTTGTAAGCTTCTTAAATTTTTGGATGTTGTTTAGATTTATAACTACACTTTTGCTCACTTTTATATTGGTGTATGTATTTAAAATATTTTCTCAGAAAACATCTATGAGAAGTATAGAATCATTTTGGAAAAGTCTTTTGATTGGTTTTGTTTCAATGGTTTTTATTCCAGCAATAATTATTATTTGTTTGATTAGTTTAATTCTTGTTCCGGTGGCAGTGTTGTTGGCTTTAGTTTATATAGGAGTATTTATTATCTCTACATCAATTGCTGGAATTGCATTGGGTGTAATACTTAAAAAAGTTTTTAGTAAAAATAAAACTATAGAAATATCTTTTAACTCTGCAACTATTGGAGTAATAGTATTAACATTGTTGCAATTTGTTCCTGTGGTAGGAGATCTTACAAGATTTGTGTTCTTGTTATCAGCTTTTGGTTCAATTTGGTTATATTTTTATGAGAAAATTCGTTGGGGAGAAAAAATAAATGTTTTGGAAAAAAATTAAAGTTGTAACACATGATTCTAGATTTCATGCAGATGATGTTTTTGCTATTGCAACTTTGAGTTTAGTTTTTGGTAATAAAATAAAAATAACAAGAACACGCGATCAAAAAATAATTGATGCTGCTGATATTGTGTTGGATGTTGGTAATGTTTATGATACTGAAAAGAATCGTTTTGATCATCATCAAAAAGAAGGTGCGGGTATACGTGAAAATGGAATACCTTATGCTAGTTTCGGTTTAATTTGGAAACATTTCGGTCGCCGGCTCTGCAGTAGCGACGCGTGGGAAATAATTGAAAAGAAAATCGTGCAATCCATCGACGCCGGCGACAACGGCGTAAATACATTTAATGTCACAGAATTAGGAGTTTTTCCATATCTTGTACAAACCATGCTTTATTCTTTTATGCCGAGCTGGAAAGAAAAAACTCACATAGACGATGCATTTATGAAAGCTGTTGATTTTGTTAAAGAAATTTTAAAAAGAGAAATTTTGCGTGCAGAGCATGTGATAGAAGCTCGTAAAATTATTTTAGAGATTTATGAAAAATCAGAAGATAAAGAAATAATTATTTTCGATAAAGAATTTGATTTTTCAGATGATGATATTGGTGCAATTTTATCTGATAAACCAGAGCCATTATTTTTTATAAGATACAGACCCGAAAATGATAACTGGAGTTCAAAAGGAGTTAGGATTAATGTAAATGATATTCCAATCAGAAAACAATTTCCAAAAGAATGGGCTGGTTTAAATAATGAAGAATTACAAAAAGTTTCTGGAATAAGTGATGCCGTATTCTGTCATCGTGGATTATTCCTTGGGGTGGCAAGAAGTTTAGAGGGAGTCTTGGATATGTCTAAAAAAGCTATTAGGGGTTAGTTGGGGAAAAGGCACATTTAAAAATCGCCTTGGATATATAATTGATAAAGTAGATTTGAATTATCAGATCTATTATTTAGTTAACTAAATTATTCTATAAATAAAATTATGAAGACAAAACGAGGTTTTACATTGATTGAATTGCTTGTGGTGATTGCAATCATCGGTATTCTTTCTTCTGTTGTTTTGGCATCGCTAAACACAGCACGAAGTAAGGGTTCTGATGCTGCTATCAAGGCCAACCTTGCAAACGCAAGAGCGCAAGCAGAATTGTTTTACGATGACCAAAGTCCAAATTCTTACACAAACGTTTGTACAGACGCTGATGGAATTTTGGCTTCAGTTGAAGCAACTGAAGAAATTTCAGATTCAGTAGTTTGTGCTGATAACGGTGGAGATGGATGGACTCTTACAGCAGAACTTGCTACAGCTGGTACTTACTACTGCGTAGACAGTACTGGTTCAGCTTCAACAACTCAAGGTGAGGCGAGCGATGCCACTGCTTGGGCAGATGGTAGTCATGATTGTGATTCTCTATAAAAATAAATATATTTAATCACATTGTAAAAATCGTCCCTTTGGGACGATTTTTATTTATGATACAATTTACTTACATATGAAATTAAATTTAAAAAATAATTCGGGCTTTACTTTAATCGAGTTATTAATGGTGGTGGTGATAATTGGAATCTTGGCAACAATTGTAGTTGCTGTTTTAAATAGTGCAAAAGGTGATGCTAATGATGCTTCAATTAAATCGGAAATGTCTAGTTTAAAGACGCAAACTGAATTAATTTACTCTACAAATGGTAGTTTTGATTCTGTTTGTGGCTCAAACAGTGTTACACAAGACAGTGTAGTTGTTCAATTAATTAATAAGATTAATAGTTTAAATGGTGCCGGAAGTGTTGATTGTAATAGTGACGATAATGTTTTTGCTTTTTCTACAAATTTATTAAACGGTGGAGCACTGTGTCTTGATAATACAAGTAGCGCAGGTAACATAAATTCTTCTAATCAAGAATACACTGGAATCACAACAGGTGATTATCCAGCACTAGATGATACTGATGATACCAGTTGTAATTAAATGATTTATATAGGAATAATATTTTTTCTAATACTGGGTCTGATAATTGGTAGTTTTTTAAATGTTGTAATTTTAAGATTAAATACTGGACGTGGTATTTCTGGTAGATCTGGTTGTTTAAGTTGTAATAAAAAATTGCATTGGCATGAGCTTCTGCCGGTAGTATCTTTTTTTGTATTAAAAAGAAAATGTTCTGGTTGTGGTTCAAAAATTTCTTGGCAATATCCTTTAGTAGAAATTTTTACAGGTTTGATATTTCTGGCTATTTTTCTAAAACAACTTTCTGTTTTTTATATTGCTCCAATTTTAGCAATAATCGGCTTAGTATTTTTCCTCGTAATCTGGAGTATTTTAATTGTAATTTTTGTTTATGATTTAAGACATACTATTATTCCAAATGGTTTAGCTTATACTTTTGCAATACTATCTTTTATTTATTTATTGATAAGTATTCCAAGAGATTTATGGTTTAAATTTCCATTTGTTTTAGATATAACTTCTGGTTTTATTTTCTTCATACCATTTTTCTTGTTGTGGTTTTTATCTAAAGGGCGATGGATTGGTTTGGGCGATGGAAAATTAGTTTTAGGAATTGGATTTCTTCTAGGTTTTATTTCAGGTCTTTCTGCAATAATTATTTCATTTTGGATTGGTGCAATATTTGCAATATTTTTCATGTTGATGTCTCGATTGAATACTGCTCGGCATAATATTACAATGAAGAGTGAGATACCTTTCGCACCGTTTCTAATAATTGGTACTTTAATATTATTTTTTGTGCCAATAGATATTCTCGGTGTTACATTTCTTCTTGAGATTTAAATGATTTACTTTTTAAATAAAAAAATAAAGACCAACTTTTCAAAAGGTTTTACTTTGATTGAAATGGTAATAGTAACTGCAATTTTTGGTCTGCTTACTGCAATAGTTGTTTTTAAATATGGAGATTTTACTTCAAATCTTCTTGTGACAAATATGGCTTACGAGATTGCTCTTACTACTCGTCAGGCGCAAATATTTGGTTTAGGTGTGAGAGGTTATGTTGAAGGTGAGGATAGAAACTTTAATTATCCTTATGGTGTATTTTTTAATCTCGCAGATGGATCAACTGGCTCTCCTAATGAGACAAAAAAGTTTGCATTTTTTGTTGATAAAAATGAAGACAATGACCCTGGATATGGACAATGTAATACATCTTTAGGGAATGGAGATTGTGTGTGTTTGACTGGAGATGAGTGTATAGAACAACTAACTCTACAAAGAAATATAAAAGTTACAGAAATAAAAGTTAGTGCTGCTGTAGATATTTGTGAAGCTGATGATGTTGATAAATTAGCTGTGACTTTTCAAAGACCAAGCCCTGAAGCTCGTATAGAGTGGCAAACAAATAATATAAATGGTTATGAGTTTGCTCAATTAAAAGTAGAAGCACAAGGAAGTGATATTAATCCCGCTTACGTTTTGATTCGCCAAAATGGACAAATTTCTGTTTCAGGAAATGATATTTGTAGCATAAACAACAATGATTAAGAGAAATTTAAAAAATAATAAAGGATTTACTCTTATTGAGATGATGGTTTCTGTGGCGATTTTTTCTATTGTTATGGTAATTGCGCTTGGTGCAATTTTGACAATTCTTGATTCAAATAGAAAAGCTAGAACTCTTACAGAGGTTATGAACAATCTAAATTTTTCTCTTGAAACTATTACTCGTTCTTTAAAGACTGGTGTAGAACCGGGGTATGATAATGGAGTTTTGCACGTGACAGCAATTGTTTTGGACGAGGAAGGTTTTAATAGAGAAAAAACTAGATATCAACTTATAGAAACAAATGAAGGTAGGGGTTATATCGCACAGTGTATAGATTTAAATTATACAGAAAATGATTGTCCTCAATCAGCTTGGCTTCCAATCACATCAGAATTAGTGGATATCGAAAATTTTGAAGTAATTGTTTCTGGGATTGCTGATTTTAATCAACCAAGAACTCAGCTACTGGTCTCTGGTACTGTTAGTGTGAGCGAAAAAATATCTTCATCTTTCACTATACAAACTACAGTTTCTCAGAGAAAATTAAATTTGGATGGTAGTGAATTAGTTATATAAAATATGAAAAACTTTTTTCAAAAAACAATAAAAGAAAATAAAAAACGTGGATTTACTATTTTAGAAACTATGGTGGCTATATTTATTTTGGTTCTTTCTATTACAGGGCCCATGGTGTTTGCTCAGTCAGGACTACGTACAGCATTTCTTTCAAGAGATCAAATCACCGCTTTCTTTTTGGCTCAAGATGCAATTGAGACAATAAAAAATATTAGAGACGATAATGGTTTAGATGGAAGGGATTGGTTGGAAAATATTTATGTTTGTGGTGCTGATACTACACAAAATTGCGTTATTTATATTGATACTTTAGCCTATGAACCTGTATCTGAAATTTGTAGCGGTAGCGAATGTCCTATTTTAAAAGTTAATAGTAATAATCAATTTGGTTACAACTTCGATGTTGGAGAAAATGCTGAAAATTCTAGATTCACCAGAATTTTAAATGTAAAAGAAGTTGCTCCTGGAAGAGAGTTGCAGATTGTTGCAGAGATTCGTTGGACTTCAAATATTAGAGTTGGTGGTGCTAGAATTCTTGTACAAGAAAATATTTATAATTGGATTCCAAACACACAACCAGCAACACCATAAATATGAAAAAACTTTTCAATAAAAAAATATCAGATCAAAAAGGGTTTACGCTTTTGTTTGCAATTTTAGTTTCTATTTTGATTTTAGCTGTTGGGGCTTCTATTATCAGTATTGCATTGAAGCAAGTTATTTTATCTGGTGCTGGTAGAGAATCTCAGTATGCTTTTTATGCTGCAAACACAGGGTTGGAATGTGCTTTGTATTGGGATTTAAATGGAGCTTTGATAGATGATAATGGTGAAGCAAGATATGTTTTTCCTCCTCCGAATTCTGAAGGTAGCAGAAGAACAGATTTAAGCGATATCTCTTGCGCGGGTACAAATATTACCTCAGGGTCTTCTGTGTATGCTCAAAATTATACAACTTCTTGGGTTACTGAAACTAATGAGACTGTATTTAGAATTGTAGTTTCAAATAGTATTAATAGTTCACTAGATGATATTCTGTATTGTGCTGAAGTGACTGTGGCTAAAAGTGAAACAGGTGACGTTGTTTACACAACAATTACTTCTCAAGGTCTAAACACTTGCGATCCTGATAATGATACACGTGCAGTACAGCGTGGACTTGTGTTACAGTACAGGTCTTAAAACCTTATGAAATTATCAGAAAAAGAAGCAAAAAAGCGCTGGAAAGCTTTGATAAAAACTATTGAATATCATAGGGATCTTTATTATGCCAAAGATAATCCTGAGATAAGTGATGAGGAATATGACGCTTTAGAAAGAGAGCTTTTATCTATTGAAGAACAATTCCCAGAATTAAGAACATTAGATTCACCAACACAAAAAGTTGGTGTGGCGCCTAGTGCTGGTTTTAAAAAGATTCGTCACAAAATTCCTCAATGGTCTTTCAATGATGTTTTTAATGAAGAAGAAGCGATTGCTTTTGATAAAAAAGTTAAGCGCGCACTTGGAGATGTGTTTGGTGAAGTTGATTTAGAATACACATGTGAATTGAAAATTGATGGTTTGAAAATTGTTTTGGAATATCAAGGTGGTAATTTGATAACAGCAGCTACTCGTGGAGATGGTGTTGTTGGTGAAGATGTGACAGAGAATGTAAAAACAATTTCTGCGATACCTCATAAAATTTCTGCCAAAGGCGAGTTGATTGTAGAAGGTGAAATTTATCTTCCTAAAAAACAATTCGAAAAAATAAATTCTGAAATTGAAAAAACTGGTGGGCAAATTTATGCTAATCCGAGAAATCTTGCAGCGGGGACATTACGTCAACTTGATCCTGAAATGGTGCGTCAAAGAAATTTGGATGTATTTTTATATGATATTGCAAAATCTGAAGAAGAAACTAAAACTCAATACGATGAATTAAATTGGCTTCGTGAAAAAGGTTTTAAAGTTGATGAAAATTTTATTGTTGCTAAATCAATTGATGAAGTAATAAAATTTTGGAAAAAATGGATAGATAAAAAAGACAAACAAGAATTTTTAATTGATGGAATTGTTATAAAAGTAAATGATAAAAAATATCAGAAAGAATTAGGGTATACGGGTAAAGCTCCTAGATTTGCTGTGGCTTTTAAATTCCCCGCAGAACAAACAACAACAGTTGTTGAAGAAATTGCATTTCAAGTTGGGCGCACTGGAGTAATTACTCCTGTAGCTCATTTAAAGCCTGTTTTTATTGCTGGTTCAAAAGTATCTAGAGCCACACTTCATAACGAAGATGAAATTAAAAGATTAGATGTCAGAATCGGAGATACTGTTGTCCTGCAAAAAGCTGGAGATATTATTCCTCAGGTTGTGAGAGTGGTAAAAGAATTAAGACCTAAAAATTCTAAAACATTTATATTTCCAAATAAAATACCAGAATGTGGTGGCGATGGAAGCATTGAAAGAATTCCAGGAGAGGTGGCTTATAGATGTGTAGATAAAAATTCTTATATTGTTCAATTAAGAAAACTTGCATACTTTGCATCAAAGACAGCTTTTGATATTGCAGGTCTTGGCCCAAAACAAGTGGAACAATTTGTGGATGCTGGGCTAGTGCAAACACCTGTAGATTTTTTCACATTAAAAATCGGAGATCTTTTGTCTTTACCTAGATTTGCCGAAACTTCTGCCAATAAATTAATTGCATCAATAAATTCAAAAAGAGAAATTGAACTGGAGAGATTGTTGATCGGGCTTTCGATTGATAATGTCGGTGAAGAAACTGCTATATTGCTTGCTAAAACTTTCGGTAGTTTAGATAGAATTAAAAAAGCAGAAAAAGAAGAGCTACGAGTTGTTGATGGAGTTGGTGACGTTGTTGCAGAATCAATTTATGATTGGTTTAGAAGTAAAATTAACATTGAAGTTTTGGATGCGCTTTTGAAAGAGATTAAAATAAAAGAAAATAAGTTTTCAAATAGCGATAATAGATTTTTTGGCAAAACTTTTGTTTTGACTGGAACACTTTCAAAATTTGGAAGAGATGAAGCTAAGGATATTATTAGAAATCTGGGCGGAAATATTTCAAGTTCAGTATCTAAAAAAACTGATTTTGTTATTGCTGGGGAAGAGCCGGGTAGCAAGTATGAAAAAGCTCTTGAACTTGGAGTAGAGGTTTTGGATGAAGACCAGTTTTCAAAGCTTGTAAAATAAGCTAGGATAAGCCACATGAATAAAGAAGATGTATTAAAACTAGCTAATCTTTCAAGACTTGAGCTTACTGATCAAGAGCTTGACCAATATAGTAAAGAAATGAGCAGTATTTTGGGTTATATTGAGCAAATTAATAGCGTTTTGTCTGATTCGGATAATGATGGGTTAATTGAAAGTATTGGAGTTAGAAATGTTTTTCGTGAAGATGTTAATCCAGATGAAACTGGTTTAAATACGAAAGATGTATTGTCTTGTGCTCCAGATGTAAAAGATAATTTTATTAAAGTTCAAAAGATTTTAAATACTGAAAATGGATCTCACTAAACTTACAATAAAAGAAGCACACGATAAGCTTGTCGCAAAAGAAATTACGGCAGTAGATTTAGCTAATGCTTATTTACAAAAAATTAAAGAAAAAAATTCTGATATAAATGCATATCTGACAATTTTCGATGATGTTATGACACAAGCAGAAGAAGCTCAGAAAAAAATTGATGCAGGCGAGGCGACTTTACTAACAGGTATTCCAATTTCAATCAAAGATAATATTTGTATGAAAGGTCGCCGCACTACTGCTGGTTCTAAAATTTTAGAAAATTATGTGGCTCCATATTCTGCAACTGCAATTTTAAAATTAGATGAACAAAAGCCAATTTATTTAGGAAAGACAAACACTGATGAATTTGCTCAAGGTGCTTCAACTGAAAATAGTGCATATGGAGTAACAAAAAATCCACACGACTCATCTAGGGTTGCCGGAGGTTCTTCTGGTGGTGCCACAGCGTCTGTGGCAGCTGGTTTAGCTTTGGGCGGCTTTGGTTCTGATACTGGAGGATCTATTAGAGAGCCAGCGAGCTTCTGTGGAGTTGTGGGTCTTAAACCAACATACGGCAGCGTTTCTCGTTATGGTCTTATTGCTATGGCAAGTTCATTTGATGTGATTAGTCCAACAGCAAAGACTGTCGAAGATGTGGAAATTCTTTTTGATGCAGTGCGTGGAAAAGATGAATTAGATTCAACAAGCCATGAAAATTTAAATTCAGACGGAAGTGTAAAAACAGTCGGTGTGCCTTATGATTTTTTGAAAGAAGGAATTGATGAAGATGTTTTGAAATCTTTTAATGATGGAATAGAAAAATTAAAAGCAGAAGGTTATGAAATAAAAGATATAAAAATTCCTGGAATTGAAAACTCACTTTCTGTTTATTATGTTTTGGTGCCAGCAGAAGTTTCTTCAAACATGGCTAGATATGATGGTGTGAAATTTGGTGAAAAAATTGAAGGAAAAGATTTGCTTGATACATACATGAAAACTCGCGGACAGCTTTTGGGTCCAGAAGTAAAAAGAAGAATAATGTTGGGAACTTATGTTTTGTCTGCTGGATACGCGGATCAGTTTTATAGAAAAGCATGGCAAGTTAGAAACATGTTGAGACAAAATGTTCAAAAAGTTTTTGAAGAAGTTGATATTATTGCTATGCCTGTGGCACCTACTCCCGCTTTTAAGATTGGTGAGAAATCAAATGATCCATTACAAATGTATTTAATAGATGTGTTTACAGTGTTTGCGAATGTTGTAGGTGTTCCAGCTATTTCTGTTCCTGGAAATTCTGTAAATCGTGAAGGAAAAGATCTTCCTGTGGGAATGCAATTTATTTCTGCGCACTATAATGAAAAAAAGCTCTTTGAGATTGGCAAAAAGTTTGAGAAAATAAAATAGATATGGCAGATAAGCCGAAAGGTAAAGCAGATGCAGGTGATGGTTCAAACCATTTATTAGGGACAGTTATTACAATAATAATTGTTATTTTTATTGCTAGTCATTATGTTGAGAAATTAGGAACATATGTTGATGAAAGAAATTTAGGCGCTTCTGCTGGAGATGGGCAATTAAGAATTCTTCCTGCTGGTGATTTAGAAGTTGGCAAAAAAATAATAAATTCAGTTAATACAAAAGTAAGGCAAACAATGGGAGGCGCAATTGTTGGTGAACAATCAAAAAGAGCGATTGGAAAAATATTAGAAGGTCCAGTTGAAGCCTTTGGACAAAATTGGTTGAGAGTTGATTATGAAGATGTGCCAGATGGTTGGGTGTCTGCAAATGATGTCACATCAAAAGTTGGTTTCTTTAGAGCTTTAAATATATTGCCAATAGTTTTGGATATCTTTAGACCAATTGGAATAATTTTGGCAATTATATTTTTTGCGCTGATTATTTTTATTTCTTCAAAACAAAAGAAAGTTGAAAAATTGATTCAAAATAAAAAGAGAGTTGAACAAGAATCATTTATCAGAAAAATTGAAAATAATTCAATAAAAGAAGATGAACCTATTAATTTAGCGAGTCTGGGATTGCCTTCAAATCTACCAACTGGCGATGCGAGCGATATTGGGTTTAGTTTCCAAGTAGAAGAACAAACTCCAACTGGTCCAAAAAATCAAAGATGGGAGAGGGTAAAAGATTTAATGAATTCTCATACTGCAAGTGATTGGCGACAGGCTATTATTGAAGCCGATATTATTTTAGATGAAATGTTGGATCGAATAGGATATGACGGTGAATCAATTGGAGATAGATTGAAACAAGTGGAAGAAAGTGATTTTGTTACTTTGAACAAAGCTTGGGAGGCGCATAAAATCAGAAATCACATTGCTCACCGCGGTGGAGATTTTGTATTTTCAAAATCAGAAGCCGATCGTGTTATCAGATTATACGAGCAAGTTTTTGAAGAGTTTTATTATATTTAAATTGACGAATTGAGGTTTTTTGTGTAGTATTTTAGCCAGTCCAATTTTTGGATTTATAGATCGCGGGGTAGAGGAGTAGTACCTCGAGAGGCTCATAACCTCTAGTCCTCGGTGCAATTCCGGGCCCCGCAACAAGAGATAAACAAGCAAAAATCGCGCCAGAAGGCGCGATTTTTGCTTGAAAAAGCTGAAATTTGTATTATAGTGTCATTTACACCCGGGGTAGCTCAGTTGGTTAGAGCGTAGCACTCATAAAGCTAAGGTCGACGGTTCAATTCCGTCCCTCGGGACTAGGTTGCTCCAAGTGTTCTTATTTGGTAGATTAATCTAACGCATTACAAAATGCGGGTGTAGCTCAGCTGGTTAGAGCGTCCGCCTGTCACGCGGAAGGTCG
>CAZIFF010000019.1:0-3761 GCA_964538345.1 uncultured Candidatus Saccharibacteria bacterium
TTTACTTAATCTCTACCCCCATTGATCTAGCAGAACCAGCAATAATCTTCATTGCGGCCTCTACGTCATTTGCACTTAGATCCTCCATCTTATCTTCTGCGATTTGTTGAAGTTGTGCTTTTGTGATTGAACCAACTTTCTTTTGAGCATTTGCGCCAGAACCACCCTTGATTCCCGCTGCTTTCATAATCAAAAAACTTGCTGGTGGTTTTTTGTATTCAAGTTCAAAACTTCTATCTTCATACACAGTTACAATAGTAGGAACGATTTCGCCCATTCTTGATTGTGTATCTGAATTAAAACGATTAATAAATTCACTGATATTAATACCAGCTTGTCCCAAAGAAGGTCCAAGTGGTGGAGCAGGCACAGCCTTTCCAGCCGGAACTTGAAGCTTTAATTGTTTCATTACTTTCTTAGCCATAAGTCTATAGAGATTATCTTATATCTTCTTAACTTGCAAGAAGTCCAGTTCAACAGGTGTATCACGACCAAACATTGACACCAACACCTTTACCTTTCCTCTTTCTTCATCAACTTCCTCAACTTTACCTTCAAGCTCCTTAAATGGCCCATCTACAACCATTACAACGTCGTCAACATCAAGATTAATTGAGTGTTTTGCAGTATCTTTTTGCATTCTGCCAAACAATTCATCAATTTCTTTTTGATCAAGAGGCACAGGATATACACCAGAACCCACAAAACCAGTAACACGAGGAGTATTTCTAACTACAAACCAGGAATCATCTGTTACGATCATGTCTACCATTACATATCCAGGGTAAATCTTCTCTTCAACTTCTACCCTCTTTCCTGCTTTAATCTTAATTTTCTTTTCTGTTGGAACGATAACATTAAAAATTTTATCTTCCATTCCAAGAGATTCGATTCTTTGTTTTAAATTTTTTGAAACGGCATTTTCATATCCAGCATAAGTGTGAATTGCATACCAATTTCGATCCCGATTGGGTTGTTGTTTTGCCATAGAATTAACTTAATTAAACGAATAGTTCTATTAATTTTATAAAAATCCAATCAAATAAACCTAAATAAGCTGCCACGAAAAGTGAAATAGCAATAATAAGCAATGTGTAAATTAACGATTGCTTTTTAGTTGGCCAGCTAACATGCTTCATTTCAGCCCCTGTTTCTTTAATATATTTAATGATTCCCATATTTTTTGTAATTTAAAACGCCCCGAAGGGGCGAACTTCAATATAATACCGCACTACCTGTTTTGAGTCAAATAGTTGCAATAAACATTAACACACCACATTCTGTTGACTCTTGCAAATACGCCTTGTCAATTTTCCAATTTTTTTTATCCACATGATACTAAAATTTTATTGAAATTTTAAATAGCTTTTAGAACACAGGCTGTTAAAATGTTGGGGCGTTTGATCAAACGCATTGTATTAAAATACAATTTTAACAGATCTGTTATTTATAATTAATAAATAACAAAAATGAAAAAACAATGCCCTTCGGGGTATACTCTCCATTTTTCTAAATCTAAACGATTAAAAAATGGAAAAACAATTTATGCAACATCGGTTTTTCCAATGTGCATAAAACAAAAATAATCTCCAAGGAGATTATTTAGCACACAATAAATTATATAACTTTAATTTGTCTACAAACTAAAGTTATACACAAAAAGCCCCAGAATATTTTGAAAACCCAGACCTAAACCCAACCGTTTTCAAAATATTCTGGGGCTTTTTGTTGTTTATACCTATATTTAACTAATTAAAGGTTAGTTAATCTCGTATGTCACATATACACGTGAAGTAATTTTCTCTTCACCTGCTGGCAATTCTGGCGCTACAGATGCCTTTGAATACATATCTCCACCATAACCACCTTCATAATATGGCTCTGGGTAATATCCAGCATCTTCGCTAAATCCAACAACATCATCTAAATCTACACCTAGACCTTTTGCAATACTTTCTGCTTGAGCCTTTGCAGATTCAATTGCTTTAATTCTTGCTTCTGTTTTGTATTTTTCAACATCATCTACAGTAAATGAAATACCTGAGATGTTTGTAACTCCTGTTGTTCCAATAGATGAAAGCAATTCCCCTGCTTTCTTTGTATCACGCACAGTCACAGTTAGAGTTTGACTAACTTCATAACCAATCAATTTTTGTTGATTTGTACATTCTCTGTAATCTGCACAGTATGAATATTCATATTGAGGATATGCATTGTATCCAGTTGTTTCAATATCTTTTTCATCTACGCCACCTTTTTTCAAAAGTTCGATTGCAGCATTCATTTTCTTTGCGGCTTCATCTTGAGCAACATTAACCGATTCACCTTTTTCATTTACAGAAAATGAAAACTTAGCTACGTCAGGCACAGCTACAGCTTCGCCAACTCCTGTAACACTAATTGTATTGCTAGGATAATTTTCATCTGCAACATTTTCCCATGACAAAACTTCTGTTGTAATTTTTGCTCCTAAAAAGATAGCTAACAAAATCAAAACAATTGCACCAACAAACAAAGACTTTCCAATAGCATATGATCTATCAGAAATAAAACGTTTTGGATCTAAACAATTCATAAATTTATAATTAATATTAATAAATCAATATTAAGGCTATTCCCCCTCCAACGCAATCAAAAGATTTTCAAATAAAGAAAAAACTGTAAGTGGCCCCACTCCACCAGGTACAGGTGTTATAGCAGATACGATACCCTTTACTGAATCAAAATCTACATCACCAACCACTTTTCCATTGTCTAAACGACTGATACCAACATCAATTACCACTTGTCCATCGCTCACGTGAAAATTATTTATCAAATTTGGCTTTCCTACAGCTGAAATCAAAATATGCGCTTGTTTTGTAAATTCTGGAAGATTGCGAGTTTTGTCATGACAAATTGTGACAGTGGCATCACGATTTAAAAAATGAATTGCCATTGGCTTCCCTACTAAAATAGAATCTCCCACAATCACAATATGTTTTCCTGAAACATCTATATTGTTTTCAGTTAAAATTAAATCAACGGCACGTGCAGTAGCAGGAATAATCCCCGAACCATCATTCATCAATCGCCATAAATTTTTTGCAGTTAAACCATCAACGTCCTTCTTTGGATCAATCGCATTAATGACTTTTTCTTTATCAATATTTTCAGGAAGAGGAAGCTGAACAATAATCCCTGTAATACTTTTATCTTGATTTGCTTTTTCAATTTCTGAAATAATTTCTTCAACTGTAACTTTTTCATTTAAATGTTTTACTTCCACTTTTGCACCAATCAATTCACCAAATTCTACTTTTTTAGCAACATAAATATCTGAAGCCGAATCTTCCCCGACACGCACAATAAGAAGTGACGGCAAAAAACTTGCCGACTGAACGCGCGCTTTTAAATACTCAACTTTTGTCTCGGCAAGTTTTTTGCCGTCTAAAATAATCATTTTATAAAATTACTACCGCTATAAAAACCAAAATCAAAACCACGATTAGCATTACACCAATACGCCTAGTCTCATAACTTGAAGCTAGCATTAAATCTAGCTCTTTATCAAGCTCATATCCTTTTTGTGTTTTATTATTCTTCACTTCTATATGGATCTTGAGGTACATCTGTATCGCCAGGGTGATTGTCTACATAACCAACATTTTTTGTTACACCATTAACATCCTCAAACAGAACGTCTTCTAAATCTTTTTGACCATTTTCTCCTTCTTGTATTTTTGTAACTCTTTTTAAATAAGGATCTTTCTCTGGTGAAT
>CAZIFF010000019.1:3771-12173 GCA_964538345.1 uncultured Candidatus Saccharibacteria bacterium
ATTTTTTTCTATCTCAAACATATTATTTAAGCCTTAGCATTAACTTCGTAATTTGTATTTTGTTGTTCGAAGAAGTTTACAAGCTCAAGAACATCAGTTGATGTCGCCATCCATTTTGCAGGATTTTGAACATTATAATGTGGATCAAATCCAAGTTCTTCTAAGCGTCGATCGGCAACATACTTCACATACTGGTTTACATAATCAGCATTTAGTCCAAGAATTCCATTTGGGAAAAGCTCTTGATTGTATGCAATTTCTAAATCAACGCCTCTTATAATTAAATCACGAATTTCTGTTGCAAACGACTCATCGATTAAATCTGCGTTCTCTTCTAGAATAGTAAGCAACAAAGTCATTCCAAATTTCAAATGCAAACTTTCGTCTCTAATAATCCAATTAATCAATGAACCAAAGTTGCGAAGCTTATTTCTTTGTCTAAAAGAAAGCATCACCATAAATCCTGAATAAAACCATATTCCCTCCATCACCACATTTGTAGCAACCAAATTTCTAATGAAATCTTTCTTCCCTTCCGCTGTATCAATTTGCACAGAATCTTCTGTCATTCTTTTTGTGAAAGTTTGCACAAATTGTTCTTTCGCTTGCATAGCAGGAGTAATCAAGTGTTTGCTATAAATTTCATCTCTATCCCAAGGGAAAGTTTCTAGCATGTATTCAAAAGTCATGCAGTGATTAGCTTCTTCCCACATCCATTTTGCAATATACAAATGACATTCTGCAGATTTAATATAAGGATAAATTCCAAGAGCAATAGAACGATTAACCACAAGTTCTGCTGGATTCATAAATGACATTATGAACTTCACAGCACTCACTTCATCTTCTGTCATCGACTGCAAATCATCCAAATCTTCTTTTAAAGGCACCTCTTTAGGAAACCATGTGTTAGCCACAGCTTGATCATACATTTCCCTAGCCCAAGAATATGAAGATGGATAAATATTATAGTCTTTCTCTTCTGGTGTTCCGATTAACATAAGCCTTGAAATTTAAACTAATAATTATTGGCAACTGTCACAAACAAATCTTTCTTGTGGATCTTCTGGTCCATCGCTTTTATTTACAACAACATATTCTGGTTTTTTAACTTCTGTATTTGTTGGCACAGCTTGAGATGTAACTTCTTGCAAATGTTCTGGCTCTGGTGCTGAAGCTGCCATCTTTGCTCTTATTGCACCGAAACCTGTCTTTCCCATTTGTACTGCTTTATTAACTTTTGTTGTTGATTGCTCTGCTGTGTGTCTTGGCTCCATATGTAGATAGTATGTAGTCTTTACACCCTTCTCCCAAGCAGACGCATAGATTTTCATAATTTCTTCGTTATCACGAGTTCTCAAATACATGTTTCGAGAAAGAGCTTGGTCAACCCATTTTTGCGCACGCGCAGCAATTTCAATAAACGCATAAGGAGAAGTTGTGAAAGATGTTTTATAAATATCTTTCAAATCTTGTGGCATATCTGCAATCTCAGAAATATCTCCCTTAGTTTCAAATATTTTATCTCGCATCTTTTCCCAAAGTCCTCTTTCTTTTAAATCATCTACCAAATTCACATTAATATCAAGATACTTTCCTGAAATTTTATTTCTTGAGAACACTTGAGCGAAACGAGGATCGATTCCTGGGACAGTTCCACCAACAAGACCAATATTTGCATTAGGTGCAATAGCCATCAGAGTAGCGTTTCTCATTCCCTTCTTAACTTTTTCTCGAAGAATATCCCAATTCAATCCACCGTGTTTTGAACCTTTATCTACAGTTAGAGGAATTCCTCTCTCTTTCTCTAATCTTTCAAGTGTATCAATTGGCACATGTCCTTTTGACCATTCAGAACCTTGGAAATTTGGGTAACTTCCACGAGCTTGTGCAAGATTTGCACTTTCATCAATAGCCATGTAGCTCACGAATTCAAATAATCTATCTGTGAAATCATAAGCTTCTTTATGTTCATAAGACCAACCCATTTTTTCAAAAATATCAGCAAGACCCATCACACCAAGACCGATTGCGCGATTTTGTCTATCAGAGTTTGATGCTTCTGATACAGGTAACTGATTAATATCAATTAAGTTATCTAGATGTCGCACAGCGATACGCACAGTATTTTCTAATCTTTGCCAATCAATTTCCTTCCCTTTCAAATGTTGTGAAAGATTTAGAGAAGCTAAGTTGCAGACCGCAATATTATTTTTATCTTGTGGCAAACAAATTTCTGTACACAAATTAGACATGTGAATTGTGCCAGTGTTGTTGTTGAGTGCACGAAGGTTGATTGGATCTTTGAAGGTAATCCAAGGATGAGAAGTAGAAACGAGACTTGATGTAATTTGTCTGTATTGTTCTCGAGCTGGAACCTTTCTATACATTCTCAATTTTCCAGATTCTGCCATTTGTATATATTCATTGTATCTTCTTGAGAAAGCTTCTCCGTAAAGCTCATTTAGATCTGGAACTTCTTTTGGATCAAATAAATACCACTGCTCGCTATTTCGAACTCTCTTCATAAATTCATCTGAAATGAAAGCTGCTGTGTTTGCCTGACGCATACGACGATTCTCGTCACCTGAATTAAATCTAGCCTCAATGAAATCGGGAAAATCTAAGTGCCAATTTTCCATATAAAATGCCAGTGCACCTTTTTTCTTTCCTCCTCTCAAAATAGCAGCCACCGCAACATCGATTATCTTCATAAAAGGAACTGTACCCGAAGAAGTCGTGTTTGAAGTTGAAAGAGGAGAACCAGAAGCACGAAGTTTTGTAATAGAAGCCCCAATACCAGCAGAACCTTTTGAAAGCAACATTATATCTGAGACTGATTTTGCAATATGTTCCATTGAGTCATGAATTTCAAGCAAAATACAATTTGAAAGTGCTGGCATCACTGTACCAGAATTTAAATTTGTAGAACCACCTGGAAGATATTCTAGTTTTGAAAGTTTGTCATAAAAACTTTTTGCTTGTTCAGTTGGATTTTCTTCATTATAAGAAAGACCCATAGCAATTCTCATGAAAGTAAATTGTGGAGTCTCGATGGCTTTTTGATTCTCCCCTTTCAATGAATATCGATTCAACAGACCAGACAATCCTGCGTAATTAAAAAGTTCATCACGTGAAATATCAAGAACTTTTGCAAGCTCTGGTAAATCAAATTTTTCAATCATTCTTCGATCAAGCAAACCTCTATCTGTCCATTGCTTAATATGCTCTGGAAATCTCTTTGCGTGTAAAGTTTGTGGAGCTTCATCATTTGATTTATCGTAATCACCTAAAACACGAGCATAGACAGTCTTTAATAGAATTCTTTTTGCAACAATATCATAATTAGTATCTTCTTTAATATTTTGAAGAGCGGCATTTATTACAGCTTCATCCAATTCATCTTCTGTAACACCATCGTATAGAGTAAGGGATGTTTCTGTTGCGACTTGCATCACCATTTCTGTAGCGTTTGGTAGTCCAATACATGCTCGTTCAATTGCTCTATTTATACGATCAGCATTGAATGTGGCTTTTGTGCCATCTCGCTTTGTAACGGTGATCTCAAGTGGTGTCATAAACTCATAAATTATTAGTAAAGTCATCTAAGTATACAATTTTGAGAGGATTACTACTAACTAAAATTTCAATAAAATTTTAGTATCATGTGGATAAAAAAAATTGGAAAATTGACAAGGCACATTTGCAAGAGTGAGCAGGATATGATAAAAATACTGGACTAAACAAAAGCCCTCAAATGAGGCGATAAATATGAAAATCAAATCAGCATTAAGAGTAGAAAAGCCAGGAGATCAGCTAGTTAGAAGACGAGGCCGTCTTTATCGTATCAATAAAAAAGACCCTAGACGAAAAGCTCGCCAAGGTTAATCTATTAGTAGACTAAAGCAATAATTCCTAAAATCGCTAAAATCGCGAGTATTAATGACCAATTCATGGTTTATATTGTAACAGATTCTACTCACCAGGACATTTAGAAAATTCACAATTTGGACCTTGTCTCCCTACTGCGCTGCCGTCAGGGCAAATTTTTGCTTCCATTGTGCAAGCCACATTATTATTTGTATTGTTATTTGATACTGAAAATCCTGCGTTTAACCAAGCTTGCATCATATTTATTTCTTTACTTTGCACTTCAATAATATCTTCTGAAAAATCTTTAAGTTGTGTTTCATTTGATTGCACCAAAACCATTTCTGCCATTTCTACGGCGCCTTGATGGTGAACTATCATTTGTTTCAAAAACTCCTTATCAAACTCTGCCCCACTCTTTCCTTCTAAAGCAGTTGTCATATCATGCATAGCGTCGTCCATAGCAGAATGCGCGTGATCATTCTCCATCATGCTACCATCAGGCATTGTATGTACATTTTCTGTTTGCTTTACAACAGTAGAACTTCCAAAAAGATAACCAATCCCTAACCCAACTATTAAAACTGTAAACAATAAAATACTTGATGTTTTTTCCATGTAGAGATTATAGCAAATATAAATTCTAAAAAACGACAAATTTACGAACAATAATTGTAGAATACTTACTTATTTGGACACATGTCCCACATATATTGAAACCAAGTTCTAAAAGAATCAGCGAGGTTTTGATTAACAATAACCGTAAAAATGATTTCTTCGTCTGTGCCAACTTTTCCTAAATATTGCTGGTGCATAATATTGACTCGATCTCCAAACACATCAATCCCGGAATTTGTAGCATATTTTTTGGGCAGAAATTTAAAATTCTTTCCTACATGATTTAGTATTTCATGAGTAGATTCTTTAACATCATAATCAAACAAATGATGCATTGGTATTTTTTTCTTCTTCATTTGTTCCAAAAAACCTGGGTAAAATGATTTCACCCTAGTATCCATCCAGGCTCCTTGTGCAGCGATAGAGTAGAAGGGTTTGTCAGCTCTAAGGATGTCTTTCATGTACTGCTTCCACCCTTCTTTTCCTCTGTATGTATGAACCTTATATTCAGTTGGAGTACTGAAATATATTTTTTCCAAACTAGGTAATAGTTTCTCTATGGAATCTGATTTTTCACGTATTATTTCAAGTAATTTTTTTGGTTCCGCTGCTTGATACTTATTTTCACTTGATTCAATTATTTCAGTCACGAGAGCTTTCTCAAGAAGTCTATTCAGTGAATCATACACATTTCTTCTGTGTACTCCCGATTTCTCAGATATAAAACCTACTCCACGTTCACCATAACGAATAAGTATTTCATATATTTTTGATTCATTTTTAGACAATCCCAATGATTGAAACAATTCTTGATAATCCATATATTTATATATTACACATAATTTAATATATGTAAAGGTGGTATTCGCCACTCACGAGTCCTATTTGCCACTCGTTTATTTAGACATATAAATATATTAGTTTTACTGCTCTTTGAATAAAGAACGGCTCTGTCCAGTGAGTTGAACTGGCACGAACCAAAAAATACCATGAAATTTGAGATTGAATTTCCAGGATCTGATAAACCCTATAAGTTATTTGAAAAACCAATCATTGACCTCCTCTCAAGTCCAGGGGATATTGGACTTGGAATTAATTGGACGAGTAAAACAATTCATTGGGCAGGTTCTTTTGACCTAAAAATCGAAAACCACCCAGTTCCCTCATCACCACCCTCACGACTCGTGATAACAAATGAATATTCATGGCATAACGGACTTCATAGACTTAACCTAGCGGAATTCGCATTTGCGGCTTCGTGGGTACTTAATCTAGAAGAACTTTCACACCACATAGAATATGGAATTGGTTTTCCCATCTCTGTTTTTAACTCAACCGCCAGAAACATTTGGAACCCAGATGACATTAATTGTTGGACCGATGTAATTGTTTTATTGGGTACACTACGTCGGGAAGGAGGATATCTGCAATGGCAAATGGAGCGAGAACTGAGACACAACTTGATTGTCCACAGAGTGTAATTTTAAACACATCACAGCTAGCACACCCAATACGAAAGTTTGGGTGTTTTTCCTATAAACGACTTAAATTGTCTTTTGCCCACGAAATAAGTATTATGAAAATCAAATCATGGATAAAAATCTTAAAAAAATAAAAATTTTAGTAATTGATGCTTTTACAAATGGACACGAGGCGGCAAAAGTTTTCATAAAAAGACAAGGTTGGCTAGAAAATGATTGTGAGATTATTTTTTGCGGAAACCACCAAAACATATTTGAATCTCTTATTAAAGAGCCATCTTACGCTGTTGTTCCAATAAAGAACTCAACAATTGAAGCCGGGGAAATTACAGAAGTAACAAGCCGAATAAACGAACTTAGAGACAATGGTTGTTTATTAGAAGAAAAAGATCAGATAGATCTTCCTGTAGAACATTGTTTGCTAGCACATAAGAATATCAACTCCCCGGAAGAGCTTGAGAATGTCATGTCACACCCAAAAGCAATCTTGCAATGTGGTATATATTTGAACTCTATTGGAATGACTTCGGATAAAATTATTAAATGTAGTTCCACAGCTGAAGCAGCGAAGAATATTGCTGGTCTTAGACTAGGTGCAAAAATTGGAGCAATATCTCATGAAGCCGCAGCAGATGGATATGGATTAAAAATTTTGGCTAAAGGTATTCAAGATAATCCTGATAATAAAACTACTTTTATACTTCTTAAAACGAAGCTTGCTTAAAGTAAACTTAGCCACTCTTGTGTTAGTCGTTCTGTCTCATCAATAAAGTCTTGTTTAGCCTTTCTGTACTCTGGATAATTATCTGCATATTTTATAGCATTTAATTCTTTCAAATCTCCATATTGTGTAGCTCTTTCAGGATGAGCTCTTAAATAATCTCTTGTTGTAATAAATTGAATTGCTTTCGGAGAATCTTTTTCGCAAACATGAATATTTTCTGTTTTACTACCATGTTCATTCTCTTTAAAAAATAGAATTGTATCTGGAGCAATATAATTTTCACCATATGAATAATCTAAATCTTCCATTTCTTTAATTTCTTTTTCAAAAGATTCCATCTTTTCCACAACAACTAAAACATCAATTAAAGGTTTTGCTTTCGTACCAATAATTGAAGTACTACCAATATGCTCAATAGACAATGCTTTATTAGCGAAAACTTTTTTTAAAGTTTGCTGTATAACTTTAAATTTATCGATCCACTCAGGATTGTAATTTTCTACCGAAAAAGGTCTCTTTATATTTTTATCTAACTTCATAAATTTGGGCGCCTAAGGAGAATCGGACTCCTGTGACCGGATCCACAAACCGGGGCTTTACCACTAAGCTATAGGCGCCATATTGTACTTATAGTTCAACTTTATAATGATGAACTAAGTGATGGCAATTATGACAAAGATAAGCTAGATTTTCAATCTTATTATTTAATCTATTTTTATCAATATGATGAACTGCCAAAACTCTCTTATCTTCAGTTCCACACAAATTACATTTGGTTATGGTTCTGTTTCTTAACAAAACCGTTCTATACGCCTGTTTACCATGTTTCCAATTTGCATGCTTTTCTCCAACAAATTCACTATTTCTCCATATTGTTTGACATGATTTACTACAAAAATACTTTTTGCTTTTAGATCTGTTTAGAATTTTTTGGGTTTTATATGTTTCTTTTTTACATATAAAACAACTAACTATAAGACCATTTCTTTTTGCACTATTTTTGCAATTTAAAGAACAAAACTTACCTTTACCATTTTTATAGAAAGATGGCTTTATTAAAAATTCCTTGTTACAAAAAATACATTTTGTATTAATCATATAGGTGTGCCCAAAACGGGACTCGAACCCGCACACCCGAAGGTCACGAACCTCAATCGTGTGTGTATACCAATTCCACCATCTGGGCGAAGTAATTACTCTGCCTTATTTTCTTCTACAACTTGTTCTGCTGCTTCTGAAACAATGTTTTCTTCTGTATTAGCTGTATCCGCATGAACTGCATCTTCAGCTACAACTTCTTCTTTTCCACCCTTAATAGCGTCTGTAATATCAACAAACATCATTTTCATTCTCTTAGAAATTTGTTTGATTGCCTTTCTTCGGATGTAGTATAGTTTTCCACTTCGTACTTTTGAACGCTTTGTAACTTCGATTTTTTCAATCATTGGAGAATATAGTGGGAAGATTTTTTCAACACCGTAACCACCTGTTGAACGACGAACTGTGAAAGTAGCTCCAGCTTCTGTACCGTGCTTTCTAGCTAATACAAGACCTTCAAAAACCTGAAGACGAGTCTTGCCTTTTTCTTCAATTTTTTGGAAAACACGAACAGTGTCGCCTGGTCGTAGGTCCAGATTTTTTCGGGCTTCAATATTTACAGGTGATATTACTGTTGTCATATGTCGGGCTACTTTATCATAAAGACTTTA
>CAZIFF010000020.1:0-10866 GCA_964538345.1 uncultured Candidatus Saccharibacteria bacterium
GATTTGATCGCGAAGGCAATCAGATCAAAGTGAAAGTAATCGGCGAAGGAAAAATTGGGGTTGTTGGACCCCACACAAACAAAACACTTCTCTGAATTTCACAGCCACCGGCCAACATCGGTGGTTTTTTCTTTAACTTTTATACCTCTCCAAAAAATTATTTTTATAATCCTCAAACTTCCCTTCTAGAATTGCTTCGCGAGCACTATCTACAAGATTAATTATGAAATGTAAATTATGCATTGTAGCGATTATTGAACCAAGCATTTCATTTGCGCGGAAAAGATGTGCGAGATATGCACGAGTGTATTTTTGAGAAATTTCAAAATTTAAATCTGGCTCAAGCGGAGTGTAGTCGTCACGATATTTTGCATTTTTTAAATTTATTTTTCCTTGATAAGTGTAAATTGTTCCAGTGCGAGCAATGCGTGCAGGATTAACACAATCAAAAAGATCACAACCATTTTCAATTGCCATAAAAATATCTTCCGGCTCACCAATCCCAAGCAAATGTCGTGGTTTTTCTTTTGGCAAAATTTCATTCACCCATTTCACTGCTTGTGACATATCTTCTTTTTCAAAACTTCCGCCAATTCCATATCCATCAAAATCCATTTCACCAATAACTTTTGCACTTTCTTTTCTCAAAGATTCCACTCGCCCACCTTGCACGATTCCGAAGAGAGCTTGTTTTTTAGCTTGTTCTGGTTTTGATTTATGATAATCAAGAGATTGTCGCGCCCAACGATGAGTTCTATCTAATGCCTCTGCTTGATAATGATTTGATTCACCTGGAGCAGTACATTCATCAAAAGCAAAAATAATATCTGCACCAATATTGTGTTGAATATCAATTGATTTTTCTGGAGTGAAATAATGAGCAGAACCATCTATATGTGAACGAAACGTCACACCGTTTGGATCAATTTGAGCAGGTTTAAAATGTTCAGAAACAGTTCTACCGTCTTTTGCTGACTCCACAGATTCTTCTAATTTTAACTCTTCATTACCTGAAATTTTTTTAACATTATTTCCAAAAGCCACTCCCAAAGAAAAAACTTGAAAACCACCCGAATCAGTCATTGTTGGCCCTTGCCAGTTCATAAAATCATGAAGCCCTCCGGCTTGCAAAAGCCGAGCATCACCTGGCTCAAGATATAGATGATAAGTGTTTGCTAAAACCACTTGCGCTCCAATTTGTTTTATTTGTTCTGGCAGAAGACCTTTTAAGGTTGCTTTTGTGGCCACAGGAACAAAAGCTGGTGTTTTGATAACACCGTGAGGGGTTTTTAGAATGCCGGCGCGGCCTCTTGGCGCGCCGGCACCTTCCATCTCTTTTACAATCTCAAATTCAATTGGTTTCTTCATGTTTGAACACAATACAATAAAAAATAGATTATGTCATTTTTGACTTTGATTACTTTAAACATTATATTGCATTCAAATGAGTGCGATCCTTGAACAACCAGAAGTTAAAACATCAATCAGGTTCGGAGACACTTGCTGGGTTTTCTTAACACCCAATGGAGTTAAACACCTGGAAAATATTACGGAACATGTAAATCCTAAACCATACCTCGTTAAAGGAACTCAAAATCTCTACGAATTCAAGTTCGGGGAGCTTGTAACCTTCTTTTTGGGAATAAAAGGTATGATTTTTAATTTAGTTTTCGTCGGCGGAGAAATACACTTCTCAAAGCCCGAGTAATCCACGACCACCACGGGGTGGTTTTTTCTTTTCATATTTCCCCACCCGCGATACAATATTCCAATGACACCAAGAAAAAGACACGAGAGACCTTATAAACACACAAACGTTGAACCAATCACTTTCACTAAATTAGACGAAGAGACACAAGGTCGAGTTGATCGTATTTCAGAAGAATTCAAAAATGGATTCACACTTTTAAAAACAGCTCCTCATTCTGTAACATTTTGGGGTTCAGCTCGCACTGCCTCAGATGAAAAAATGTATGTAAAAGCTGAAAAATTAGCTTCAAGAATTGTTACAGAGCTTGGTTATGCAATCATCACGGGCGGAGGTCCTGGAATAATGGCCGCTGGAAACTGTGGTGCTTATGATGCTGGAGGAAAATCTGTTGGACTAACAATCAAACTCCCTTACGAACAAAAAACAAATCTTTGCCTAACTCATCACATGGATTTCAAATATTTTTTTGCTAGAAAAGTTTGTCTTGCTTTCGCTGCTGAAGCATACATTTATTTTCCAGGAGGTTTCGGCACATTAGACGAACTTTTTGAAGTCCTTACTTTGGTGCAAACAAAAAAAATTTCTCCTGCCCCATCTATTGTCCTTGTAGGAAAAAAATATTGGAAAGGTTTAGATAAATTTATAAAGAAAACTCTTCTAAAACAAGAAATGATTGATAAAGAAGATATAAATTTATACACAATCACCGATGATGATGACGAAATAATTGATTTAATTAAAAATTCTCCGATTAGAAAAAACGGATAATTAAATTAAAACAAGAAAAAATAAGCTACAACTAGAACCGCAATAACAATTGCAATACCTGTTTGAATCTTTTTATCTGACATATCAATATTGTACTACAAAAACTAAGCAATGTGTCTACTTGTTGAAAATTGACCTTCTTTCTCAACATATTGGCTCAAAATCTTCTCGATTTGCTCTCGTACTTGATTTGGATTTTCTACACCATGAATTATAAATTCTTGCTCTAGCCCAGATGTTTGTATTTTTAAACTACCAAAATTTAAAAATGTTGGAAGAAAACCACGGACCTCAGATGTTATATCTTGAATCTTTGCAAGTCGCATTGTGGCAATTTCTCTATGAAAAATATCTATCTGCTCAACATCAATCAAATTTTTATTAGTTAAAATCCAAACATCTAAATAATAATTAGTCCAAGAAACAAAAATAAATATCCAAACAATAAGTGCCCAAATTGAATATAAAAATAAAAACAAAATTATTATATTTCCTTCTGATTTGAATTCTATTGGTAATGCAGATGCTACGGCATATATAAAAACTGGTAACAGGACTGCGAACAAAGCGAAAAATATTGGTCTGAGCAAAATGAACCAGTGCTTTCTAACTTCGTAAATTATATATTCATCTTTTTCTAAATTAATTGACATATTATAAAATTCCGTAAGCACCAATAAAAATTATCGCTAAAATTATAAATATAATTCCACCAATAAAATAAAGACTCTTAGCAAAAACTTTTTTATTTCCTTTTACTCCATAATATCCCCAATGATGAACAAGAATCCAACTGAATCCACCAAAAATAATTAATGCAATCAAAAATACAATCCACAAAAAACTATCAGGAACATTTAAAGGAATATCTAAAACTTTATCCTCTATCATTTTTTTATTATATCACTTTTTGATATAATGCATTCATGTCAAAAATTAGTACTGAGAGCTATAAGGGTGTAAGAGATTTTTTTCCTGAAGATCAATTTATTCAGGATTATATTTTCTTTGTTTGGGAAAATACTTTAGAAAGTTTTGGTTATGAAAAATATAACGCTTCTGTCCTAGAACCAACAGAATTATACGTAGCAAAATCCGGCGAAGAGATTGTAAATGAACAAACATATAATTTTAAAGATCGCGGAGATAGAGATGTGACACTTCGTCCAGAAATGACACCCACAGTTGCCAGAATGATTGCTCAAAAACGTCGCGATTTAAGCTTCCCTGTGCGTTGGTTTTCAATCCCTAATCTTTTCCGCTACGAACGTCCTCAAAGAGGCCGTCTACGAGAACACTGGCAACTAAATGCCGATATTTTTGGTATATCAAATGTTGAAGCTGAAGCAGAAATGATTGAAATCGCTTACACAATTTTAAGAAATTTTGGATTAAATGATGGCCAATTTGAAATTAGAATAAACGACATTTCTTCTCTAACAAAATATTTGAAAGAAGCTGGTCTAAATGAAATTCAAATTCATCAATACCGAAAGCTTTTAGACAAAAAAGATAAAATTGATAATTTCGATGAGGAAGTTAAAAAAATACTTGGTCGTCCTTTCTACATGAATCTAGAAGCAAGCGAATCAATACAAGCTGTTTTAGATAAATTAAAAAATCGTGGCATCTCAAATGCAAAATTCTCACCAAATTTAGTGCGTGGTTTTGATTATTACACTGGAATTGTTTTTGAAGTTTATAGCACCGATCCAGAAAATCGTCGTTCTATTTTTGGTGGCGGTCGCTATGATCAATTAGTTTCAATTTTTGATGACACAGAGATTCCTGCTGTTGGTTTTGGTATGGGAGACGTTACTACTCGCGATGTTCTAGATACTTATGGTCTTCTACCTAAATATAAACCCAACGCACTACTAGCAATTTGCCCTCTGAATGACGCTTTCTTTAATCACTCCGCTGAACTAGCTCAAGATTTAAGACTTTCTGGGATATCTGTTTTTGTGGATTACTCTGGAAGAAAAATTGGCGATCAAATTAGCAAAGCGGTAAAGCGCGGTAATGAATTTGTAATTTGTATTGGTGAAGAAGAAGCTTCTAAAAATAAATTCACTATTAAAACCCTAGATAACAACAAAGAAAAATCACTGAAAAGAAACCAAATTGCTGAATTTGTAAAAAAGAATTCATCAAGGTAAGATATTGGACTAACACTGATTTGATTATGCGAAAGATAACCTTTGATATTGAAACAACAAATACTTTTCAAGAAGCAAATTCCACAGAACCAAAAGATTTAGATTTAGCTGTAGTTTGTATTCATGATTCCGAAACTAATTCTTATAGTCATTTTTTCAAAGAAAACTTAAATGAGCTTTGGCCAATTTTAGAAAGTGCTGATTTGCTTATTGGATTCAATTCAAATCATTTTGATATTCCTCTTCTAAATAAATATTATGCTGGAAATCTTTTTGAAATAAAAAGTTTAGATTTATTAGAAAAAGTTCAAGAAGTTTTAGGAAGAAGAATTAAATTAGATGATTTAGCTTTTGCCACATTAGGTGAAAAGAAAAGTGGAAATGGACTTGAATCTATTGTTTGGTGGCGAAATGGTGAAATTGATCGCGTGGTGGAATACTGCAAGCAAGACGTAAAAGTTACAAAAGATATTTTTGATTACGCAATCAAAAACGGCAAATTAAAATATCCTAAAAATAACGCTGGCCAAATAGTAGTTAGTGATTTGATTTTAAATACTAATGATTGGGAAACTAAAGGCAACACACTTCCTCCAACTTTAGGTTTTTAAACAAAAATCAGCACAATTAGAGCTAAAATAAAGCGATAATAGACAAAAATGTTCATTGTATTTTTGCGTAAAAATGTCACGAGAAAATGAATTGCTAAAAGACCAACAACAAAAGAAGTCAGCGACCCAATAAAAAGCTCAAGGCCAACAGAATTTAAAACACCGGCTGAGCCAAGATCTAAAAATTTCTTCAAACCTGCACCCAAAAGCACGGGAAATGCCAACAAAAAAGAAAATCTAGTTGCAACTTCCCTTTTCAATCCTAAAAATAATCCTCCAGAAATTGTCATACCAGATCTTGAAAATCCTGGCACTAATGCTAAAGCCTGGAAAAAACCAATCCCAACACCTTTCTTTACATTTAAGTCTAAATTTTTCTTTGAAAATTTTTCAGCCCAAAACATTATTAAGCCACCAATAATTAAAGTCAGTGCAACCAGCGCAGAGCTTCTAAAAACAGTATCCATAAAATCTTCTATAAAAAATCCAATCACTACTGCTGGAATCGTGCCAAATATTACCGCTTTCAATAAAATTAATTCATTTGCATCAATTCTTTTTCTTAAAACAAATTTAAAAAAGTTTTTGACAATATTTAAAATATCTTTTCTAAAATAAACCAACACTGCAAAAGTAGTAGCAAGCTGAAGCACTGCATCAAAAGCCAAGCCATAATTTACCTCCATATTAAGCAAATCCCTGGCCAAAATTAAGTGCCCAGACGAAGAAACCGGGATAAATTCTGTAGCCCCCTGAATAGCCCCTAAAATGATTGAGTTTACTAAATCCATAATATGTTATAATAACACCTGTTTATCCTAACACAGTAAAACATGAACGATAATAAACTTTTTGTACCAATTTCAATAGTAGTAGCCGGCCTTATAATCGCTGGTGCAGTATTTTTTACAAGAGACGATGCTGGTTCAGCAAAGCCACAAGAAAATAAAGATGAACAAAGAGAACAAACAACTGTTTCTGTAGATCCAGTGTCAGCAGAAAAAGATCACATCCTTGGAAATCCAGATGCAGAGATTGTAATTGTTGAATATTCTGATTTTGAATGTCCTTTTTGCGTGAGATTTCATCCAACAATGGAGCAAATCATGAGTGAATACGGTAATGATGGAAAAGTGGCTTGGGTATACAGACACTTCCCACTCGATCAAATTCACAAAAGTGCAAGAGGTGCAGCTGAAGCATCAGAATGTGTAGCTGAATTAGGTGGAAATCAATCTTTCTGGGATTACTCAAAGAAATTATTTGCAAATTCACCAACATCATTAACACCAGAAGCTCTAAGAGCTACAGCAGTTGAAATGGGAATTAATGAAGAACAATTCAATTCTTGTGTTTCTAGCGACAAACACGCAGCAAGTGTTGAAGAAGATTACCAAAGTGGTTTGAAATTGGCTAAAAGTGATAGAAGTTTCGGAACACCATATTCTGTAGTTATCTCAAAGAAAGATGGTTCACAAGTTTCAATTCCAGGAGCTCAATCATATAGCGTAATAAAACAAGTTATTGATTCTATACTTGCAGAAAATCAATAGTACTAAATAAATTTGATTTTATAAAACACCGCAACAAAATTGCGGTGTTTTATTTTATACTTTTATATAAACTACAAAATTCACAATCTTTACCATTACATCCCTTGTTCAAAAATTCTCCACTAATAACATCTTCTGCCATATTATTAATATCTTTTATAAGATCGTTAATCTTTTCATTATCAATATCTACAGAATATTGTTCATAATTACCTTTGTTGTTTTTTTGAATGAAATCCAAAATTGCTTTATCTACAATAAATTTTCCATTGTTATAATTTCTAAATAATAAGTGATAGAAAGTTAATTGCCTTTCTAAATCAGCCTTTTGTGCTTTATCTTTCTCTGAATAGGTTTTTCCAGTTTTGTAGTCAACAATATTTATTTTTCCATCAAGTTTTGAATCTAAGAATACAACTTTATCGACAATACCGCTTAATTCCAAAGCCTCACCACTGTCTAATGTAATTTTTTCAAAAATATTTTTTTCAGTTTCAATATTCAAACTCCATTCATCCTTATATTTTTCATAATAATCAGACAAGACAATCTCTCCTCTTTCTTTATATCTATCATAATTCTCATTATTTAGAGCAGAATTATTTATAAAGCTTTCAAATTTTGAAATTAAAAAATCCTTAGTTAAAATTTTCTCTTGTCTTATAGACTCATTGAAAAATTCTTCCAATGAATAGTGAATCAAATTACCAAAAATCTGGTGTGAGTTATATTCACTTGGTAATTGAATAAGACTTCTAAACAAGTATCTAATTGGGCAGTTTAAATAATTATTTAAAGCTGTAACACTCAAACTTTTTCCCAAAAACAAATTCTTTAAGTAGTCTTTTTCAAAAATATTTTTATCTTCTTTGAAATTAGTTATGAAAATATTTAAATTATTTATATTTTCTTTTTCAAACTCTTCAGTATTTATATTATTAACAAAATCACCACCTATTTCACTTATAAATTGAGTCTTTTCTTGTTCTTTTCCTTGCCAATCGCTTTTAGAATGAGAAATATATAGTCCATTTTTCGCTCTTGTCATTGCAACGTAAAACAATCTTCTCTCATCATCAATGTCACCCTTAGAATCTTTTAGAGGCAAAGAAATCTTATTGAATCCCCTACTTTTTTCCCAATTATTTCTAGTAGCATTAATAATATAAACATACTCGAATTCTAGACCTTTAGATTTATGCGCTGTAATTAATTTCACACCGCTTATAACCTCTGGATCTTTTGTCTCAATATCTAAATTATATTTTTTATATGAATCAATAAATTTAATAAAATTTTCCAAAGAATAATTTTTATTAGCATCCTTTTGTCTTTTTATTTCATCAAAAAGTTTATCTAATTTTAATATTTGTTCTTGCCCATCATCTGCAGAAAGCATAAATTTCAAATAACCAGTCTTTTCAATAACTTCCTTTATGAAAGATTCAAAATCACTATTCATCGATTTTGACTTTAATTCTTTTATGGTTTCTTTTAAATTAGAAAAACTATCTATGTTCTTAATATTAAAATCACTTAATATTTCTTTTTCATTAAACAAATCAATTAAATTTAATTTATTGTTTCTTTTATAAATTGAAAACTTTTCTAGCAGATTCACAACATCAAAAGGATCTAAATTCAAAAAGTTAATAAACAAAGACTTTCCAAGACTGTAATTATCATTTGGATTATGAATCACTCTTAATATATTTATTAAATTTTCTATATTAGAATCTTCGAGCAAATACTCTTTAGAGATTATGGTGTGAGGAATTTTTTTATAGTTAAAAACCTGTTTAATATCTTTTACATTTTTATTTGATCTATAAATTACAGCTATCTCACTTGAATTAACACCATCTTTAATTTTTCCAGAAATATCATCAGCTAGATGTAGCAATTCAAACTTATAATTTGAAAATTCTAATACATCAATATTTGAATTTTCTTTTTTATTAGAATTTAATTGAATGGAATTAGATATTGAATTTTGTATTAAATTATATGAACTATCTAAAATACTCTTTGTAGATCTGTAATTTTCCTCTAAATTAATAATTTTTACATCTCTATAAGCACTTTCAAAATATTTAAAGGTTTCTGCACTAGCGCCCTGAAAACGATAAATTGACTGCTTTTCATCTCCAACTGTAAACAAATTTGGATGACCATCTAAATGCTCTGCATCGGTTAAAAGTTCTATAAGTTTATTTTGTCCATCATTTGTATCTTGATGTTCATCTACTAAAATATATTGATATTTTTCTTGTAAATCAGATTTCAGATTTTGATTAGATTCTAATTCTTTTAGAACGTTTAGAATCATGTCTGAAAAATCATAAAGACCTTTTTCTTGCAAAACCTCCTGATACTCAGAAAATACTTGATTAATTTCTCGAGCTTTTGCAATTTTTTTATCAATTTTTTCTTTTTCAGATGGTTTTATATCTCCAATATTAAACTCGCCCGTTTTTCTTTTATAAAAAATATTTTCATCAGAAATTAATTCATCTTCCCATAATGGAATTTTTTTATTGAATTGTTCAGGATTTAAACCATCTTTTTTAATATCATTTATAGCGCTAGATATTTGAGATAAAGAACTAAAAATATCGTAATCAGAAACTATTTCTTTGAAAGAATTATTTTTGATTATATTTTCTATAATTTCTATTTTTTCAATATCATTAACAACTCTACTAAATTGCAGATTTTTAAAATAAAAAGAAAATTCTCTAATAAGATGTTCTGCGAATGAGTGGAATGTAAAAATATTTACTCTATAAGCCATATCTCCAATACATTCAAAAAGCTTCTTACGCATCGCTAAAACACCTGAATTAGTGAAAGTGAGTGCTAATATGTTTTCAGGAGAAACGTCTGTCTTGAGCAAAATTTGAGCGATTCTGAGGCTTAGTATAGTGGTCTTTCCCGTTCCTGGGCCAGCCACAACCATCACAGGGCCTTCTATAGTGTCTACAGCAAGCTTTTGAGACTTATTTAAAGCTTTATATCGTTTTTCAAACTCTGTTGATGTAATTTCTTTACCCATATTTATAGCCTTGCATTATAACAGCAAAAAAGCAATAATATCGCCTGATATGAAAATGATCCTTCTACCGCCACCTGAAACACCAAAGGAAGCTATTCCACACGGTTTCAAATTAATCACATTCGAAAACATAATAATTCCTCATCCTTGGATTATTGGAGCAGTAACAAATATGCAAATAATCATCGAAGATGATCCTGAAAAAGAAGCTGCCTTTGAAGAAATTGGAAGAACAGCTTTTGCAACAGGAGCAAGCTTCAGAGATAGCTTGCAACAACTTATGGAAGAAACAGATCCAAGACCTACTACTCGCACACCTGAGGAAGAAGCAGAGTTCCAAAATAGATTGGATGCGGCGATTGATCGCACATGGTGGGATACTACAGACGCCCCTAAGCCCCTCGATTGAATGTGGGGTTTTTTCTTTTAAAACACAAAAACTTTTTTACTAAAGAAAAAGGTCATTCTTTCAGACCATAAAATTTGAGGGTTCTTTTTTGACATATTTTGACCGCATGCCTCCACAGACGATCTAATTTCCATGACTCTATAGGATTTCTATTATGTGGATTAAATCCCAAAATATCAACCTCTCCGATACATATACCTAAATTAAAAGTTGCGTCAGGAAATGTTGTGCAAAAAATGATAGACAAAATATCATTTGTGGAACTGTTCATGTCTAATCTTTTAAGATCATCTTCTGTAATTCCTGAATACCAAACCCCTACTGGAAGTCTAGAATCTAGGAAGTTAATGCCGGCACGAACCCGAGAAGCCAAAGAGCTAAAACGATATTTCTTTGTACCTTTCATTTGTTTGGATTATACCAAAAAGAAAAGGCGCCCCCGAGCGCGGCGGCCTTTCGTTATACACCAACAAAAATAGATTCCTAATCTATTCGCAAGAAATCCAATGGTATGACATTCTCGACTACGAAAAAGAAGAAGTAACCGAAGAAGATATTGTGAATCCGTTTTCCTGTAAAGACGAAGACGGGTATGCCGTT
>CAZIFF010000020.1:10876-11764 GCA_964538345.1 uncultured Candidatus Saccharibacteria bacterium
CATTTGTTTGGATTAAACAAAAAATAAAAGGCGCCCGCTGCGGGGGCGCCTTTTCTTTATCCACCTACAAAATATTAGTAATTCTTCAATCTGTTCGCCTTTTCATGTTGACGAATCTTTTCGTGTGCCTTTGCTTCAATCTGTCTAATACGCTCACGAGTCACACCGAATTTTTTTCCAACTTCTTCCAGTGTGTGTTGAATACCATCTGTAAGACCATGTCTCATTTCTAAAATTCTTCTTTCTTTTTCAGATAAATCATTCAGAATTTCTTGAACTTGATCTGTAAGAATTCTTCTTGAAGCTTCTTGATCTGGAGACAAAATTTTATCATCTGCAATAAAATCACCAAGTGTTGATTTTTCATCACCATCATCTCCTACTGGATTTTCCAAACTCACAGTACTTTGATCAATTTTTTCAATTGTATAAATCTTTTCTACTTCAACACCCATTTCTACTGCAATTTCTTCTGGCATTGGATCTCTTCCCAAATCTTGACTCAAACGACGATAAACTTGTTTGTATTTTGCAATTGTTTCCACCATGTGAACAGGAACACGAATTGTTCTAGATTGATCAGCCAAAGCACGAGTAATAGCTTGGCGAATCCACCATGTTGCATATGTAGAAAACTTATATCCCTTTGTCCAATCAAATTTATCTACTGCCTTAAACAATCCAAGGTTACCTTCTTGAATTAAGTCTAGAAGTGTAAGGTCTGGGCTTCTGCCGACATATTTCTTTGCAATTGAAACCACTAAACGAAGGTTTGCTCTCGCCAATAATTTCTTTGCTTCATCATCTCCGTTTTCAATTCTCTTAGCTAATTCTTTTTCTTCAGCTGCCTGAATAAGTGGATACTGACCAATTTCTTTCAAATATATT
>CAZIFF010000021.1:0-9657 GCA_964538345.1 uncultured Candidatus Saccharibacteria bacterium
AGTTAGTACTGGCTGATTCACCCGAGCTATTCATGTCTCGAACTACTCAAGATCAAATTCAAGAGAGATTAAATGTTTTCATATACGGGGCCATTACCCTCTAGGGCACACCTTTCCAGGTGTTTCTATTAACATTTAATTTTTTAACTCTCCTCGTGAAGACGAATTTGTCTTACAACCCCAAACATGCAAGCACATTTGGTTTGGGCTCTTCCCCTTTCGCTCGCCGCTACTGAGGGAATAAATATTTTTTTCTTTTCCTCTAGGTACTGAGATGTTTCACTTCCCTAGGTATGCATCACAAGTCAAGCTTGTGACGACCGATAAACGGTCAGGTTTCCCCATTCAGAAATCTCCGGATCGAAGGTTGTTAGGCACCTCCCCGAAGCTTATCGCAGCTTTACCACGTCTTTCATCGCCATTAGAAGCCAAGGCATCCACCATACGCCCTTAGCACTCCCGTCAGGAATGCTAAAAACCGCTTTTTCTACATTTTGGTTCAATGCTTGTCTACCTACAATATTTTTTCAGTTGTCGAAGAACTCATCGAACCCTCTTTCGGTCCGGCCTCACCATTCCAAACCGAGGTCTAAAATGATGAGGTCGAAGCGTAAGTTTTTGGTTGTAAATTTTGTTAAAAAAAAGCCGCGAATTCGCGGCTTGGAAAGCGTGTGAAAATACTCGCTATCCAAGCCTTGTATTCTTCTTGCTACCTTTTAACATGTAGGCGTGAGTATATATTAGTGGCAAATTAAAGTCAAATTATTTTGAGGCCATTTTTAAGATACTTTTCCACATGTAATACATAGGTAAATTAAATGCCCCAAAACACTTGACTTTATAACATAATGTGACATTATGTTCGGGATGAAAAACTTGTTCTATAGAATATTTGGTGCCTTTGGGCGGTCAAATTCCAAGGCCAAAAAGGCCAAACGAAAACAACGCCCAAAAGCACGTAACACCACTATTTTCACGCCATGCGCAGGAAATCCCATCCGCCTACCAAGAGGCGGAGGATCTCTCTTGGCCAGAAGAAAAAAGTCTAGGGTTGAAGTGGCGACGAAAAAGAAGAGGCTCAGGTACACAAAGCACAACTGACCCTTCGCCCAACCCGTCGCAAAAGGCGACCGAACCCTGAGGGTTCGGTCGCCTTTTTTTCTTTTTAGAAACCACTTAAATTAAAACAAAAAATACACATTTATTTTACCTTGCGCAGGTCGCGTATGCGACCGAGCAGAGTGGCATTTCTTTAAAAATCGCGAAGCGTTTTTGAAGAAATGAACACGTGTAAAATACAATGTGTATTTTTTGTTTTAAATATTAGTCGTTTCGAATTTCACTCTTAATTTTCGCAAGAAAATCACGAGCTGCATCCTGACCTCCAAGACCAAAAGATAGTCCTAGTGCCAATGCAAGCGCTACGATAACACCTGTGAAAATTGTTTGGATAAATGTAGCTGCAATTCCAAGTTGGAATAGTGCTGCTAAAATAGCAAAAATCCAAATTGCCCATTTTGTAACAGAACCAACAAAATTTGCTGAATTTACTCCTGCGCCTTTTGCGCTAGCAACAACCACCTTTCTCATAGCTTCTGCAATAACAGCTGCGATGATTAAGATAAGTACTGCTGAAATAACTTGTGGCAAATATCCAATTGCAATTCCTGTTAAGAAACTTGTTACTTGATTTAATCCGATTATGTCGAATGAAAGAATCAAAGCAACTACAATTACATACCAACGAGCAAGCTCACCAAGAAATCTTCCTGAGTTTAGCTTTACGCCCATTTTTTGTACAAGATCATCAACTCCTGCTGTTTTTAAAAGTGTATCAAGCTTGATGGCTTTAATTATTTGTTCAATAACTCTAGAAACAAGCACACCAACAAGCCAACCTACAACAAACACTATAACCGCAACAACTACAGAAGCAGCAACGTCTACAAAACTATTGCCAACTCCTTGTGCTGATGCAGAAAGTGTATCAACGAAATTTTCAAAACTGTTCATGTGATATTTATATACTAATAATGGGTTCAGATTTAAATGTAACCCTACCTTTTATTGTATCACCTAGCGATTTCAATACCTACCTTATCCACAACAATCCTATGAGGAAATTCGAAGACGTCTCGAATCAATCTGTCACATACTCCTTGTCTGTATTTAAAATCAGCAGTATCTAAAAGGGCAAATCGCAATTCTCTGCCTATTTCTGACTCCATGTTACTAATTACATTTTTTAAGCGATTTTGACTAACATCATCCCCTACTACAAGCATATCTAGCCTACTTTCAGAATCCTGGATAAAAATACCAGATACAACAACAGCTTTAACTTTGCCAATCCCAGACAATCTCTTAGAAATTTCTTTGTTTTGCATTGGTGCAGAATACATCAATAGAGTTTGTAATGGTTCTAGATATCCAAATTCTTGATTTAAGACAAAACCTTGAAGTCGCTTTTTTCTTCCACTTTTTCCAGACTCTTTCATGAAAGTTTTCTTCTTCAAAAAACCCGCTTTTACAAGCAAAGTTAATTCTTGAAGAGATGCCCTTGAAGAAATTTTTGATCTTTTTGCTACATCTTGTCTATCAAAAATACTGTCACCATTAAACAAGAAAAGTTTCATTACTTTAATTTTTGCAATACTGCCAAATAATTTTCCTAATGCTTCCATATATTTTTAATTATAAACAAAAATTATTAAGACAAAACTTAATATTAATAAAAAAACAAAACCTGAAATAAAACTCAATGCCTTCATATAATTACCAAGTAATTATAACAAAAATTAAACTAAAATATTGAGGTAGAAGTAGCTATTTTTTTATTGGGAAAGAAAAGAGTCAGAGAGTCAATTTTTTGCCAATTTTCAGTATTTTCTACAAATAAATCCTTATCAAATAAAATGCCATTTTCCGATGAAATTATAGTGTCCTGTGGAAAAATAAAATCGATTTTAAAATCCATATCTTTTTCAGATTTTAAAACCCAATCACCTATATTTAATTCAACTGAATCTAGATTTGAAACCAATAAACCCTCTTCTTTTATTTTAAGACTTATTTCAGGGTCTTTGATATGAACAACAGTTCTCGCTACAGCCGATTTACCACCGTGAAAAGCATTTAAAATAACATTATAGAGCCCTTGATGTTTATAAAAATGTTTAATTTCTTTACCCTTTTTAGTATTTCCATCACCCAAATTCCAAAAATATCTAGTATTACCAGAACTTTTTTGATCTAAAATTGCTTCAAATTTTAAAGGAGAATTAATACTAGATAATCTTTCTCTACCAATTGAAGCGATTAATTTAGGGGAATCTTTTATAGTTATAATTGCATCCTGTGAAGAATGAGAAGAAACGCTCGATGTAGCTGAGCCAGAAGAATTGTTTTCATTAATTATAGTGGGTTCTGTGGCATTTTTTTGGCCAGGATTGGCTGGTGCTGTAATAAAAACAGTATCGACTAATTGAAGTGTATTACCATCCCCTTTGGCCCCAATATCCCCAGAATACATAATTTCATTTATCTTTTCACCATTCTCATTTATTAAAGCTAAACTTTCACCTGTATTTACCAAACTAAAAACACTATCAAATAAATTACCAGAAAAATTTGGGTAATCTGACAAAAAAAGATTTGCATCACTAGCAATAACAGCATAACCATCTGCGGGTATTTTTGAAGCACCGCTAATCAAGGTGAGTTCATGCGCTACAGAATTTTCGAAAAACCTCCAATTTATTAAATCAATTTCTTCTTGAGAATTGTTATAAACTTCAATCCATTCGTGCCCAGTGTCTGTGCCAGGCGCATCATACATAATTTCATTAATCTGCATTGCAAAAATAAATTTTGGCGAAAACAATATTCCCAATAAAAATATTTTTAAAACTTTTTTCATACCAAAACCATAACAAATAGACAATGAAGCCACGTTAAAAAAACTTTAAAGAAAAACAAAAACCACCCTTGCGGGTGGTTTTTGTTACCTATTCACTTAGCTTACGCTAAGAACTCAGGAAAGTTTGAATTAACTAGATTAGTCAATTACAACCTTTGATGTTTCGAATTCTGCTTCGTCTGGAACTGTGAAGCTAACTAGTGATACATCAGATGATGATGCGAATCGGATAGTATCAAGTGAGATACCATATGATTGGCTAACTGATGCTCCTGTTGGATCAAGTTCTACACGGATTGTGAATGTTTCTGAAGTACCTTCTGAGATCTTGTGACGATTTGCAGTCTCAGTATCTGAAGATTCTTCTGAAATGTAAGCTGTTGTTGTACCAACGAATGATACACCATTGTTTGTAACGCTAATTACAAATCCTGCTCCTGATGAAGCTGATGTAGATACGCTGTCTTGGATGTAAGCATCTTCTTCAAGAGCTGTAACTTCCACTTCAATCTCGAAGATACCCTTTTCGATATCTCCTGAGAATTCAGCTTGGTCAACTGTTGCTGATTCGCTTACTCCTTCTACAACGATACCTTCACGACGTAGAGTGTGAACTGCACCTTCTTGTCGTCCTGATACTGCTGCAGCGTCTCCTGTTGAATCACCTTCGGCTGTAATACCAAGTTCAAGGTTTGAACCATTGATTTTACCTACACCAAATTGAACTTGTGTTCCATCTGTGTAGTTACCTGAAAGCTTTAGGAATTCTGCCTTAACTACAACTTCGATTGTCTCACCTGCAGCAACTGGAATTTCATCGTCGTTGTCTTCAAAGTCAAATGTATATTGACCGTGATTTGCTGGTAGAGTTGTTGAAGCTGTATCGTAGCTAAATTCTTCTCCATCGATTTCAACCATAACGTCTGAAATCACTGATGTTATATCAGAATCTGAAGTAGATGCTGTAACAACAAGTGTATTTAATAGAACGTCTGCGCTGTCATCGTTGTCGATTTCAAAGCGGAATACTTCGTATGGTCCTTTCTTGTCGTCGTTGTCAACTACAAGGATAGAAGCATCTAAGTCGTCATCACTTTCTCGCACTGTAACGTCACCGTCTTGTGCTTCTTCGATTGTGAAGTTCTTTGATTCTGAATTTGAACCTGTGTATTGGTCAATTCCAGCACCATCGATTGCTCGGATACCTTCTGTTGGGATCCAAATTTTCCATGATTGTGGAAGATCTGTGTCGTCAACATTTCCTGAAGTTGTAACTTCAAGTTCTACTGTTACTTCTTCACCTTCTTCAATCATTGTGTCTAGACCTGTGAAGCGAACTTCATAAGCACGACTTGTTGAAGGAGTTTCTGTAGAATCTTCTCTTGACCACTCATCTTCGTCGTCAACTTGCATATCTGCAACTTTGTCTCCGTTGATGTAAACAGCGATCTCTTCGATTTGATTCCAAGGCTCATCCTCTGCTGTTTCAGTAACTGATTCAACTCGAACGTCTACACGCTCGATTTTAACGTCACCGTCTTCAACATCGAATTGTGCTTCGAAAACTTTAGCTGATTCACCTTCGTCAATATCCTCGTTTGAGTATGATGAAGTTGAGTCATAGCTTTCTAGAGAAGCTTCGTCACCAGAAAGTGATCCAGTTGAACCTGTTGATCCAGTTCCTGTTGTTGAACAGTCTCCTGAAACTTTAGCTCTTGTCATTGGACCAAAGTATCCAGCTGCTGGAGAAATTCCTACAGAAGCTTGGTACTTAGCTAGTGATGATTGTGTAAGTGCACCAAAGTATCCCTTTGAAACACCTGTTGGGATTGATAAATGTCCTTTTGATTCTAGGAATGATTGTAGAGCTACTACATCTGCTCCTGTTGAACCAAGAGTTAAGTCGCGAGTATATGTACCGCAAGAAGCTGTACTTGTTGAAGTACTTCCTCCTACAGCTGCCATAGCTGCGGCTGCTTTATCAGCTGAGATAACACCCATACTTACTAGAAGTTGGATATCAGCAGCTGTTAAAGCTGATGCTGTTGAAACAGAAACTGATGCTACAAGAGCAACAACAGCTACTGCACCAGCGATCTTTGAAAAAGTTTTTTTCATGCTGTGTAAATTTTTAAGAACAATTACTTATGCCGTTATTATAAATGGTTTCGTAATTGAACATTGGTAATTAATTACTAACGTTTTAGACTCCATTTTTAAATCGGAAGTCTAGCGATAAACACCAACTACTTTAAGTCGCCTGAAAGTAGGTTGGCTTCAATAAATTGGTCTGTCTTTCTGACATGCTTTCATTACTGAATTGTCGTACGGTAAATACCTAAGATGACGAATGTCTATATTCTGTTTTCAACGATCATTCGTACCGCAAAATCTCCTCCGTCTCTCGGTACTCAACTATTGTATCGTACCCGTCAGTGCAATACATAAGTTGATGTGGATAACCGGGCCTTTTAAGCCCTATTACCACATATCCGCAATATACACTAAAAAGTGTCAAAAATCAATGAATTTGATTAAAAAGTTGAGTAGGTCCTCCATCTTCTCTCACCTTCTTTTTTTATTAGATTAAGGGACACCATTTTCAATAATTCTCTTTGAATTGTCTTTTCGCTACAGTGTTTTATTTTTAAAGAAATGTCCTTTATGGTCACTTTTCCATTGTCCTTTATAATTTTAATTATTTCATCCCTTCTTTCGTTATTTGCAGATAATTCTGTATGTCCTTTATCTAAATCTTTAGATTCTTTATAGCGACTAAACGGAAAAGTGTTTATTGGGAGATTTTCTTGTCTTTTATGTCCTTTATGAGCATCTTCTTCTTGTACTTGTCTTGTTCTAGACTCCACTACAAAAAATGATTTCTTCAAATCATTGATAGAATTTAAGCTGTCCTTATGATTCTCAATTTCTTTATTTAATTTGTGTATCTCATCAATCAGTATGTTTATGTTTTGAATTGAAATAAGTCCTGAAACTGAAGCTATATTTAATAAAGAATTTAATTCTATAAAGCACTCTTTGATCTTTAAGAAAGTCTTATTTCCACCTTGTCCATGATTTAAAGAAATAATGTCTTTTATAATATTGTTGGCTATTGTTCTTATGTTTGTCTTTAATGAATCTGTATCAGACATGTGAGCTGTGGCAAGATATAAAGCCAAAGATATCTTCTCTGTCTTTTTAAACAAGAAAAGCTTTAAATTATCGTCAAAAGGAGTATTTAAGCTATGTCCTTGAATAATTTCATTCATGCGCCTCATTGTAAAAAAGACATCGCCAAAAAACAATTGCGTCTGACTCTCATAAATGTTCTGATTTTTATTTTCCATAAAATGTCCTTTATTTAATTTAGTTTTTCACAGCAATCCTTTAAATAAGCGTGTTATTATATAGAGTATTATTTGTTAAAATTTAAATATTGTGGGAAGAAAGAAATTAAAAGATAAAGAGAATGAAAAAGTTGAGAAAGAGCCTTTTCTAAAAGAAGAAACTATTGAGGCGATTACAGCAGTTGTGTTTATAGCAATTTCCGCATTTTTAACTTTTGCTTCTTTTGGTAATGCTGGTGTATTGGGCGACATAGTATTTCGAGCTTCTACCTTTCTCTTTGGAATTGGCTTCTATTTAATACCCGTAATATTACTTGGCCTAGGAGTGTCATTTTTAGCGTCACTAAAACACAATTTGGCGATGGCAAAAATTGTTGGTGCCGTATTTATTTTTATATCAGGATTAGGGTTAGTGGATTTAGTTTTTAGCAGAGGAGGTTTTGTGGGTAATTTAATTTCTACACCATTAGAAAAACTTTTAGACTTCTGGGTCACACTTATTGCACTATTTTCTGTATTACTAATTTCTGTACTTGTAGTCTTCAACCTTTCAATTAAATTCGATGCGGCAAAAATGTTTAAGAAAAAAGAAAATACCGAAGATGATGAAAATGAAATTGAAGCTCCTGTAATTATCAGTGCTGCTGAATTGAATAAAAAAGAAGTACCTGAGCCCGTAAAAAATAATGACGACAATGATGATGTACCGGTTGTTGCACCAGATCCAGTAGCAGCCCCAAGCGGTAAGCCAAGTGGATTGATATTTTTTGCAAAGAGATCAGCACAACAAACTTTTACACCTCCACCTTTATCTCTATTACAGAAAGATTCCGGAAAGCCTGAAGTTGGTGACGTGAAAGCAAATGCAAACATTATTAAAAGAACTCTTTCAAATTTCGGTATTCAGGTTGAAATGGATGAAGTTTCTATTGGACCCTCTGTAACAAGATACGCTTTGAAACCTGCTGAGGGAGTTAAGCTTTCAAGAATTGTTGCTCTGCAAAATGACCTTTCACTTGCGCTTGCTGCTCACCCACTTCGTGTAGAAGCACCTATCCCAGGAAAATCTCTTGTAGGTATCGAAATTCCAAACTCAACAAAAACAATCGTTGGTCTTGGTTCGCTTTTGAACGATCCGTCTTTTCAAGATCCTTCAAAAGTTCTTAATGTTTGCCTTGGAAAAGGTATTACAGGCCAAAGTCAATTTGCTAATTTGGCAAAAATGCCCCATGCGCTTATTGCGGGTTCTACTGGCTCTGGAAAATCTGTAACAATTCACGCAATTATCACTTCTCTTCTTTATAGAAATCACCCAGATCAAATGAAATTCATCATGGTTGACCCAAAGAGAGTGGAGCTTACTCTTTATAATAAAATCCCTCATCTACTGACTCCGGTTATCACAGACGCAAAGAAAGCGATTTTGGCTTTAAAATGGGCAGCAAAAGAAATGGATAGAAGATACGATTTACTAGAAGAGTGCGCAGTGCGAGATATTCAATCATATCACTCAACAATTTTAGAACCGGCATTAAAAGCTTCTAAAGAAAATCCTGACGCAGAGCTTCCTGAAAACATGCCATATATAGTAATAATTATCGACGAGTTGGCCGATATTATGCAATCATATCCACGTGAACTTGAATCTGCGATTGTGCGTTTAGCACAAATGAGCCGTGCAGTTGGTATTCACTTGATGATTTCAACACAAAGACCGAGCGTTAATGTTATTACAGGTCTTATTAAAGCAAACATCCCAACCAGAATTGCTCTTCAAGTAGCTTCTCAAATAGACTCTCGTACAATTTTAGATATGCCTGGTGCAGAAAAATTACTAGGTGCAGGAGATATGCTTTATCTATCTGGTGAAATGTCTCAACCTCGTCGTCTACAATCTGCCTTTATTTCTGAAAAAGAAGTTAAGAAAGTAGTTGAGTGGCTACAAAATCAATACAAAGACGAAGTCGGTGTAAATGAAGCTATTGATTTTGGTGGAAATCCAGCAAGTGAACCAAATCCAATGGACGCAATAGCCGCTGCTGGTGGTTTTGATGAAGTTGGTGATGACGATGATTTATACAATGAAGCCAGAAGAGTTGTTGTTGAAGCGGGAAAAGCATCTACTTCTTATATTCAAAGAAAATTGCGCGTTGGATATTCTAGGGCGGCGCGCCTAATAGACCTACTGGAAGAACGTGGTGTCGTGGGGCCTGCAGATGGCTCAAAGCCCCGAGATGTAATCGGAGCCGGCGCGCCGCAGTCTGCCCCATCTACAGAATCAGAATCATCATCTGAGGAACAATTCTAAAAATGAATTCTAGAAATAAAATTATAACCATATCTACAGCAGTAGTTTTTATAATCATAATTTCTTATGCATTTTTTAAT
>CAZIFF010000022.1:0-9614 GCA_964538345.1 uncultured Candidatus Saccharibacteria bacterium
GATTATATCTTATTCAAAGTTGGTGAAGTGAGGGATCAAAACCCCCAATCCGATTGATGATTTCCTGCTCGGAGCAGGAAAGGTGCCCAGATGCTCCTGTGTCGGAGCTTTGCTGGTAACTACAATCCCGCGGCGCTTCTGAAAGCATCCGGGCACCAAACGTCATCAAAAATTTTGTTCTTTTTTAAAAAAAGAATCGCTCCTGTATTAGAATCTTTCATATGAAGATGTGTATCTTCTGATCTGGTGACTCGTCGCTGGGGTCACACCCGTTCTCATTCCGAACACGGCAGTTAAGCCCAGTTGAGGCGATGATACTCGAAAGGGGAAAGTAGCTAGTCGCCAGTTCAGAGGATACACATTAAGCAAAAAATTCGCTTCGGCGGATTTTTTGTTTTTTGATATACTTATAACATGTCATGGGGAACAGAAAGAAGAAATTCTATAATTTTTATTTTCTTTGTTATTGTTTTGGCGATTTTTGCCTATGTTCTTTATGATGCGCTTTATGAACCACCAAATTGTTTTGATAAAAAATGGAATGGAGATGAAGTGGGAATTGATTGTGGTGGTTCTTGCGAATTGCTTTGTGAGTCACAAGTTTTAAATCCAATCATTCGCTTCACTCGTTTATTTGAAGTTGCTCCTGGGGTCTATAATGTTTTAGCTTATTTAGAAAATCCAAACCCTACTGGCGGTGTAGAAAAAGTTTCTTATAGATTTAAAATTTTTGATGATAAAAATGTTTTGCTTCAAGAAAGAAGAGGAACAGTGGTTATTTATCCAAAATCTATTATTCCAGTTTTGGAAAGTAGTTTAGCGGTTGGAAAATTAGAGGCCACAAGAGTTGCTTTTGAATTTTCAGAGCCATTGATTTGGAAAAAACAAGAACTAGCAGAAAGCACAATTCTTATTCAAGATGAAGAAATTTCAAACATTGATGATGAACCAAGGATTAGAGCGATTGTAAAAAACACAGGTCTGGTTGCATTAAAAGATGTAAAAATAGTTGCTATTGTTTATGATCAAAATGACAACGCTATTGCGTCTTCAAGAACCTTGTTTGAAACAATGCCGCCAAACACTGATTTAGAAGCATTTTTCGCTTGGTCACAACCATTTTCTAGTGAGCCGTTTAGATTTGAGTTGATTCCAATTTATGACAGAAGCAACAATTAGTGTTTTTAAGAAATTAATCAACGGAATTGATTGGATTTTAGTTTTTGCTATGGTCTTGCTTTCTTTGGCAGGACTTGTGACCATGTCATCTCTAGGTAACAACAGTATATTTTTTGATAGGCAAGTTATTTGGTTGATTATTTCTTTTGTAATATTTTTCACGCTCAGTCTAATTGATTTTAAATTTTTAAGACGCACTCAAGTTATAACTTGGATTTTTGCTCTGTCTGTTGGTTTGCTCGGAACTTTGTTTTTTGTTGGAACTGTAGCGAAGGGAGCACAAAGCTGGCTTGATTTCGGTGCGTTTAGTGTGCAGCCAGCAGAAATTGTAAAGCTGGTTTTGATTTTGGTGTTGGCAAAATATTTTTCACGAAGACATGTTGAGATACGAAACATTCGTCATATTATAGTTTCTGGTGCTTATGCTTTTCTTTTGTTTTTGCTTGTTTTGGTGCAACCAGACTTTGGGTCAGCGCTTATTATTTTCTGTATTTGGTTTGGAATGATTATGGTTTCAGGTCTTTCAAAAAAACATTTGCTTGCAGTTTTTTTGCTTGGAATAATCACATTCGTTTTTATGTGGACTACAATTCTTCAGCCATATCAAAAAGCTAGAATTATGACTTTTATTCATCCGCTTCAAGATATTCAGGGCACTGGATACAATGCGTATCAATCTACTATTGCTGTGGGTTCTGGTCAGGTCTTGGGAAAAGGAATTGGATACGGAACACAATCACGATTGGAATTTTTACCAGAATATGAAACCGATTTTATTTTTGCAGCATTTGCAGAAGAGTGGGGATTTGTCGGTGTTTTAATTTTATTCTTTTTGTTCGCTGTGGTTATTTGGAGAGTTGTTTCAAATGCGTTGCGCGGTGCAACAAACTTCGAAACTCTTTTTGGAATAGGTTTAGCTGTATTGTTTATGGCGCATTTTATTGTGCATGTAGGAATGAATATTGGTTTGATGCCCGTGACTGGATTAACAATTCCATTTATGAGCTATGGAGGATCGCATTTGGTGGTGACTTTTGCCGGTCTCGGTATTTTGATGAGTATGAGAAGATATGCTCGAGCTTCACATAGAGATGTGATGAAAAATGAGTTTTTGGGGATTTAATGCTTAAAAACCGTATATTTTAAGGGTTTTTTCGAGCATTTGAGAATGGGAGAAATTTTCTTTAACTCTTTTATGAAGATTTTCTGCAGAATCTTTTCTCCAACTTTCATTTTTGATTGCATTAATGATTGCAATTGATAAAGCGTTTTCATTTTCGGGCTCAACTATTTTTCCAAAATTTTCATCAGAGATAATTTCTGGCAATCCTCCAACTCTTGTTGTGATTACGGGAATATTTGCTAAACCTGCTTCTAATACTACAAGTGCCATTGCTTCTGACCTTGATGGCAATACAAACAAATCAAACGCTTTTAAATATTTTGCAGCATTGTCTACGAAGCCTGCTAAAATTACTTTTTCTTGCAAATTATTTTCTGAGATTTGTTTTTCTAATTCAGCACGAATTTCTCCTTCACCAATAATTATGAATTGCGCATCAATTTCTGATTCTGTTTTTTTGATAGCATTTATTAAAATATCTAAACCTTTAATCGGATGAAGCTCGGCGATTGTGCCAACTAGGAATTTCTCTGCGTTTAATTTCTGATTTATTTCAAAAAGTTTTTGTCGTGCTTCAGATTTTTCATAAAAATCGATTTCTTTTACACCATTTGAAATAACTTCAATTTTTTTAGAAACAAAAGGCCAACCTGAAACTTGTTTAAGCAATTGATTAGAAACAGCAATTGTTTTATCTGCAAATAAAATTGTTAACCAGTATAAAAATTTAATTAAAATCTTTGCAGCAGGGGATCTGTCTTCATTGAAAGCCCAACCATGTGCGGTGAAAATAATTTTAGGTGTTCCAGATAGGCGAGCGGCTAAACTTCCAAGCCCACCAATCTTTGAACTATTTAAATGCACAATATCAAAGTTTCTTTTTTTGAATAATTTATACAAAAACCAAAATGCTGAAAGTTCTTTTGAAAATGAAATGTCTCTTTCTAAGTTGGGTATTGTTATAACTTCAATTCCGGCACTTTCTAATTTTTCTTTTAAAATACCATTTCCACCAAGTGCGACTGTGATATCGAATGTATTTCTGTCTAAAGAATTGGCAATTTCAAAAACATATTTTTGAGCACCACCCCAATTTGATTTTGTGATTATGTGGCAGATTTTGATTTTTTGCATATTTTTATATTGATTGCACTTATTTGCTGTATCTGTATTATAAAGTACACCCATAGTAGGGCCTAAAATGACTATTGTAAATAAACGAGAATCTTTGCTTTTACTTCTAGGAGACCTAGTATTTTTCTATGTTGCTTTGTGGTTTACGCTCTTTTTGCGTTATTTGGAGATTCCTGATTATGAAAGATTAATTTCTCACGTTGAACCATTTTCAATTTTGTTTGTTATTTGGATAATATTTTTCTATATAGCAGGACTTTATGAAAAACATACTATTTTCTTACAAAGTCGTTTGCCATCAACTATTTTAAATACTCAGATTGTAAACAGTTTGGCTGCTGTGTCATTTTTCTATCTGATTCCATTTTTTGGTATTACACCTAAAACTAATTTGTTTATTTATCTTTTAATCAGTTTCGGATTAATTGTCTTGTGGCGTCTATTTATTTTTCCAAAAGTTTTCTTTAAAAAGAAAAAGTTTTCAGCAATCTTGATTGGTTCTGGTAAGGAGATGAAAGATTTAAAAAATGAAGTAAATGAAAATGATAGATACGGATTTTATTTTGTTAGAAGTATAGATGTTGCTGGTCTTGATCAAATTGATTTTCAAAGAGAGGTCTTGGATGTGGTGTATTCAGAGGCCGTATCTCTAATCGCTGTTGATATGAAAGATCCTGCCATTTTGCCGATTGTGCCTCAGCTTTATAATTTAATATTTTGTGGAATCCAATTTATAGATACACACAAAGTATATGAAAGTATTTTTGATAGAATTCCGCTTTCGATTATCGGCTATAGTTGGTTTTTAGAAAATATTTCTTCAAAGACACATATTGTCTATGACACTTTAAAAAGATTGATGGATATTGTGGTGGCAATTTTGTTTGGAATTATTACTTTGATTTTTTATCCTTTTATTGTGGTGGCAATTTTAATCGAAGATGGTGGCAAGGTGTTTATTTTTCAAGAAAGAGTTGGGCAAGGTGGCAGAAGATTTAAGTTGGTGAAGTTTAGAAGCATGACGCGCAATGAAGATCGCGGTGGTTGGGTGGGTGAGACTGATAATCGTGTGACTCGTGTTGGAGCTTTTTTGCGAAAAACTCGTCTTGATGAATTTCCACAACTTTGGAATGTGTTGTGTGGAGATATGTCTTTGATTGGGCCGCGTCCAGATATTATTGGAAATTTTGAAAAATTATCTGAAGAGGTGCCTTATTATACGATTCGTAATGTAGTGAAGCCGGGGCTTTCTGGTTGGGCACAAACTCATCAAGATGTGGTACCGCAATCTATTGAAGAGACAAAAGAGCGCTTAGCTTATGATTTATTTTATATAAAAAACCGTTCATTTATTTTGGATATTAAAATTGGGTTGCAGACTATTAAAACGTTGCTTTCTAGAGTGGGGAGATAATTTGACATTACGTCAAATTATGATATAATTGTAGGGAAGTCTTGAAATCAAAGATAGTTATGGTCGTAGAATCCCTGGAAGGATTCAAATTACGATTCTGGGTCGGAACCCCTATTTTGAGATTAGAGACACCCTTGAAAAGTGAAAAACAAAAAAGAAATGACAGTGATTGAGAAAGCTCTGCAATTCCAACTCGGCAGAAGTCTGTCTCCGTTGGAGTGTGCAAAGAAAGTCCAACGCCCGAAATTTTGGGCGCAGGTTACTTTCATTGCAATCACAATCTTACAAATCACAAGTTTTGTGGCTTTCTTCCAAAGCAACACACCTGTTGATTTGCTGAACATGGTTGCGGGGACTGTCTGCTCACTGATTGTTACTGCGGTAGTTTACTACGTGGTAGGAATGATTGAGATTGGATGTAAGGTCGAGTCTATGGGTTTTCGTTATCTGCTAATCGCAGATGGTCTCAAGAGACATGGTTTGCGGAAGGTCTTAAAAGAGATCTCGCCGGAACGTGTCACCAGCATGATCGAGAGTCGCTTACTCCAATACGCGAAACTGGTCATGAAACAACAAGCTGAAGGTAGAGACTCTAAAAAGGTCGACGCCTTCAAAGATTCAACATTTAACGACCTTTTCAACATTGCGAAGGAGTTGGGTGTCAAGGTGGATCCTTACGCAGATTTCTTTCCCACGATAATCACATTGAGTAAATCTCCTTTCGAAGTTTGTCAGTGACCCTGACAACAGGAGACTTTCTCTCGAACGCCGTGGACCCCTGGGTCCGCGGCGTTTTTTTTATTTTAAAACTTCTAAATTTCATGATAATCTAAACAATCATGAGTGATGGAAAAACTATTTTTATAACAGGCGCTGCAGGATATGTGGGGGCAATGCTTATTGATCAGTGGAATGAGCGAGATGATGTGGTGAAAATTATTGGTTTGGATAAAGATCCGATGCCCGAGCTTTTGAAAAATAAAAATAAACTTGAATATATTCAAGCAAATTTAGCTGATGTGAAAGATAATTCTTGGGAAGATAAAGTTCGTTTAGCGAGACCAAATGTGATTGTGCATACAGCATGGCAGATTCGTGAGATGTATGGTGAACGAGATAAACAATGGCAATGGAATATTGTTGGTTCTGAAAATGTTTTTGATTTAGCTTTTAGTCTTTCTTCTGTAGAGAAGTTTATACATTTTTCTACAGTGGCTTCTTATGGTGCGTTTAAGGAAAATACTTTTGAACATAGAATTAAAGAAGAGGAAATTTTTAGAGAAGAAGAGTATTTGTATGGGTATGAAAAGAAGGTGGCTGAGGAGAAGTTGAAAGCGCGAGCCGGGGTGGGGGAAAGTGAGGCGGGCCACGCGTCTCAGGTTTTTATTGTGCGTCCTGCGGCGATTACCGGCCCGCGCGGTCGTTATATGAAAATAAGATTCGGACTTCAGTCCGCACTTTCTGGAAATTTAGATAAGAAAGATTTTTTCAATAATTTAGTTTCAAAACTTGTTTCTTTCGTTCCTGTTACAAAAGGTTGGTGTCGACAATTCATTCATGAAGATGATGTTGTGGATATTGTGACTAAATTATCTTTTGAAAATGTTTCAGGATCATATGAGATTTTTAATATTTGTCCTCCTGGTGAAATAGTTCGTGGTGAAGATATGGCACGCGCCGTTTCCAAAAAAACCGTTAAGGTGGCACCTCTAATAATTCGTTTGGCATTTTCTACTCTCTGGCATTTATCAAAGGGGCGCGTGCCCACTTCAAAAGGCGGTTGGAGATTTTATTCATATCCAATTGTTGTGGATGGATCAAAAATAACCAATAAATATGGCTATCAATATAAATATCAATCATTGGATGCCTTTACCAAGAAAGAAGGTCGATATGCAAAATACATTTCCGAAGCTGAGTCAAATAGCCAAAAATAATCTTTTCTGTATAATTCTCCCCATATTATGAAATCAAGAATAATCGCTCTAATAGCAATTTTAATCTCAGTCGCAATTGGTTTTTATGTTTTTAAATCAAACACACCTTTTAGTTATGGACTTGATTTGAGCGGTGGTACACGTCTTACATATCGCGCTGATGTTAGTCAGATTGAATCTTCTGATATCAAGGGTTCAATGGAAACACTACGTCAAACTATTGAAAAAAGAGTTAATGTTTTTGGAGTTTCAGAGCCAGTTGTAACTATTGAAAACGGAAGTTCTTTTTCAGATGATAAAGATGAACACCGACTATCAATAGAGCTTCCTGGTGTTACTGATATTGAAAAGGCTGTGTCTGCAATCGGCGCAACTCCACTTTTGGAATTTAGAATAGAAGACGATACAACAAAAGGAAAGCAAAGCATTCTTTCAACAATTGCTTCTACAACCTCAGAAGCAACAATGAATAGAAATATTTACAATACTTATCAATCAACTGGTATTACAGGAGGGCAATTAAAAAGAGCGACAGTAATTTTTGGTGCACAACTTGGATATGCTCAAATCGGACTTCAATTTAATAGTGATGCAGCAAAACTTCTTCAAGATGTTACAAGAAATAATATCGGAAAAGAATTAGCAATTTTCTTGGATAAAGAATTGCTTTCAGCACCTGTAATTCAAGATGAAATTTTCTCAGGAGAAGCACAAATTACCGGAAACTTTACAGCAGAAGAAGCTAAAGAACTTTCACAAAATCTAAACTTCGGAGCTTTACCTTTACCAATCGAATTAATCGAAACAAACACAATTGGTCCATCACTTGGACAAGAAACTTTGCAAGCGGGTACAAAAGCTTTAATAATTTCTTTAATAATAATTTCAATATTCCTGATCGCTTTTTATAGATTGCCTGGAATAGTTGCTTCATTTGCTTTGGTTTTCTATGGAGTATTAATGTTGGCAATATTTAAATTCTTGCCAGTGACTCTAACAGCTTCTGGTATTGCTGGATTTATTCTTTCAATTGGTATGGCGGTGGATGCTAACGTTTTGATTTTTGAAAGAATTAAAGAAGAACAGAAAAGGGGAAAGAAATGGCTTGAAGCTGCAAATGAAGGATTTAGAAGAGCTTGGCCCGCAATTCGTGATGGAAACTTTACAAGTATAATCGCAGCTGTAATTCTATTTTGGATGTCAGGAACACCAGTTGTAAAAGGTTTTGCCTTGGTATTTGGAATTGGTGTGATAATTTCAATGTTGAGCGCAGTTGTATTTACACGCACACTTTTAATTGCCTTTTCAAAACAAAATAAAAAATAATATGTTTGCAATCATTCACAAAAAAATATTTTACATAATCTCAATTGCTCTAACTGTTATCGCGATTGCAGCAACGGTTTTATTTGGTTTGAAATTTGGAATTGATTTTACAGGAGGATCTGCTTTGGAAATTTCTTTTCCAGATGGACGTCCTTCACAAATAGAAGTTGAAAATACTGTCTCTCAATTTAATTTAGGAAGTGTTTCTGTGCGCGCTTCAGGGGATAATAGTTATCTTATAAAAACATCTACTATAGATGACGCTACAAAGAAAAATATTGAAAATGCAATTTCAAAAAATGGAGAAATAAAAACTGTTGAAGAAAAATTTATTACAGTCGGTCCAACACTTGGAAAAGAATTAACATCAAAAGCAATAATTGCTGTAATTTTAGTTTTGCTCGCAATTACACTTTATGTTGCATATGTGTTTAGAAGCGTTTCTACACCCGTTTCATCATGGAAATATGGTTTCTCAACAATAGTTGCTTTAGCACACGATATTATTTTAACAGTCGGATTCTTTGCTCTTGCTGGAAAATTTGCAGGTATAGAGGTAGATACTCTTTTTGTGACAGCTATTTTGGTGGTGCTTGGATATTCGGTAAACGACTCAATTGTTGTTCTTGATCGCGTACGAGAGCGTTTGCAAGAGACAAAAGAAGAACAAAGAGCTGCTCAATTTAAAGAACTTGTTGGAAAAAGTTTGAGAGAGACTGTGGCTCGTTCTCTTAATACTACAATCACAACTCTGCTTTCTTTGGTTGCTTTATGTATTTGGGGAGGAGAAGCGACAAAAACTTTCGCGCTCGCTTTGATTGTTGGAATTACCGCAGGAGCATATTCTTCAATCTTTATTTCTGCACAGCTTCTAGTGACATTTTTCGAAAGGGGAAAACTAAAATTGAAGAAATAGCGGTTTTGTATTTATATCATCATTTGGCCCTTTAATTTTTTATAAAAAGGTGTAATCTAAGTAAAAATTCAACAAAACTAGAAAGTTCTTTAAGTATGAATAGTATTTGGAATTCAAGAGGAGGAGGTCGTCGTGTTGGAGTTTTTGGAGACAAAAATTCTGGTGAAGATGATCTCGTAAATGCCTTGAAACAACTTCAACCAAGACATCTTGGAGATGGTTATTGTCTTCAATGTCTTTGCAGGCGGTGTATTTGTATCCAATCGCAAGAAGGTAAAGCTTCTGAAAATGATGAGTTTGAGGAAGCTGCTTTGGCTGAATTGAGAGCGCAGCTGAAACCTGGACAAGTGACGCTGATATTACTTTTCATGGGTGGTTCAGATTAAACTTCAAACCAAAAAACCAAATGAAAATCATCCGAGCTTCGTTAGAACAGCAGATTCAATGCCCGAAAAAACCTGGGTATGTGCAAGTCCATTTTAACTTGCATGGTTGTGCGAGTTTGCCTTTGGAAGATGTCGAAAATCTTTCACCGGAAAAACTCTTGAAAGTTTTGGTCAAAAATGGGTATTTGCCATCAAAGAT
>CAZIFF010000023.1:0-8847 GCA_964538345.1 uncultured Candidatus Saccharibacteria bacterium
GACTTGCTTTTGTTTGCTAGTTTCGACCCTTGTCGAGTGCTCGAACTAGCTCTCTAAATGGTGACCCTACCGGGAATCGAACCCGGATTAACGGCTTGAAAAGCCGGCGTCCTAACCGTTAGACGATAGGGCCATGTGGCGAATAATATAACATTTATTTTCTAGATGTAAAAGGGCTTTAATGCTAATATGCTGACATCTAAATATATGAAAATCCTTTCTATAGAGACATCATGTGATGAGACAGCGCTTTGCCTCCTGGAAGCGTCTGGGGACATTAGTGCACCTAAATTTGAGGTTTTGGCTAATTCCCTATTTTCTCAGATTGATATTCATAAAGAATATGGGGGTGTTTTTCCTGCGGTGGCAAAAAGAGAGCATGCCAAAAATCTTGTGCCCTTAATGCAACAGCTTTTTGAAAATCAATCTTTGCAAGATTGGCAAAACCCAAACATTGATTGGCAGAAAATATCTGAAATCCTAAATCGCGAACAAGGTCTTTTTGAAAATCTTAAAAGATGATTTTATTTCAAAAAACTTGCGTCCTGATTTTGAAATGATTGCAGTCACAGAAGGACCAGGGCTTGCGCCTGCGCTTTGGGTTGGAATAAATTTTGCTCGTGCAATTTCTGAGATTTTTCAGATTCCATTGATGCCCGTAAATCATATGGAGGGGCATATTGTGTCTGTGCTTCTTGAAAAAGAAACTCCAAGCTTCCCTTCTTTAGCCCTTTTGATTTCTGGTGGGCATACTGAAATTATTGAGATTGATTCTTGGGGTAAATACAAAAAGATTGGAGAGACTTTAGATGACGCTGTAGGTGAGGCGTATGATAAGGTCGCGCGCATGATTGGTTTGGAATATCCGGGCGGGCCACAAATCTCTCGCTTGGCACAGACTGCGCGCGACCAAAACCTTTTCGATGAAGCAATAAAATTTCCGCGTCCAATGATACATTCAGATGATTTAAATTTTTCTCTTTCTGGATTAAAAACCTCAGTGCTTTATAAAATAAAAGAATTAGGTGAAATTTCTGAAATTCAAAAACAAATTATTGCCAAGGAATTTGAACAAGCTGTAATAGATGTTTTGATTTCAAAAACTAAAAAAGCAATTGATAAAATCGGATCTAATTCTCTAATAGTTGGAGGAGGTGTGATTGCTAATAAATATATTCGTGAAAATTTAGCAAAATTAGCTGAAGAAAAAAATATCCCTGTCCATTTCCCAACCACCGAACTCTCAACAGACAATGCCACAATGATAGCTATCGCCGGATATTTAAAAACTTTCCGTCAAACTCCCGAGACTTGCCCAAACATAGTAGCTAATGGTAATTTAAGCATCGGTGCTTTGTCTTAGTGGCCACCCAATGTGGCATATTGATGTTGTAAAAGCCTTGGTGACGTTAGTCTTTTGCGACATACCATTCCGGTATAAAAATCAATAAAACACTAAGGCAAAGCGCCTTTTTATTTTTAAAACTTTTTCATCAAAATTTCATATCTTATTTTTTATAATTAATTTATGAAAAATTTTGATGAATGGAATGAAATTAAAAAGAAAACAGAATCTGAACAAGAACGGCTTTATAATGTCCGAGAAATTTGGTGGTGTAAATTTGGTTTAAATATTGGAACTGAACAAGATGGACATGGAGAGTTATTTTTAAGACCAATTATAATACTTAGAGCATTTGGAAAAAAATCTTGTCTAATTGCCCCATTAACTACCTCAAGTAAAAATCATCCTTTTAGAATCGATGTCGGTATTATTGATGGAAAAAATGCAAAAGCAAATTTATCTCAAATTAAAACTATTGATACAAAAAGACTGGTAGAAATAATTGGTAAATTAGATTCGGAAACATTCACAAAAATTAGAAAAACCGTTAAAGATTTTCTTTAACGGTTTTTCTAAATAAATTCTCCCTTTTCAGGGTGGGGTCAAAACATATTTGTCTATAAAACAAATATCTAGACCAAAATACTTCGTATATTATATCAATCCGAAATATCAAAAGTCAATATAATTTAAAGACTTCTAAAATAAGGTTTTTTCTGCTAAAATCTTGCAATGGATGAGAAATTCCTAAAACCTTATGAACCCAAAGATACTGAATCTCGTATCTATGATTTTTGGCTAAATTCTGGCTTTTTTAATCCTGAAAAATGTATTGAAGCCGGTCACACTGCCCCAGACGCACAACCTTTTTCTATAGTCCTTCCTCCCCCAAACGTAACAGGAACTCTTCACCTTGGCGGATCATTGATGCTAGCAATCGAAGACGTGATTGTACGATACAAAAGAATGCAAGGTTTTAGAACTCTGTGGATTCCAGGCACAGATCACGCAGCTATCGCAACACAATCGAAAGTTGAAAAAATTCTAGAAAAAGAAAAGATTCGAAAACAAGATTTAGGTCGCGAAGAATTTTTGAAAAGAGTTGATGCTTTTGCACAAGAAAACAAAGATCAGTTGATATATCAAATAAAAAGAATGGGTTCATCATTAGATTGGTCTCGTGAAGCTTTTACATTAGATAAAGTTCGTGAACGCGCTGTATATACCGCTTTCAAAAACATGTATGAAGATGGATTGATTTATCGCGGAGAAAGAATTGTTAACTGGGATCCAAAAGGACAAACAACAATTTCTGATGATGAAATTATTTATGAAGAAAGAGATGCGACTCTGTATACTTTTAAATATTCTGCGGATTTCCCTATCTCAATTTCCACAACTCGTCCTGAAACTAAAATTGGTGACACAGCTGTAGCGGTTCATCCAGATGATGCGCGATACCAAAAATATATTGGGCAAACTTTTGACGTGAATTTTGTTGGTGTAGATTTGAAAATTAAAGTTGTTGCTGATGAAAATGTTGAACCTGAATTTGGTACAGGCGCACTTGGCGTAACACCAGCTCACAGTCATATAGATTTTGATATTGCAAAGAAAAACTCTCTGCCAATAATTGGTGTTATAAATGAATTCGCAAAAATTAAAGATAATTTCCCTGCTCCACTAGCTGGAATGAAAGTAAATGAAGCAAGAGAATATATTGTAAATTGGCTTCGTGAAAATAATTTAATTGAAAAAGAAGAAATTACTAAACAAAATATACAGACAGCTGAGAGAACCGGAGCTATTATCGAACCTCTTCCAAAACTTCAATGGTGGATTGATGTAAATAAAGAATTTGCCCTAAAAAATTCTGAAATTGATGGCATAAAATCAGGCGATAAAGTTAGTTTGAAAAAATTAATGCATCAAGTAGTTGAAAATAATCAAATCAAGGTGCTACCTGATAGATTTGAAAAAGTTTATTTCAATTGGATTGATAATCTTCATGATTGGTGTATTTCAAGACAAATTTGGTATGGCCACAGAATCCCTGTTTGGTATAAAGGTGAAGAAATTTTTGTTGGATTTGAAACTCCTGGCGATGATTGGGTTCAAGATGAAGATACATTAGACACCTGGTTTTCTTCTGGTCTTTGGACTTTCTCTACACTTGGTTGGCCAGATCAAACTGAAGATCTAAAAATCTATCATCCAACAAATTTAATAGAGAGTGGTTATGATATTATATTTTTCTGGATTGCCAGAATGATTTTGATGACTACATACAACACAGGACAAATTCCATTTGAAACAATTTATCTTCACGGACTTGTGCGAGATGAACAAGGACGAAAACTTTCAAAATCTTTAGGAAATAATATTGATCCTGTTGATTTAGCAGAACAATATGGCGCTGATGCAATACGTATGGCTCTTATAGTTGGTGTTGGACCTGGTGCTGATTCTAATGTTGGAGAAAATAAAATCAAAGCGTATAAAAAGTTTTCAAATAAAATTTGGAATATTGCTAGATTTATTCAAGAAAATGTTGGCGATACAACTTATGATCCTGATTACACAATCACAGACTTAGATAAAGTATCTCTAGATGAACTCACAGCCACACTCGCAGACATCACAACCGACATCGAAAATTATCGTCTATACATGGCAAGTGAAAAACTTTATCATTTTGCATGGCACACTTTCGCTGATGAAATTTTAGAAGAAAGTAAAAGTATTTTCAAAAGTGATGTTGAATTAGAAATAGAATCAAGAAAACAACTTTTAATGCGTATGTTTGATATGTTGCTTCGAGCACTTCATCCTTTTATTCCTTTTATAACTGAAGAAATTTATCAATCTTTATCGTACAATAATGATAAGACTCCGCTTATGGTTAAAAAGTGGCCGGTGTCTAATCAATAATGCTTGATATAAATACTATTTTATTTGCAATAACAGGTGGAATTCTTCCCGCTCTAATTTGGCTTTTCTTTTGGTTAAAAGAAGATTCATCTCATCCAGAACCAAAGAAAATAATTTTCTTAACTTTTGTTTTTGGAATGTTATCAGTTCCACTAGCTTTAGGTCTTCAGCTTTTTATAAACAAATTCATTTTTGGAGATATTAGTATAGAAGGACCATTGATACTTTCTGGTGTATTAATTATTTTTTGTTGGGCTCTAATTGAAGAAACTTGTAAATATCTCGCAGCAATTCATGGTGGTTTAAAAAGAAAAGAACATGATGAGCCACTAGATGACATGATTTACATGATCACAGCGGCACTTGGATTTTCTGCGTTGGAAAATACATTATTTTTATTTGCCCCGCTTTTAAGTGGAGATACAGAGCTTGCGATTGTAACCAGCAACTTCAGATTCATTGGTGCCACACTACTTCATGTCTCAACCGCCGCTATTATAGGAGCGTTTAGAGCTTATTCACATTTTAAATTAGATTCTGTGCAAAAAAGATATACTTTTTCTGGATTTGTTATAGCAGTTGCATTGCATGTAGCGTTTAATTTATTTATAATTAATAGCGTTGAAAGCACCTTTATAGCTTTCTCTGGTATTTGGATTGTAATAATAATTATAATTTTGATTTTCGAACATTTGAAAAATATTCATGTTGAGGAAATTAAAAATAATTCTGATTTTAAAAAATAAGTATGTTTGGAAACCAAAAGAAAAAAAGATCATTTTTTGAAAGATTAACTGGCGTTGTTCCAGCAGATGATTTTGATGATTTTGATTTTGAAGAAAAAGAAATTGTTCACTCACGAAAACTTACTCCTAGATACGAAGATGAAGAAGAGGTAAGAGAAGAAGCCGAAATACAAATACCTGAAGATGGTCAATTAGCTGTGGATGTTTTAAATACTGAAGATGCAATAATCGTAAGGGCTATGCTTGCTGGTGTAAAACCACATGATATAGATATTGATATTGCTCGTGATATGGTCACAATTCGTGGCACACGAGAAGAAGAACACGAAGTATCTGAAGACAACTATTATCACAAAGAGCTTTTCTGGGGTTCATTCTCTAGAAATATACTTCTTCCTGAAGAAATTGATGTTGATCAAGCTGAAGCAACAGAAAAAAATGGTCTTTTAACTTTAAAATTGCCTAAATTAGACAAAAATAGAAAAGCTAAAATCCACGTGAAGTCTAAGTAAAGTATTTCTTAAAAGAAGCTAATACAGCGCAAAAATGGGCCCAAAAGGCCCATTTTTGCGCTGTAAACCACTATATTCACCAACTTTGGTGTCAGGAGCCGGGTTCGAACCGGCGACCCTTCGCTCTTCAGGCGAATGCTCTACCAACTGAGCTATCCTGACATTTATTGAGTCCCAATTCTAAACTTATCTATGATATTCTGCAACCCTGAAGCATCTAAACTACTTTCCGCTTTAACCTTCAATTCATTAACACTTTTTGTAGCATCTTGAACCTGTTGATACATATTCATCATATTATCTAGATATGGTTGCAATACAACCCAAGACCAAACTGTAATAATGATAATCAAAATCCACTTAACATAAGAAAATAAATTTCCTAAAAATTGTCCTCTGCGCATCTTGTGCAAAATTTTGTTATTTTCTTTTGAAAGCTTAACAGCTTCTTCTAAAAGTTGTTTTTCTTCTGGATTCATAAATATATTGTATCAGAAAAATACTAAATAATATCCAAATCTTTTAAGATTTGTAAGAAATTCACAAATTCTCTAGTTTTTGGACCAAATCTTCCATTTGCAGGAGTAATACCAAAAATTGTTTGCAATTTTATTAATGTCTGTTGTGTAAGTAATCCAAAAAAGTTTGTTTCATTACCAGGAGAACCAGGGCCTTCTGTAGCTATTGTAAATTTTATAGAATTCAAAAGTATTTGAAGTTTTTTTACATCTTCAGATGTGTCTCCAATTTGGAGATCTGTAGAAAATGAATTTGAAAATGAAATATTTTCTTCATTGTCCTCTTCTACGATATCTACTTCTTCATTATCATCTTCAGATACAGTAATAGTTCCACAATTTACTACAGTGATATTTCCATCTGTATCTTTAGCTTCTGCGCGTGGATAATATTTACCCACTTCTGTAAATTTGTGTGTTCCATCTTCGTCATTTCCAGATAATACTTTTGTCCATTTGAATGTGTATGAGTCTTCTGTTGTGTTTATGTCTATATCAAAAGATACTTTGTCTCCCACTGAGATTGTGCGATCTGATGGTTTACAACTTGATGAAATTGAAGAAGCGCGTCCGCCACCACCAGAAGCACCAGCAGAAGAATCTGAAGTATTATTTGTGATACTTTCTGTAACTAATGCAGCCGCTTCATTTCCAGCTTCATCTTGTATTGGTGATGCACCAACTGTGTATGAAATTGTGACAACTTGCCCTTCTGTAACAGCAGAAGCTAAAGATAATACAATATTTGTATCGGAAATATTTACAGAAGAAACTGAAATCTCAATAGCATCTGCTAAAACTTCAAAATCAGATCCTGTCGGAATTGAAGATCCATCCAAAGATTCGTCATATATTAATACCAAAGTAGATTCATCTACATAACCTGAAACAAATTCTGGATCAGTAGTATCGTTACTTATAGTTACATTAACAGATGTTGATGTTGCATAATTTCCTGCCGTATCTCTTGCGACAGCAACTAAGGATTGAGGCCCGTTTGGTAATGAAGTGGTGTCCCAAGTCACCCCATATGCTGAAGTTGTATCTTCTGTGCCAATATTTATATTTGTGATTATCTTAAATTGTACGCCCACAAGATTTGTGTCTGAAGCATTAGCAGTAAGAGATACCGATGAACCAGATACAGTGGCACCATCTGTTGGAGCAGTCATCGATACCGTTGGAGATGTTGTATCTATAACAAGCGCTTTATTCGCAGCAAGGTTTGTAGCGGGTGCAAAGTTTGACATTGCATTTGCAGATTGATCTGCAATTGTTCCTGAGATTGATGAGACTGTGAGATCGGATGAAATGTCTCCAGATTGAACTGTGTAATTACATGTTCCTGTAGTTCCATTAGATACAGTGAAAGTACATGTTCTATCTGTTGCGCCAGTTTCCAGTGTGACGGTGACGTTGCCTGTTGATGTCACAGCTTCACTAAAAGTTACATCTATATCTATTACTTCTCCTACTGTATATGCGCCGTTTGTTTTATCAGAGGTTACATTTGTAATAGTTGGTGCAGTTTCATCTGCAGTAGTGAAGCTCCATGTAGTTGTGTCGTTTATTCCTGCATATGAGTTACCTGCAGTATCGTCAAATGCTGTAGATGCTATTTGAACATAATATCCTGTGCTTTCTGCAAAGTTGGATGATGGGTTTATTGTGATTGCTGTTCCTCCGCTTCCTGATACAAGTCCTCCTGTTACATCAATAGTTGCGAAAGTCGTATCACCTACTGTGCGCTTTATTAAAATATTTCCTGTCTCTGCATCTACGTTTTCATCAAATGTTATTACCAAGTTAGCATTTGTTGCTACACCGGTAGCATTATCTGCTGGCGAAAGAGTTGAAACTGAGGGATTAGTAACGTCGGCGCCACCAATGTCATCTCCACCATCTAAAGGATCAGTCGTGTCTGTATTAACTTCTTCACCATCGGTTCTTCCTCCGTCATCGGAGTCTGAGTCATTGTGATTTGTTAAATGAGTTAAAATTTCCTCAGCATCTGTAAGGCCATCACTATCCAAATCAGCGTCAGAAAGTGGATCAGTATTATAAGTCAAGACTTCGTCATAATCATTAAGCCCATCACTATCTGTATCAGAGTCACTTGGGTCTGTGCCTATACCATTCAATTCATTATGATCATTTAATCCGTCATCATCTGTATCGGTATCAGTTGGATCTGTTAGATACGCGCTACCAATACCTGCGTCTATTTCATCATTATCTGTAAGACTGTCTCCATCTGTGTCATTACTATTAGGATTTGTGACATAGGCACTACCAATACCGGCATCTAACTCATCTCCATCAGAGAGTCCATCATCATCTGAGTCAGAGTCGTTTGGGTTTGTTGTTGGTGCAGTATTAAGTTCAACATAATCATCACGACCATCATTGTCTGAGTCGGTGTCAGTAGGGTCTGTAAAATGTGTATTCACCTCATCTCCGTCAGAGAGCCCATCATCATCGGTATCTGTATCAAGCGGGTCTGTAGAATGTGCATTAACTTCGTCTCCGTCACTTAAACTATCATTATCTGTATCAGAGTCATTGGGGTCGGTAGAATGCGTATTGACTTCTACATCGTCATTAAGCCCATCATCATCTGAATCTGCATCGATAGGGCTTGTAACATGAGTACTTCCTGTACCAGAATTGACTTCGTCATAGTCAGTAAGATTATCATTATCTGTATCAGAGTCGTGTGGGTTTGTGGTATGTGTATTTAAATATTTTACGTCTGTTAAAACATAAAAGTAAGTGTAGGAGTGAGTTGGGTATGT
>CAZIFF010000024.1:0-3745 GCA_964538345.1 uncultured Candidatus Saccharibacteria bacterium
AGAATAACAAGAATCGGAGAAAGGTTTTCTTCTAGCGCAAACTTACTCCATCCTGCGATGTTCTTCACTCTCGTCAGAGTGTTTATTTATGGGTTAGCGCTTATGCTCGACAGCCTTATACCTAAAAAGGTGACAGATAGACACCCGACCCCTCTTGGGTATACAATAGTTTCTATTAAATAAAATGGCTCAAGTAGATACAAAACACTATAAGAATAAGAAATACAACTCACTTCCGAGGTTTATTTCTTATTCTTATCAAATATCAGCAATCGAAAATCTTAATGTAAAAAGCATTCTTGAGGTCGGCCCAGGAAGTTTTGTTGTGGCAGATTTATTAAAAAAAATGGGCTACAGTGTTCACACCTCTGACTTTGATCCAGAAGTAAAAGCTGACACCACTGCAGATGTTAGAAGTCTTCCTTTCCCTGAAAATAGCTTTGATGTAGCTATGGCTTGCCAAGTTCTTGAGCATATTCCTTTTACTGATTTTGAAAAAGGTTTATCTGAACTTTCTAGGGTTTCTTCTAAGTACGTACTCGTTTCTTTACCTCGTAGAAATACTGGTTTTAATTTTGTATTTAAAATTCCTTTCATTCAAACATTATTTAAAAAAGATTTATTTGATATCTCGATTCTTTTTCCTGTAAAATTTCCTGGGTTTGAAGAATCTGACCAACATTATTGGGAAATAGATTTTTGGCAAACATCGCTTAAAGATGTCAAAACAAAAATAAAAAAACACTTTAAAATTTTAAATGAGTTTAGTCCGCCCCTTAACAAATATCATTATTTTTTTGTTCTAGAGAAAAATGCAGAACAATAATAAAAAAATAATTGTATCCGTTAATGATTTTTTGGTTGGAGGTGCCCAAAAACTTATTGTAGATCAGCTTAGTTATTTTAAAAATGCTGGTTACGAAGTTAGTCTTATAACATTGATGGATTTTCCCAATAGGGCAAACCTCTATAAATCAGTTCCTGCCGGAGTAAAAATATATAGAATAAACCTAAAAAGTAGCTACGATATATTTGGCTGGTTTCGCCTTCTTAAGGTTCTAAAGTCAGATAGACCAGATGTTATTTTTTCTCATCTGTTTTTGAGCAATATGATGGTTAGGGTTTTAAGTTTATTTATACCTCTACGGATTTTTATTGTAGAGCACAATACATATAAAACTAAAAGCAAGAGATATATTTGGTTAGATAAAATTTTAGCCAAGAAAGCAGAAAAAATAATTACTGTCTCAGATGAGGTTAGAGAGTTTAATATTTTACAACATGGTATTAGTGCTCAAAAATACATAACTATTAGAAATGGCATAAATCTTGATGTAATAGAAAATTTCAAGAATACGTTTTCAAAAGAAAAAACTCGTTCAGAAAAAAATATCCCCCCTGATACAAAAGTATTTTTGTCTGTCGCCAGGCTAACACCGCAAAAAAATCTTTCTCTTCTCATTGAATCTTTTATAGAATTCCATAAAATAAATACTGACTCTATACTTTTTATGTTGGGAGACGGTGGCGAATACGAAAAACTAGAAAATCTGATTGCTAGCCATGAAGCGAGACCATATATTAAGTTAGTTGGGAATGTTGATGACGTGTATAGTTACTGTCGATCTGCCGACTTCTTAATTTCAACTTCATATATTGAAGGGCTAAGCATCGCATTCTTAGAATCCTTAGCTTTCGGCGTGCCTATTATTGCAACAAAAACAGGGGGTACTGGGGTTCTGATTAAAGATCGGGTCAATGGCTTCTTAATATCTGATTTCAAAAAAGAAGCTGTAATTGCTACTATGCAAGAAGCAATCTCTTTTGATTATAAATCTTTGTCTCGCGAAGCGGTTAATGTAAGTAAAGGATTTAGTATTCAAGAAACAAACAAAAAATACGAACAACTTATTTGATTAGATTTCTTTATTTAAAATTTCCCAAATTCTCTCTGATGACTCACCATTTTGGTTTGTATGGTATAGATTCCTAATCTTTAGTCTCTCATCCATATATACATCTCCTCGCAGTACCTCTAAAATAGTTTTCTTTAATTCTATAAAAGAAAAAGCTTTCGGACCAGGTGTGATGTCTTTATAATCTGCAACCAAACCCTCGTTTTTGTTGTATTCCTCTAAGTCATAAGGGTAAAATATTAATGGCTTATCCAGTAAAATAAAATCAGCAAAAGAAGAAGAATAGTCAGTGATAAAAATATCAACATATTTTAAAAGAGGGTAGATATCTGATTCTTGTAAAAACCCAACATTACCTTCTATTTTTGTTGATTCTTGTTGAGATCTATGTTTGTTATGCAAACTTAAAATGAAAAAAATATTGTTCTCTTTTGCAAAGGCTCTTAATTCATCTAAAGGTAAACTATTATTAATATCAAACTCTTTTTGCCCGCGTCTAAATGTCGGAGCATACATAACAATTTTCTTAGTACCACGCACTAACTCTAAATGATTCATCATTAATGTATCAATATCTACTTGAGAATCTTTAATTTCTTTATAAAATAAATCATTTCTAGGATATCCTGTGATAAAAGTTTTAGATCCAGATTTAAAACTCTCAGGCAATATATTTAAAGTAAATTCTGAGGTATTAAAAATAAAGTCTTGAATTTTATCTTGTTTCTCACTGTAGCCTTTTTTCTTCATTCCTTTTCCATGAAGAAGCTGAACAATCTTTGATGTACCAGAAAGCATATAGTTTGTTGGTTGCAAAAACGCGTCGATAACAAAAGCACCAGCTGTTAGTTGGTAATAAATTCCCATTAAACTTTTTTCGTAATATGAAGTGTATCCAAGATTTGTTAATTTGTTTGCAAGTTCGTGGCTTTTTGCAATCCAGACAGATTTTATTTCTGGATGGTTTTGACTCACGAAAAGAAAAAAGTACTTTGCATTATCTGCAAAAACTTCACCATCGGTTTTTTTATGCCAACCTATAAAAGACCACACTTTTTTATTTCGTGGAAATAGACACGAAATTTTATATATAGCTTTTATTATATTTTTTTTAAAAATAGACATTACTTAAATTTATTTTTTGCACTGGTTAAATCCTCAGGAGTATCAATTTCTATTGCGTTTAACTTGGTAACATTCACCGCAGATATTTTATTGTCTGATCTATGGATAACATGATTTAGTAAATCTATTGCAAAAGAATGTCGAAAAACCTCTATGCCTTCATTCTTAACAACCTCTTTTATAGAGTTAATAAAATTAGCACCAAGTTTTGTTATACCTATAAATTCTCCAGAGCTTTCTTCTTTTGTTAAATTCTTACTAAGCTCAGAAACAAATCCATCTTTATCAATAATTACATTAACCTCCTCTTCATCCCAGTTCGTTTCTTGGATTGCTGTTGCAGAATCATTTTTGTTTTCTATAACCTCTTTTAGTATTTGAGGCTCATAAAATACATCGCCATTTAGGTATATTGTAGTTTCATTAAGATGCTCTAAAGATTTCACGATAGCAAAAGCAGGCTTCGACGATTCATATTCGTCGTTATGGACAAAAATAAATTTTTCATTAGGAAAGTTACTATTAACAAAGTCTGTTATTTTTCCTGAAAGGAATCCTGTGACTATGATAATAGGAGAGACCCCTTCTTTTGTGAGGGTTTCTATTTGGTGTCCGAGTATAGTCTTTTCACCTACTTCTAAGAGTGGTTTTGGTATTTCCTCTGTATGAGGGCGAAGTCTTGTTCCACGACCGCCTGCTAGTAT
>CAZIFF010000024.1:3845-8076 GCA_964538345.1 uncultured Candidatus Saccharibacteria bacterium
ACTGGGTACATAGCAATACACCTTGCCAAAGGTGGGGCAGAAGTTCATGCAACAGATGTTAATCAGGACGCTATCTCTTCTGCACAGGAAAATGCCAAGAATAATAATGTTTCGATAAAAGTTTTCTATTCAAATCTATTTGAAAACATATCAGGCCAGTACGAACTTATTGTATTCAATCCTCCAATCGGTGGCGTTGAACCAAAGTGGCAAACAAGTATTAAAGCTCTGATTCGAAAAAGTATATTTAAAAATATAGTATCAAAAATTATATCTCGTCTTACACAGAGAAAGAGACTTCCTTTTGTTAAAAAATTTATTAACGAATCAAAGAAACATTTGGTTCCGGGTGGGGTTCTTCTTCTGCACCTTCAATCCATCGACGTACCATTTTTATCCGAGTATAAACCCACAGTGATAGAAAAAGTTTTCGAACACTCATCAATCGTTGAGATCAAATAATTATTCTAGAAAAGTTTTTTCAACAGAAGTGCATTTGTAGTTTTTTATAATACGTTCAAATTTTTCTAGACTATTTTTTACTCCAAAATATTTCATATAACGTTTAAAGAATGGACCCTTTGTGATGCGTGGAGTTTTGTCATCTAATTCGTGCGGATGGAAATATATCATTGGAAGTTTTTTTTGTTTTAACGTACGTTCTAGAAAAAAACGAAAAACAAAATATGGTAAAAAACGAAAATAAATACCTCCGGCAAAGGGTATTCTTATATTCCCAAATTCTGCAACAGTAATAGGAACCTCCTGCAATCCGGCTATGATTTCATATTGAACAGTAGGGGCTCTTGAAACGCCGTACTCTCCGAGGTTAATAGGGAAGATGCTCGAATCATATTTTATTCCAAGTTCTTTGAGTATGGGCAAAATCCAGTCTGTTTCTTTATTGAGTGAAAAATGAGGAGCGCGGTATCCTAACGGTTTTTTGCCAGTAATTTTTTCTATACGTTGTATTTGTGTTATACAATCATTTTTAAATTCTTCACGAGGGTAATCTTTTAATTTTTTATGTTTTGGCCCATGAATCCCTATCTCGTGTCCCTTACTTGAAATATCTTGAATAATTTGTGGGTATTTTTCTATAACTTCGAGAGTGGTAAAAAAAGTTCCGTGCCCGCAATATTTTTCTAAAAGCTCGAGGATATTTTTCATTGAATCTGGGAAGGTGTCGATCTGATACATATCAGAGGTGATAAACGGTTTAAGCCATTCGCCCTCATTCCAAAGCTCGACATCAAAAGTCAAAACTAATTTTCTGTTAGCTTCTGACATAAAATTTTTGAGCAAGAAACCTAAATATTCCAAGTACAAAAGTGTTTAATGCTGCTCCCATAGGGTAGGCAATTAGTAAAATATCAATCCAAAAAGCAAATAGTAGGTTGTTTGCAACCCATGATAGACCCAAGACTATTAAAAATCTAACCAGCATCTTTTTGTTGTGAGTGGTTTTAAAAACAAATTTATTGAAACTTATATAGATTCCCACATATGCCAATGTAAGAGCTATTAAGTATGAAATTTTTTCTCCAAGACCCAGATAATTTGTAAGGATAAAAATCAAACCTACAATAAATATGTAACTGACAATAGTTACTATTCCATATCTAAAAACCTCAAAAAATGTTTTTTTATTTATAATTTTTTTAGCGTATGTTTTTATTTTTTCCATATATTACTGTCCATGGTAGTGGTTGCCTAACACTCACAACTTCAAAATAGCCAGAAACTAATTTCCTTAAACTTCTTGATGACCAGTGGTTTATATGTCCAGGGGTGTTGCCAAAGCTTGTTAAGTATTTACCGCGAAGACAATTTAACATCCTCCATATTGGCTCGTTTGGAGTGCTTATGATTACGTATTTCTTTGAAACTCTGGCGAGCTCTGATAAAGCTTTCCTAGGATCTTCCAAGTGTTCTAACACTTCAAGACATACGACAGTATCAAAAGATTTATCTTCATAAGGTAATTCATAAATAGAAGCGACCTCACAGTTAACACCTGGATTTTTTTCTTTTGCGAGTCTTACGAGTTCTGGGTCGATATCGCACGCGCTAAATAAAGTATTTTCTTTGAAAAATTTTTGAAGATCAACCAATGAATAACCCGCACCACAGCCAACCTCTAAAACACTTTCTGAATCTTTCGGTGAGACACTTTTTATTTTCTTAAAAAAATTACTAACTAACAAATTACCGATTGATCCGGTCTTTGTATATTTGTCTGTGAATTGAGTTATGCTTCTATCTTCCATATATATTTTTTTTAATTAAATAAAGTTGTTCTTCTGTGGTTATCTGGAGACGACTTGTAATCTGAAGTAATATTCCCACGGAGTACAGTATAACTCCAACTATAGAGGAAGCTATGGCTGTGACACCGACCCATTTAAAAGGTGTAACTCCTCCTGTTGATTGATCCCAAAAAAATATAAATACTCCAGAAAGTAATGTGATCAAAAAAGAAACAATTCCCATCGTGCCGAAAAGTTTCATAGGAGAATAAATAAGAATTGATTTCAAAATTATCTTAAGAGATTTTACTATGTAGGCAAATACACTCTTAACCATCTTAGATTTCCTTTCTTTAAAATAAGTGGTACTTATAGGAACTTCTTTTATGGCAAGTTTTTTAAATCCTAGATTTAAAAATACTTCCTGCGTATAAGTAAAATCAGAAAATGTATGAAGTCTTAAAATCGCATCTTTGGTATACGCTCTAAAACCACAAGTAACATCATGGTATTTGTGCTTAAGTATAGAGCTTATGTATTGTGCGCCTAACTGATTACCCAAATATTTTAGACGACTGATATTTTTTGTTGTTGCGCCGTTTATAAAACGTGAGCCTGTAACCATATCAGCATTTCCATCTATAATTGGTTGTAGTATTTTCTTTATATCTTTAGGGTCGAATTGTCCATCGCCGTCGAGAGTTACTAAAATATCAAATCCTTTTTCAAGAAAATATTTTGTTATCTGAGAGAAGACGTGACCTAATCCAAAACTCTTTTTAATTCGTAGCGATGTAATATCACTTTCTTTTAGAAGTGTTTGTGTCGCATCATTTGACGCATCATCAAAAACCACGATTGTCGGGTCGAATTCCTTCGTCTCGTTTATTACACCCTGAACAACCCCTATAATAGAGTCTTGTTCGTTATGAGACGGTATTGCTACTAGTATTTTCATTTTTTTTACTGAATCGATCATAAAAATATGTAATTCCAATTACTGCAACTATAATCACAAAAGGCATAATTGGCAATGTATAGCGAGGGAAGGGAAATAGCACTGTGTGTACTCCCCAGGTGTACGTGATAATTAGAAGCGAATATATAACCAATCTATTTCGTCTGCATATTACGGCCGCTACTCCTGCCATAATCACAATCGCAAAGAATATTATTTTGTAAGCATGAACAGCCACGCCAGCAGCCGGATACTTTTCTTTTAAAATATCTAGATGATATCCACCAGCACCAGGGTCCCAGAAAAGATATAGATTTTTTACCTTTGCTTTTAGTATTGATGGCTTTTCTACATCTGGAAGATATGCGAATGTTTTGTTTGCTTTGCTAAATACATTTCCCAAGTTTGATGCAACAGGGATTATTCTATCGTAATGCTTATGAATGTATATTTCCCATGGGAGCAATGTCGCAATCGATATGACAAGCACCATAAGATATTTTTTCCATGGTATTTCTTTAATGCTAAATATTTTTGGTAATTTTGAGATTATAAATAATCCAATCAATATCCAAGGGAAGAGTAGTAGTGCTACTGGCCTGGTAAGCATGACACATCCAAGGATTATACCAGTGACAATAACAATCCAATATTTAGATTCTTTACGTATCGAGAAAAAGAGAAAGAAAAATAACATCAATAAAAATGTATACAACACTTCAGAGCTAATAAGTTGTGAATATAAAATAAGGTACGGCCAAAAAAGTATACAAAGTGCTCCTAGCACAGAAGGAAGAAGTTTTATGTTTGCGTATTTTCTTAGAGTAACAAAGAGCAGAATGGAAGTAAGTCCGACGAGAAGATATTGTATGAAGTATATAGATACGTGCGATCCAATCTGAGTTAGAGCGTAAATGATTGTTACAAAAAGTGGATAGAATGGCGGATAGATTAAAAGTGTTTGGTTCGGTATAGAAGGGTATGTGTGGTTAGTTAAGATACTCACTGCAATCGTTTGATAGTC
>CAZIFF010000025.1:0-8008 GCA_964538345.1 uncultured Candidatus Saccharibacteria bacterium
CAGCGCTAGAAAAAATAGAAATGCACAGTGAAAAAATGCAAAAGGCTAATCATGCTACTGCTCATCTTTTTATATCAGATCCATACGGTGAAAAAACTCATATAAAGAAAGTTAGTTTTTTGCATAAAATATTTTTAACTCATCCTCCAGTGCATGAGCGCACATCTGCATTACGTGGTTTGAAATAAAATTTAAAATGAATGTGGTAGAATATTTTCAATGAGCTCAAGAAAGATTGTTTATACTTCGCTGACAATTATAATTTTATTTTTTGCGTTTTTAATAACAGCAACTTTAGCGCCTGCAGAATATAAAGGTTCGATTACCGAAGAATTTCCTGACCAACAAATTGATATTTGGAAAAATTTAATTTCACTTGATGCGATTTTGTTGAGAAAACCAGATGTTGAAAGAATTGAGGTGGTAGAAGAAGATAGAGACGGAATTGTTTGGATTGAATATTTAAAAAATGGTCAAAAAAGAACTTTGAGAGTGGTGGAAAGAAATGCACCAAATTATATAGTTATCGACACAATTCAAGCGGATAATAATTTTGTAGGTAGATGGTCTTACTCTTTAAATCAAGAATCGGACAAAAAGAAGACTCAGGTAACAATTGAAGAAGAGAGCTACAACGCTAATTTTTGGCTTCGTGGGTGGCATACTATGCTGGGTCGAAGTGTTAATTTAAGAAGGGAAATAAAGTCTCTAAGAGTATCTTTGTTTCAAAGACTTTTAACAACTCCATAAAATTGATAAACTTATTAAATATATGCCCCAAGTTGAAATAGTAAATTGGACAATGTCTATCGGAACACTTATTCTGCATTTTTTAATTTTAGTTTGTTTAATTTTTTGGTTTTCAGGAAAAAAAGATTTTTTTGTTTTTAAGCTTTTAGAAAAAAAAGGAATGCTTTTTGCTTATGTGATTGCTTTGCTAGGACTTTTAGGAAGTCTTTATTATTCAGATGTCGTTGGGTATGCGCCGTGCGTGCTTTGCTGGTATCAGAGAATTTTTATGTATCCTCAAGTATTTATTTTAGGTTATGCGATTTATAAAGGTGGAGATAGAAATGTTATTTCGTATGCTATTTTGCTTTCTGTTATAGGTATGTTTGTGAGTTTGTATCATAATTTTGTTCAAGTGATGCCGGTAGAATCTGTGACATGTTCAATTTTTAGCACAGTTTCTTGTACCGAAGATTATTTTACAGTTCTAGGATACTTAAATATTCCATCAATAACTCTCACTGCATTTGTTACAATGATTATATGTTTAATTTTTGCAAATAAAAAAAATGGATAGACAATTTCAAATCATAAATAGAAGACACGATGTAAAACACTACGCTACTTTAAGTTTTCAAACTGTTTTGATTTATGTTGTTTTTATCGCCGGACTTTTTTCTGTGCCAGCAGCAAAATTAATTGCTGAAAGAATTTCTGATATGGAAATTGAACGAGGTGTAATAGGGGAGACTGCGGTAACTTTAGAGATTGCAGATAATGAAGTTGAAAGGTTAAGGGGTCTTTCTGGATTAATTTCAATTCCACAAGATCACGGTATGCTTTTTATTTTTGATAAATCTAGCAATCACGGTATATGGATGAAAGACATGAATTTTCCGATTGATATTATTTGGCTAAATGAATTTAGTGAAGTTGTGCATATTGAGAAAAAAGTTTCTGCAAACACTTTTCCTAAAGTATTTGAATCATCTAAACCGGCGAAATATGTTTTGGAATTTAATGCGGGTTTTGTATCTAGACACAGTATAAAGTTGGGAGATAAATTTGTTTTGTTGTAGATTTTACAAAATACATAAAATCTGGTATGATTGTGAGAGTCATATTCAGTGATCGCGCGAGTAATCGTGTGGAAAGTCCGAACATTCCCTTAGTAATACTGAGGAGAAGGGTAGCGGGTAACGCCCGTCTGGAGTGATCCAAGAGGTGCGAGCAGAGACGCCATAATCGAAAGAAAGTGGCGCCCGCAAATTTATTTGCGGGCGAGTTTTGCAGAAATGCAAAAGTGAAACGGCAAAATCCTTATCTGAATGCAAGACCGTGCTGACTTTGTCAGAGAGTCGCTTGAGGCAAATAGTAATATTTGTCCTAGATAAATGATCACATAAAACAGAATTCGGCTTATGGGTATGACTAAAAAATGAAAACAGTGCGCCGTAAGGTGCGCTGTTTTCTTTTAAATTAGATAATTTATATTAATCAAATAAACTGATACAATTAACAAAATATGGTGAAAAGAATTATTTCTTTATTTACGCGAGAGATTTCTGGGATGCACGAAGCTGCTTATTTGATTGCAATTTTTGCATTGATTTCTCAATTTTTGGGTTTAATTAGAGATCGTCTTCTTGCTGGAAAATTTGGTGCAGGATTGGAGCTCGATGTTTATTATGCGGCGTTTAGAATTCCAGATTTTATTTTTGTATTGATAATTTCTTTGGTATCAGCAGCGGTGCTGGTGCCATTTATTATTAAAGCTCTAAACAAAGATGCGGATTATATTAAAAAGTTTTCGGATAGTATTTTCACTGCTTTAACTTTAGTAGCTTTTTCTATAAGTATTTTATCTTTTATTTTTGCACCAAAAATTTTATCAATAATTTTTCCAAATATTTTTTCTTCTGGTTTAGGAGATCAGCTTATTGAACTTACTCGTATATTACTTTTACAAACAATTTTTCTTTCTTTCTCTGGTTTTTATATGAGTTATGTGCAAGTTTTTCAAAAGTTTTTTATATATGCATTAAGTCCGATTCTTTATAATCTGGGAATCATTATTGGTTTATTGTATTTCTATCCGACAATTGGTTTACCTGGATTAGCATGGGGAGTTGTTTTGGGTGCTTTATTACATATGTTAATTGGAATTCCGACTTTATTAAAAGAAAAGATTTTTCCAAAATTTACTTTTAATCCAGATTGGAAAATAATTAAAGAAGTTCTGATGCTTTCTTTACCGAGAACTGTAGCACTTGCTGGAAATCAAATTTCAATTCTGATAATGGTTGCACTTGCTGCAATGATGGTCACTGGTTCTGTGGCAATTTTTAATTTGGCATTTAATCTACAATCAATACCACTTTCAATTATTGGAGCAAGTTATTCAATGGCCGCTTTTCCTACATTGGCTAAACTTTTTGCTAATGGAGAGAAGAAAGAATTTGTTCAATATATTGTGCGTGCGGCAAGGCATATAATTTTTTGGTCAATTCCAATTACTGTTTTATTTATTGTTTTACGTGCGCAAATTGTGAGAACAATTTTAGGTTCAGGAGAATTTAGTTGGAGTGATACTAGATTGGTGGCGGCCGCGCTTGCACTCTTTGTAATTTCTGCGGTTGCCCAAAGTCTAATCTTGCTTTTCGTGCGCGGATATTACTCTACCGGGGAGACCGCGCGGCCGCTTCTTTTCGCCAGCATTTCAGTCGCTTCAACTGTCGCTTTTGTTTTTGTTTTTTATCATCTATATCAAACATCACCATATTTCGTTTCATTTTTAGAAGAAGTGATGCGTGTTTCAAATAATTCAGGAAGCATTGTTTTGATTTTGCCAATTGCGTTTTCACTTGGGCAAATTTTAAATTTGATTTTACTTTGGATTTCTTTTGATAAAAGATTTTGTTGCTTCTCAGATGTTTTGTGGCGTTCGATTTTTCACACAACATCAAGTTCTATAATCATGGGATATGTGACTTATTTATTGCTCCAAGTTTTTGATGATGTTTTTGATTTAAATACTACATTAGGAATATTCTCTCAAGGATTTTTCTCTGGAAGCATAGGAATTTTTGCTGGAATACTCGTATTAATTTTAATTGGCAATGAAGAAATAAAAACCGTTGGAAAAACCCTGCATTCAAAATTTTGGCGTTCAAAAATTGTGGCAGTGGAAGAAGAGCTTTAATTTTGCTAGTATGCTCTTACTTATATGGATTTAAAGAATATCAGAAATTTTTCTATAATAGCTCACATTGATCACGGCAAATCTACCCTTGCTGATAGGATGCTTGAAGTTACAAAAACTGTCGAAAAGCGCAAAATGCAAGACAGGGTGCTTGATGATATGGAGCTTGAAAGAGAGCGTGGTATCACAATTAAAATGCGTCCAGTGCGCATGGAATACGAATCAAAAGGTCAAAAGTATATTTTGAATCTTATTGATACTCCGGGGCATATCGACTTTTCTTATGAAGTTTCTCGTGCGCTAAAAGCTGTGGAAGGTTCAATACTTTTAGTTGATGCGACACAGGGGGTTCAAGCTCAAACTTTAACTACTCTAGAAACAGCAAGACAAATGGGTGTAAAGATTATTCCTGTTTTATCCAAAGTAGATTCTCCACTTGCAAGAATTGATGAAGTGAAAAGTGAAGTGTGTGATTTGTTGGAATGTTTACCAGAAGAAATTATTTTAACTTCTGGAAAAACAGGAGAAGGTGTTTCAAATCTTTTGGATGAAATTATTAAAAGAGTTCCAGAACCTAAAACTGAAAGTTTAGAGACAAAAGATTTTCGAGCTTTGATTTTCGATTTTCAATACTCAAATCATAAAGGTGTAATTATTTTTATTCGTGTTCTTGATGGAAGCACAAGTAAAGCATCTTCATTGCATTTTAAAATTGCTGGTAGGGATTTTAATTCTTTGGAGGTTGGTGTTTTTAAGCCAGGTGAAGTTGCGGTAGAATCTCTGAAAGCTGGAGAGATTGGATATATAGTGACTGGTATCAAAGAACCAGGAGTGGCATCTGTTGGAGATACTGTTATCAAGCCAGGAAATCAAATGCAGGCAATCCCTGGATATGCGGCGCCTAAGCCTGTGGTGTGGGCAAGTATTTTTCCTGAAAGTCAGGATGATTTTGATTTGCTTAGACAAGCACTTTTGAGATTAAAATTATCTGATTCATCATATACATTTGAAGAAGAATCTTCTGGAACATTAGGTAGAGGTTTTCGATGTGGATTTTTGGGAATGCTTCATCTTGAAATTATTACTGAAAGATTGCGTAGAGAGTTTCAATTAGATTTAGTAGTGACTTTGCCTTCTATTACATACAGAGTTCTAACGAAGCGTGGAGACCTTAAAACAATTTATTCTCCTGCACTTTTTCCAGATCATGGCGATGTTGCTGAAGTTGAAGAGCCGTGGGTTTCAATGAGAATAATTACTCCGCCTGAATATGTGGGTGATTTAATGAAAATACTTTTTAAACATGAAGCTGTGATTGGTGCTACAGAAAATTTAGGTAGTTCTAGAAATGCTTTGAATGTTGAAATGCCACTTCGTGAATTGATGAGAAACTTTTTTGATGAAATTAAAAGTGCATCTTCAGGGTATGCTTCGCTTTCTTATGAGATTGGAGAATTTAAATCTGCGAACGTTATAAAACTAGAATTACTTTTAGCAGAAGAGCCAGTTATCGCTTTTACTAGAATAGTTTCTTATGTACGATTACAAGAAGAAGCGGAAGCTATGGTTGAAAGACTTTATAATATTTTGCCAAGACAAATGTTCGTGACAAAAATCCAAGCAAAAGCTGCGGGAAGAATTGTCTCTTCAAAAACTCTCTCTGCTTTAAAGAAAAATGTGACAGCTCATATGTATGGAGGTGACATCACTAGAAAAATGAAGCTTCGTGAAAAACAAAAGAAAGGAAAGAAGAAAATGCAAGAAAGAGGAAAAGTGCATATCACTCAAGATATTTTCTTGAAAATGATGAAGAATAACGACTAATTAAAGGAAGAATCCTGGAGCGTATAGAAGAACCATAGAAACTGCTACCAGAACAGCCAATATACTGAATATAAATTTAATGGTCTTTCGGCTTTTTTGATGAAATAATAGTGACATAACATTGCTATAATGCACTAATGTTAGTTAAAATTCAAGTATGAGAGAATTTTCTCAAAAAAGAAAAATGTGGAAAAAGATTTATTCTATTCCAGTTTTAATACTTCTTTTGGTAATACTATTTTTTGTTTTAAAAGGCACTTGGATTATTTTTATGAAATCTTCATATAGTCATAAACAAAAAATTGCCGTTGAAGCAGAATTGATTGCTTTGCAAGAAAGAAAAAATTCGATTGAGAAAAAAATTCAAAGATTAAATACAGAGACTGGTGTTGAGGAGGAAATTCGTTCAAAATATGATGTTGCAAAAGATGGTGAGAAATTGATTGTTATAGTTGATGAAGAAGAAAAAGAGGTTGATACAGAAGAAAATAAAGGTTTTGTTAATAAATTTTTCACCACAATTGGTTCTTGGTTTCAATAGTGTATTTTTTATAGTGTGGTAAAATTTTCTAGCGTTTATTAAGTAAGATAATCAGTTATGAAGAATGTTTTAATTTATACAACTCCAACTTGCCAATATTGCAAAATGGCAAAAGAGTTTTTTCAAGCAAATAATGTAGAATACAAAGAATTAGACGTTTCAGCAGATGAAACTTTAAGAAATGAGATGGTAGAGAAGTCTGGTCAAATGGGAGTGCCAGTTATCGATATTGAAAATTCAATTGTTGTTGGTTTTGATGAACCAAAACTAAAAGAGCTTCTAGGAATTCAATAAACATTACTAAAAACAAAAATACACAAATTGTTTTGCACATGATTTGTGTATTTTTGTTTTATATATTATTTGTTAATCTAACAAAAGAGCCCTTGTAGTTAAATGGATATAACTGCCCCGTCCTAAGGGGTAATTCTGGGTTCGATTCCTGGCAAGGGCACATTTAAAATTCATACATGGTATCATTACCTTAATGAAAAAAACTATAAATACCATACTCGTTATACTAGGATTAATTTTTGCAGGAATAATAATTGCTTCAATTTATCTTTTTATTGTAGATCCTTATAACATAAAACCAATATTGTTTGATTCTCCAGAATCTGTAGAAACAAATACAAATAACGAAGACAAAAATCCATTACTTTCTGATACTCAAGAAAAAACATTAGAGACTTTTGGTGTTGATCCTGCAAGTATTCCATCATCAATAACTCCAGAACAAGAAGCGTGCTTTACTGCTATTTTAGGAGCCCCAAGAGTAGCTGAAATAAAAGCAGGTTCTTCTCCGACTGCTACAGAATATTTTAAAGCCAAGTCTTGTATCTAAGGCTTTATTCATAAGCTTTTTTTTGATGTTTTTATCCCCAAAATTGATTATAAAAAATCGTATAAAAATGTTAAAATAATTAAGTGAAATCTGATTATTTTAAAAAAATCATACCACTTCTTATTGTAACAATTTTAGTTTTTTCTCCCATTAAAGTTTCTGCTGCCGATTCCGACGGTGATGGCCTTGAAGATGATGATGAAACAAACATACATCTAACAGATCCAAATGATTCTGATTCAGATGATGATTTTCTTCCAGACGGAGATGAGGTAAACACTTATCTTACAAGCCCTATCGATGCTGATTCAGATGATGATGGTCTTACTGATGGAGGTGAGGTGCTTACATATCTTACCGACCCACTAACCAACGCAGACCTTGATGGTGACGGTCTTACTGATGCTGAGGAAATTTTAACTCACTCAACAAATCATAATGATACAGATACCGATGATGATGGTTTAGATGACTACGATGAAGTAACTTCTGGCACGGGAAGTGCTTATGTCACAAATCCAAACGACTCAGATTCAGATGATGACGGGCTTTCTGATGCTTACGAAGTTAACTCATCTTCAACAGATCCAACTAACGCTAACAAAACATAAAAAACACCAAACAAACGTTTTTTTGTTTGGTTAAAATCTCTATCATTTTTATTAATTAATAAAATATGTAACAAACCCACACGACTCTGACTCCGACGATGATGGTTTAAACGATGGAGATGAGGTAAATGGTACTTCTCCTGGCGGATATGATTCTAGTCCAAATGATAATGATTCCGACGATGATGGACTTACAGATTATGATGAAGTAACTACTGGTACAGGAAGTAGTTACATCTCTGACCCAAATGATTCAG
>CAZIFF010000026.1:0-7501 GCA_964538345.1 uncultured Candidatus Saccharibacteria bacterium
ACTTCATCCGGGTTGATTGATCGATTTGGTTCTTTTCCAAAAAGTTTTTTAACTTCTTCTTGAATTAAAGGCATTCTTGTTTGTCCTCCAACCAAAATCACATTATCAATATCAGAAATTTTAAATGAAGAAGCTTCAATTGTTCTTTTTGTGATTTCAATTGCACGATCTACATATTCACGAGTTAATTCCTCCAATTTTGCTCGAGACATTTTCAATACTAAGTGCTCTGGACCATTTGGACCTGATGTAATGAAAGGAATATTTATTTCAGTGTCTTGTGCTGTTGAAAGCTCTATTTTTGCTTTTTCTGCTTCTTCATAAAGTCTTTGCATTGCAAGAGCGTCACCGGAAATATCTAGACCGGATTGTTTTTTAAATTCTTCTGCAATCCATCTAATGATTTTTTGGTCAATATCTTTTCCTCCAAGATGTGAGTCTCCACCTGTTGATTTTACTTCAATAACATCATCACCTACTTCAAGCACAGATACGTCGAAAGTACCTCCACCAAAGTCGAATACTGTTATCTTCTCATCTTTTTTATTGTTGAAACCATAAGCAAGAGCGGCTGCTGTTGGTTCATTGATAATTCTTTTCACATCGAGACCTGCAATTTTTCCAGCATCTTTTGTGGCTTGTCTTTGTGCATCATTAAAATAAGCAGGCACTGTAATAACTGCTTCAGTAACCTCTTCTCCAAGCTTTGCTTCCGCATCTCTTTTTAACTTTTGCAAAATCATCGCAGATACTTCTTCTGGACGATAATTTTTATCTGACATTTTTATTTCCACACCTCCGTTTGAAGATTTTAAAATCTCATAAGGAATTGTTTCTTTGTCTTTTGCTACAGAAGCTTCATCAAATGCGTGACCAATAAATCTTTTTATACCGAACACAGTATTTTTAGGATTTGTTACAGCTTGTCTTTTTGCTGTGAGACCAACAAGTCTTTCACCTGTTTTTGAAATTGCCACAATAGAAGGAGTTGTACGATTTCCTTCGGCATTTTCAATAATATTTGGTTCACCACCTTCTACGAAGGCTACAGCTGAGTTTGTTGTTCCTAAGTCTATACCGATGATTTTTCCCATATATTTTTCAAGTTAACTTATAAGCGAAAAGCATTTTAAAATAAAATGCGGGTTCTTGTAAAGTCTAGGCCTCTGATGTGCCTACATTTACATGAGCTGGTCTTATAATGCGATCTTTTATTTGATATCCCTTTAAAATTACATCAATAATTTTTCCATCTAAATTAGTATCTTCAACTTTAATATTAGAAACAGAATAGTGCATATTTGGGTCAAAAACCTCTCCTGCTGGGTTTAAAACTCTAACTTGATTAGTTTCTAATAAAGACAGAATTTGAGTGTGTATATATTCAATACCTTTTCTCCATTGTGCGGGCGCTGATTCCCATGCAGCTTTGTCTTTGAATGCCATATCGAAGCTGTCTAAAACTGGCAACAAATCCAAAATAAAATTTTCAGCGGCTCTTTCTCTAACTTCTAAAATTTCTTCTGAACTTCTTTTTTTAATATTTAAAAAATCTGCTTTTGATCTTTGCCAACCATCTAAGTATTCTTGCCGCTCTTCTTTGCAGGTTTTTAAATCTTCTTTTAGTTTTTTAATTTTATCTACAGCGTCAAAAGTGTTATCAGAATTATTTTCTGCATCGTAAATAACTTCTTCTGTTGCTTCGTTTATGTTGTCGTTATTATCGCTAGGCATATTTTTTCTAGCACAAACGGCATTTTTATCGCTTGCTCCACTGTGCTGCCTTTCGTGCTTTCTTCAAACCGAACTTTCTTCTTTCTTTGATTCTTGGATCTCTCTTTAGGAAACCTTTTGCTTTTAGATCTTTTCTTGTGTCAGCATTTTCTTTAACCAATGCTCTTGAAAGTCCTAGTCTAACGCTTTCAGCTTGTGAACTAATACCACCACCATTTACTTTTACTGTTACAGAATAAGTTCCTTTTTCATTTAGTGCTTCTTCTACTGTTCTTCGTAGAGTTTCTGTTTTGAAATAATCAGCAAGGTTTTTGTCGTTAATAACAAAAGTATTTTTTGATGCTGGAACAATACGAACTCTAGCAACAGATTCCTTTCTTCTTCCGATTCCTTCGATATATTTTTCTGTTGTTTTTGTAGCTGACATATTATTTATTCTGTAACTTCAATTTTTTTCATAAGCTCTGATCGGTGTTTGTTTGCAGGAAGCATTCCTTTGATAGCTTTTTTGAATATCTCTGTATAACCATGCTTCTTAACAACTTGGTTTATAGTTTGAAATTTTAATCCACCTGGGTATCCTGTGTATCTTCGGTATTGCTTTTTGCTTTTTCCAGCAACTTTCTTTTCATCAATAGAAATCTTTGATGCGTTTGTAATAAGCACTCCACTTGTTTGGATAAGATGTGGTTCAAAGTCTGCTCTGTCTTTACCCATTAAAGACTTCGCTGCTTCTGTTGCAACTCGTCCAATGCTTTTTCCTTTTGCGTCGATGATTTTCATATTATTTTACAAAAGATATTTGCGCCATTTTTGCAGCATCTTTAATTCTAATTGGTAATTTTACAACTCTTGTATAACCACCTTTTCTGCCGATGTATTGAGGTGCAATAACTTCCACAAGCTTCTTTGCAATTTCTTTATCATTGCCAAGTCTTGATGTAAGTAATTTTCTTGCAGATAGATCATTTTCTCTAGCTTTTGTAACAAGCTCTTCAACATAAGGACGAAGCTCTTTAGCTTTAGCTTCTGTGGTGATTATAGATTCATCTCTTATTAGAGAACGAGCAAGAGAGCGCATCAATGCGTTGTATTGATTCTTTTCTCTACCAAATTTTCTTTTTGAATCGTGATGTTTCATCGGTGCGGTATAGACTATCGTAGACGGGGCGTCTTGTAAAGACTATTTTAGGATAATTCCATGATTACCCAATATTCTTTTGATTTCTTGAAGACCTTTGTCTCCCATTCCTTCAAGAGATAGGATATCTTCCTCTTTCTTTCGGGCTAATCCCCCAACTGTTCTAATGCCAGCTGTTGTAAGAGAATTGATTGTTCTTGCTGATAAATCAAGAGATTCTACTCTAGTTTTTAGGAAATCTTCCATGTCACCATCATCTGATTTTTCTGCCTCTTCTTCAGCAGGAGCTACTGGTGTATGAACGTGATCTTCTAGTGATAAATCTTCTTTGAAACCAACAATGGCTTTCAATTGTGAAATCATTATTTCGATAGCTTTTTCTAGAGCTTGTTTTGGGGAAATTGTTCCGTCTGTTTCAATTGAAATTCTTAGACGATTGAAGTCTGTTCTGTCTCCAACACGCATGTTCTCTGTTTCGTAGTAAACTCGTCTAATTGGGGCAAAAATGGCATCTAGAGCGATTGTACCCACATCTACGCGGTCTCTGTGAATCATTTCCTTTGGAACGTATCCAATGCCGTGTTCTAATGTGAATTCAATTTCAATTTCTGCGTTTTTATCTGTAACTGTAAGTAAGTGTAAGTCCGGATTAGCTACTGTAACTTGTGAAGGAAGAGTTATGTCTCCAGCTGTGACAGCTTTTTGACCTTTTACCTTCAATGTAACTACTTGAGCTTCATCTGTGTTAAGTGCAAATCTAATTTTTTTGATATTTAAAATAATTGCAATAACATCTTCTTTAACACCATCAATTGTTGAAAATTCATGATTTACTCCCTTGATTTTAAGCTGTGTTACAGCTGCACCTGGAAGTGATGAAAGTATAATTCTTCTTAATGAGTTGCCCAAAGTATGTCCATATCCAGGATAAAGACCCTCGATTTCATAGACACCAACTGTTCCTTGTTCAGAAACAATCTTTGGCTTTGATGGCAACGCTATTTGTTGATCAGACATATTACCTGTTGTTCATTTACTTATACTGATAAAACCCTAAACGTTGTGTAAATACACTGTACCCTATTCTTGACAAAAACGCAACTATTAACGCTTGTAGAATTGGATAACTGTTTGGAGGTCAAAACTTTGTTCACCAGGTGTCATTGTTGGAGCACCTTGGATTTCTGCTTCAATTGTTGTTTTATTTAAATTAATCCAATTTGGAGCTGTAATTTCAGAAACTCTTTCTGCTGTGTTTTGGAATAGTCCTTTATTTTTACTTCCTTCTCTCATACCTACAACATCTCCAACTTTTAATCTAAATGACGGGATAGAAACTCTCTTTCCGTTTACAGTAATGTGTCCGTGAGATACAGCTTGTCTTGCAGCTAGTCTTGTAGGTACAAATCCAGATCTAACAACAACGCTATCTAGTCTTGATTCTAGAAGAGAGAATAGCATTTCAGCAGGAGTAGAAGTGTTCTTTTCAATAACTTCTTTTACGTAATTTGAAAATTGTTTTTCTGATAGTGTGTATGTAAAGCGAACTCTTTGTTTTTCTATAAGCTGTTTTCCGTAGTTTGTTTTTCCTTTTGGTTTTGTTGATTTAGCGTTTCTGTTTTTTCTTTCTGCTCGAAGTGCAAATTTAGGTGTTTGAGTTTTTTCAAACACTGATGCGCCTAATCTTCTTGCTATTTTGTATTTTGGTCCGATTTTCATATATTTATATTTTATACACGTCTTGGTTTTCGACGAGTTGGCCCGTTGAATGGCTTAGGTGTAACGTCTTTAATTGTTCTGATTTGTATACCTTTTGAAGTAAAGCTTCTGATTGATGATTCACGACCAGAACCTACACCTTTTACAACAACATCAATTTCTTTTACTCCTAACAATTCGGCTTTTTCTGCCAAAACTTCACCTACTTTTGCAGCTGCGAAAGGAGTACCCTTTTTTGCGCCACGGAATCCAAGAGCTCCTGATGATGAAGAAATCACAGCATTACCTTTTGGATCTGTAAGTAACACTTGAGTGTTGTTGTATGTTGATTGAACATAAAGAATACCTTTTTCAAGTTTCTTTCTTGGAAGTCGCTTAGCTGCTCCAGCCTTTCCTGAATCTTCGTTACTACCTTGTTTAACAATTCGTTTTTTTCCCATAATTATTTCTTATCTACTGATTTTTTACCAGAACCCATGGTCTTTACTACGTTACCACGTAGAGTTCTTGTGTTTGTCTTTGTTCTTTGACCACGAACAGGTAATTTTTTAATGTGTCTAGAACCACGATATGAACCAATATCTTTCATTCTTTTAATATTTGAAGAAATCTCTCTTCTTAAATCTCCCTCGATCTTTAAACGATCAACTATAGCTCTAATAGTATTTTCTTGATCAGCTGTAACATCACTAGCTTTTGTGCTGTAATCTACTTTTGCTTCATCAAGAATCTTGTGAGCTAAAGGACGCCCAATACCATAAATAGCTGTCAGAGCTATCTCCATTCGTTTCTTATCTGGAAGTGTTATACCTTGTATTCTCATTACGATTGGCTAGTCTATCAAATAGTTTTAAATGAGTAAAGCCCCCTTACAATCTTTTAAAGATTCTGGCCTTACCTCCGTATGGATCGATCTCCATACTCACCTTGTCTCCGACCAAGACACGGATTCTATTCATGCGCATTTTACCAGCAAGAAAAGCCAGTTTTTCAGAACCGTCTTCTAAAAGAACTTTAAAAAGGGTGTTTGGTAAAGCCTCAATAACAGTACCGTTAACACCCTTTTTTTCATTATTAGAATTATCTTGTGGTTGTTTATTCATTAAGAATCTATAGATAGTAACAGTTTAGATAGCTTCGTCAATGACTTCTATCTTTGAAATATCACTAGGGAATTTTCCAGACCATATTGGTCTAATTTCAATACTTGTAGCACGTGTAATTCCTGGATAAATATCTAGTATTTCTTGAATATTGTCTTTGTCAGTACCAGACAAAGATTGCTTCAAAGATTCGTAATTATTTTTCCATACAAAATCTATACTTCCAGATATTTCTACATTCATTTTTGTAGCATCTGATTCTGTTGGTGTTAGTAAAATTTTAAGTTTATCCACATTATTTATTACTACATTTTCATTAGTTGAAAAATTAGGAATTACTGCAGCGGCGATACTATTTCCAAATATCATCGCATCAAAAGAAGGAGCTTTTATTGTGCCTTTAGCTGAAACCAAAACCTGATCCCCGTCTACTTTGTCTGGCATTATTTCGTATACAATCATTGATTCATCAGCCACAACAAGAGTGCTTTCATTAGATTTTGACTTAGCATCTTGAATTAATTGGTCCTCAAGCTGCTTTTTCAAAGAAGACTCTGCATTTTGCCTGTCTGACTCTGAAATTACCTTTCTTATACCATCAAAACCTCCTGAGATTTGATTGGTTGAAACTGCGTAAAAACTATTGAATTGAGGCAAATCCTTGAAACCAGGGACTGTAAACTTCCCCGCTGGAATGTTGTATTTTTCACCAGCCTGATCAGCTACAACTTCAACTTCTAGCTTTCCAGGAACAACATTACCTTTTTCATCTCTCTTTAACCCAGGAACAACTACTGATGACGGAATTCTGTAAATCAAACCATTTGATGATTCAAATCGAGTATCTTTTAGTAATCTTTGCTCTTGTTCTTCGTATTCATTGTAAATTGTAATTTTACCAGCGGCTTTTTGAGTAACTTTTTCTTCGCCTGTAGCTTTTATTGATACGTTTTTTTCTACAGATAATTCAATTGGAGAAAATTGGATAGCTGTTGTAACGTTTGCATTTTGAGATATTTCTTTTGATTCAACATAAATTTTTGCATGACTTCTTGAAAAGAAAGCAATTAAAACAACTGCCAAAACAGTTGAGATTATAAAAATTAATTTCTTCTTTCCATTTTTATTGTTTTTCGCAAAACTTGTATCAAAGACTTCCTCCTTTCTTTCTTTAGCTGTCATGTCTATATCATTGTTAACATTATTAAAATTATTTTGTACTCTCACCCTACCATCTGGTAAAGGTATATCTCTAATACTTTTTCTTTTTGTTGGTGGTACTATATCTTGCATAACTTTATATCTATCAATCTTATCACAAGACTAGGATTCTTTGTCTAGTGAGATAGCGTTTATGGTAATAAATATATCAGAGTCTACATTTTCTTTATAAGAAATATTGTTTTTAAAATGTTGATTGTTAAACACCATTATAGATGGGTCTTTTTCTGATGAAAATAGGTTTTGTCTCAAATTTGGATTATTTAAGGTTTTCAAAAATATATTTGATACAGTCGAATTTGTGCCCAAGAACACTTTTGAAGGTATATTTAGGCCTTGATTATGTGACAATTCAGTAGATATAGCGTTTATCCACTCTTTTTGTTTATTTGTCATCTTTTCTTCTATTTCTGGTTTACAATTTTCTTTTAAATCACCTCGGGTCATCATTTCCATAGTAGATAAAGCTGTGCCAGCAGATACAGAACAAGAGTTGGCAACAAATTCAATAAAGTCTTGTGAGCCGATTTTTATAGAACTTCTGCATTTAATTGAACCGTGTTCTACCACCATAACGTCTGTA
>CAZIFF010000027.1:0-7447 GCA_964538345.1 uncultured Candidatus Saccharibacteria bacterium
CCCACTCTACGCTTTGCATATTTATGTTCGTGGTGTCGCTTTCGCTACTAAACTTCTGTGAGTTATATAACTTCGGCGCTCATCCTTTAGCCATGGACGCTCATAGCGGAAATGCCCGAGGCGGAATACAAATGCGCTTGACCCAGTCCGCCTGAATACAGGCGGACTATCCCACCCATTCGCGCGCATGGATGCACTCCCTAGTTAATCCAAATATTTATATCTATTTTTTCCCCAACAATTTGCTCAAAGTAAGTTGCTCCAATAGCAATACCAACCGAGGTTAGATTTAAATGCTTTAAATTTTTATCCCAAATCTCAAAAACTTTTTTCCCAACATCAACCTTATCTTCAATTTCTTTTCTTACCTCTCCAGTAGATTTAATCTTATTTTCAAATAGACTCTTTATCTTAGTTCCAATATCAGGTTCAATGGATTCTTTTTTAATGTAATCCTCAATAGAATTTTTATTTCTAAATCGGATAAACAAGTTTTCCTTTTCATTTTTACCAATAACTTTTACCTTTAAATCTTCGGGGAGTGAAAGATTGTTAATTTCTTCTTCGTTTATATCGTTCTGAAATAGAAAGGAATATTCTTGTTGATAAATCTGATCAAGATTCCATGACCCTATTCCAATACTTCCACATCCTGCGTATTCTATGTGTTGAAATTGAGAATCTGTATTATTAAAATCTATAAAGGGAGAAATGTTTTTTACAAAATAATTTTTAAACGCCTCCCAAGAGTTAATGTTCAAAAAAGAAACATATCTTAATAAATAACAAAGTGTAATAATTTTTAATTGATCAGAGGTAATTTTGCCAATAGTAGTAATTGCTTCATTGTATACAATATTCTTTAATTCCTCTTTTCCACTTTGATCATTTTTTATACGGTTTATAACTAAGTCTGCTAATACTGCTCTAAGTTCAGGATTCTGTTTACGTCCGCTAATAGTTGCAGCTTCCAATAAAGCCATTTGTGTATCTGGTTCTTTTAGTTTTAAAATTTCTTCTTCGGGTAGAGTAGATAATTTCTCTTTAAGAATATTTCCAAACTCTTGAGTTCTAAGTCGGTATTCTTCTTTTGCCTCATTTTTAAAAACCATTAATCTTTGGTCAATAACTGATTCGACTAAATCTTTTGCCTCTGTATAAGAAAGTCCTTGATAAATAATTGCTTTATCAATTTTATTTTCTATATCTTGCTTTATTTTAACTGTCGGTGAGTTAATCTTTTCAGACTTTATAGTTAAATTGCCGATCAAATTTTTAAACCATGATAAATCCATAAATTATTCCTTATTCTGACCAAATGTATTATATATCTCTTTATTTTCATCAACAGGCTTAGGGACGATATGCCCATTTTCCTCAACAAAAACAATTTTCCCTTCCGCAGAAATTGTTGGTTTATTTGGAGCAATTACTGTGGCACCAGTCATTTTAGAAAAAGATGAAGCAAAACTGTTTTCTTTACCGGTATCACAAGAAAGAAACAGGAAGTTTGGATTTTCATCAAAAACTGAAGTAATAGCATTAATGCGGTCAGTAGTTAAATCTTTTTCCTCTGCGATATCTTTCTGACTTCCACCTAGTAACATACTTTTTCCCTCATCAGCACCATGTGCATTGATTATACCAAAAGATATTTTGTTTTGTTTGCCGTATCTTTCATCCAGTTTTTTCAAGCGACGAAATAAACCAAACGCATTTTGAAACTCAAAAAACCGTAAAGCTACGTTGTTTTGTTTCAAAAAAGCAAAATTTAAAAATTCTTCTTCATTTGCAAGAGCATCTATCGAATTTTCATGAGAGGTGGCAAAAACTCCATATTTGAGGTCGCTATCTCGTTGGTCGAATTGGTCGATCAATACTTCAACAGGATATTTACCAAACAAGGCAATACCAAATTCATCGAAAAGAATTCGTACAGATCCTGGCCTGCTATCCTCAAGTTCATTCATCTTTTCTAGATGCCTTTCTGTTATTAACTCACTTATCTCTTTTTCATTTGTAAACCAAGGATTAAATATGTCTTGTGTATTTAAGTTGAATTTTTTCAAAAAAGTATCAAAATAAGCAAAACATTTTTCTTGTATATTTTTATTTTTTTCTGCAAGTTGTATTGTTTTAATAATAAATTCCTGTGCGTCTTTGCGGGTATGTTTTTCAAAATAATCATCGGTAGTAATCGGTGAATTAACAACATTTAATTCTTCATCCAGCTTCTTGTTTAGTAGGTCAAAAACTTCTTCTTGATTTTTTGAAGCATTAGGAGTGGATACTTTATTTAAAAGAGAAGGATGCCAAAACTCCAAGATATTTTCTTCATTGTTAAGTAGAGCGCCATAATGATGTTTAAAACTGTTTAAAAAATCTTCTTTTGAATTCTCAAAATGAGAGTCTCTCATTGAAGGATGTCCGGTATCAAAGAAGTCGAGAAGCTCTTGGTTAATTTTCAATAATTTATTTTTGTTATTTTCGATCTCAGTGTTTGAAGAATTTTGCTTCTCAATGTCTTTGTTAATTGATCGCATAACCCCCTTTAAACTTTCCATTGTTTTGTTTGTAAAATCCTTTACTAAATCAGTCTCACTTACATAATTTTTATTCAAAAGTGAAATTGAGTGAAAAAGAACATTGTCAGTAATTTCCTTTGTTTTTTCAGATTTCAATAAAACTTCTTTATAAAGATTTTCCATATCATCTACGGAATATTTTTTAGATTCCTTTAAAAAACTAGAAATGGTATTTCTTGCTTCATCAATAGAAATTTTATTTTCACTAAGTTCAATAAATACATTAAAAATTTTTCTGCCATTTTGCACAAAATTAGAAAAATTCTTAATTTTTTCTTGATCTAAATTATTTTCATTTTTAAAAAATTGTTCAGTCATAATTAATTATTGAATCATTTGACATTAAGATAGTCTTGCAATCTACTAGCTTTTAATCTTATAAAAGAAGTAACTTCGCTAATTTTACCTGCCACATTTGAGATAAATTGCCCAAACTCTTTTCTCTCCTCCTCGCTCTTTATTTTTGATGGTAAATTACGAAGAGATGCTTCTATTTGACTAAACTTCATAGCATCGTCATGCAGAGCATCCAAATTATCTTTCAACCCATTTTTTGCAAAAGATTCAGCGGAAATTACAATTTTAGATAACTTCAATTTTAAATCATCCATGTCTGAAAAATCTTCCAGTCCAGATGCAATTATTTTAAAACCAAAAGAATCTTCATTGCCAACCATTTTTCGTAATGTTTGAGATAACTCTTCCAAACTATTTTTAAGAAATTTTTCCTCAAGACGACCTTGCTCAAGATTCTCACTTTTCACAACTTCTTGCTTTTTTGTTTCAGAATTTAATTTATTTTCCAAATCACTTTGTATCTTAAGAAGATATGGCAATCTTTCTTTTTTAATATCAAGAGATGGAATATCAGTCGTTGGCTCCATTCCAAGTTTTTGTCTTAATTCGTTAAGTTTGTTTGCCGTCTCTTCAATTACTGATTTTACTTTTTCAACCTCTGTATCAATTTTTTCCTTTTCTTTATTTAATTTTTCTACACTAGAAATATCACCTACGCGGTAATAATACTGGTCATTAAATGGTTTTGCTAAATCTTTGTATTTATCAATATTGCCAACTTTTTCACGGAGAGTAGACATTTCAGCTACTTTGTCAGTAGCTTCCTGTTTTTCTGTATCGGGCAAACTTTCTTGTTCTTTTAAAATTTCATTATGCAACTTAACAGCCTCTTGTCTTTCTAAGGCAAGATTTTTTTCTTGATTTGGTTGCGAAAATGATTCGTTCATAAGCAAATTTATTTTAGCATTTTTAGAGTATTTTTTCCATTCCCAAAGCCCCGCGCGCATTCCTCCCCAGACCCCTCCTGCACGCGAAAACCCAATCCGAAACCCCGCCGAATTTCAAAAAATTAGTAGCCGAGGTTTTGCGAAATCCTTTCCCCAGAAAGATGCTTTCGCAAAACCGAGTCCGCATTGTATTCGCATATCCGTACTTTCCCTTTGGGAAAGCTCCACGCTTCGCGTGGAGGCGCTTCAGCGCACGGATGTGCGATTAGTCATTTGTTTGGAAAAAAGTTCGCGCAAATGATATAATTACTTCACCACGACAAAAAATCCCAATTACTTGGGATTTTTTGCTACGTGGTGAAGGCGCAGTGTTGCATTTTGGAACACTATGACAAAATGCCACGAGCAGGGTGAAAAAGTGTGGGACACTTTTGCAAGACCTTTTGCGATAGATTGTGAGCTTGCGAAACTATATATCCAAAAGGTGTACAGAATCTGTAAGATTCGCGAGATTTTTCTACTGAAAAATACTTGTGACCACAAAATAAAAAAACAATCAGTGGTCATAAGACATGATTGTTTTTGTTTGTAGAAGTATAATTTATGCTTCTACTTTACGGAAGTCGATGTGTTCAAAATCGACTTCTTGAAAGGTGAGCTGGGTCGTTGACTGACCCAATGTTTCTGCGGTCGCCCGCAGAGTTTCTTTTACTGCTTCCTTGTATTTATCAAGGGCAGTATATTGGGGGTTACATTCCCCTGAAATGAATACAGTGACTTCCCCGCCTTCAGGGCAGCCCCAGTCTTGGTTATACACCGTCACGCTTGGGATAATCACAGCCGAAACATAAACCTCTGTGTCTTTAAAAATTTTACCGGCGGCGTTTTGCCACGCTTTACCTGCAATTTTTAATGCTGACTCTAAATCAACATTGGTGTTATTATGGCTGTAGCCTGCGAGAACACCAAGACTCGCAAAAAATTTTATACTTTTCATTTTTACTCCGATTTTATGGAGTTTCTATATACCAATCATGATATACACAAATTCCACAAAATTGGAAGAAAAACATCTTTAAAAGAACTATTATAATAGTAGCATAAATATATTATAATGTCAAGTTGAATACCTGATCACTCTTTGCACATAAACCCAGTCCCACCTCAGATCCATTACACGATCAGTCAAAGTTCGTGCAGATGATACAATTAGTCTCACAAAATAAAAAAAATGGGATATATTATATATCCCATTTCTAAAGAAGCATTCTTATTTCTTCAAAACATCAGCGATTTTTGATAGATACGCTGAAAATTCTTCAAGAGATTGCCAGTAACCTTCTGCAGCAAAACGTTGATTCAAAGGCTCCTTATGCATTTTTTCCCATGCAAATCTTGGTGTTGTATTTTCACCTCGATCATCAAGTACATGAAGAGAAAAGTGTATATGTCCTGAATTTGTAATTTCACATTTAAGCATTTTAGACCCAACAGTATCACCTGTTGGAAATTCAACGCTCACAGAATCTAGTCCATTGTAGTTGATAATAGTTTCCTGCCAACACTCTTCAGATAACGATACACCATGCTCGTGCTTTAATATGAGGGTCACTATTTTTCTAAAAGACAGTATACTCACAGCAAAGATGTATCGAATTTCACTCTGTGCCTTACTGTAATCAAAAATCTCAGGTAATTTCATTGAAGTTTCCATTTTTCTAAAAAGCTTTTTTCCGAAAATATAATATCAACTATTTATATGTTTGTCAAATAAATAAATTAAACACATTCCCCTGTTTCTTTTTTTAGTGTATCCTACTCATATGAAAAAATGGTCTCGAAAAATTGGAATGGCAGTTATTTTGGTATTTGCTGTAATCGGTATTGTCTTCACCGCAGTCTTCGTTGGGATGCAATTGGGACTGACCAACGTCCGTGGTAGTAGCAAAGACCGCAATGCGTCGTTTGGCAAAGTGCCGACAATTACTACCGAAAATGAGTGTCTCAAAAACGATGCGGGCAAGGCCCCGCTTGCTTGTGCATGGAACGAAACGACTGAATGGGAAGTCGTAAAGGGTGGATTGACCAAAGATGAATTGGTTATCAAAAAAGTCGCCGAACAAACTGGCGTGAATCCTCGAATGATTGCATCTGTTGTCACACCTGAACAACTACGCTATTTCACTGCCAACAGAGAAAGTTTCAAAAAATACTTTGAACCACTCAAGATTTTGAGTTCCCTCACCAAATTCTCTTTGGGTATTTCTGGTATCAAACAAGATACTGCTCGTGACATTGAAAACTTCGCCAACGATCCAAGTTCTGACTTCTATCCAGGAGACGGCATGGCTGATTTGATTACATATGACGAAGGTGCGAACAAAGACCAAGTCTTGTACGACCGTCTGACCAATTCACATGATCACTATTATTCATATCTCTACACGGCGTTGTTTATCAAAGAAATCGAAGCACAGTGGGCAAAGGCTGGTTTTGATATCAAAGACAATCCAGAAGTTGTCGTAACGCTATTCAACATCGGATTCAAAGCATCACACCCAAACGCAGATCCAAAAATTGCCGGCTCAATCATCACTATCGGTGGAAGCAATTATTCTTTTGGTAAACTCGGCACACTCTTTTATCGCAGTGATGAATTGACCGACATTTTCCCCCGCTAAATATTTTCATTATTTTTTCTTATTTACCCATTCGTACGAATGTGCCCATATAAATATTATTAAAAAATATTTCAATCTATTCGCCTATTCGCGCGAATTAGGAAAAACAATTCATATGAAAAAAGAAAAAGCCCCTGTTGGGGCTTTAGTTTGACTTATAAGAAATCTTCTGTTTTACGGGTAATGAAAAAGGATGGTAATCAAGATGTTCATCATCTTCTTGTTCTGTAAAATAAATCCCGCCGACTTCAAACCCCCTAATCAAACTTAATCTTTCTAAAAATTCACCTACAGGTTCTTCAAAGCTTGGGTGAACTATTATAAGATTATACTCATTGTTCCAGCAAGATTCAGGGAGAACATCTTCTTTGAACAGATCAAGGTTTTCTTCCCATTCAACTACTTTTCCTGCTAAGTAATCGAAATTAAGATAATTACAATAATGCATGTTTTTGTCTGCCTTTAGCTTGTCCACGATTTTTCCAGATTCCAGGTCAACCATTGCGGAAATATTAGTAGTACAAGTAACATAGTCAGGAGTAATATCCATCAGTAATGCCAAAATAACTGTCATGTATCTTTTATTTTTTTCCACTATCAATATACCTTTATGAAGCAGTTTTGTCACATCTTCCAAAAATCAGCTTTTTGGGGTATTATTTGGGAGTAAATTTAGCGCAGTTATGCTGTTTTGGTAGATAACGCAAACACTGTATAATTGGCAAATTAAATTCAAAATAAAAAAATATGCGAGGTTACGCTGTCTTGGTAGATAATGCAGAGTTAGTAAGTTTAAAATAAAAAATATGCGAGGTTATGCTGTTTTGGTAGATAACGCAAATAGTATAAAATCAATATTAAGGTAAATTCAAAGCAAAATTATGCGCGGTTAGCTCAGTTGGTAGAGCGCGTCATTGACGTTGACGATGTCAGAGGT
>CAZIFF010000028.1:0-7235 GCA_964538345.1 uncultured Candidatus Saccharibacteria bacterium
GATTGTTTAGAGATTTATGTTTTTTTAAAAAAATACCCCCTTCGGTTTAATCCGGAGGGGGTATTTTCTTCCCTTGACTTATTTATTCTTATAGTGTATAATGATAAAAAATATAAAAATTGAAGTTCTAAATAAATTACAATAAACAAAATAAAATAAAAACAAACCCTTAAAAGAAAGGAAACCAAATGAAAAAAAACAGTCTGATTACCCTAATTCCCCTATTTTTTATAGGGTTGATGTTGATTACAGGATGTGATCCACCCCAAAAGGTCACCAAACGGAAACAAATTGATGCCCCTGTAGTTCCCACTCTGACGGTGTTTAAGATAAGTAAGTATATAAAGAGGGATTCTTATCTTACCGTGAAAGATTTTAATGACGCTTTCATGAAAATGGTTTTTTACAACAAATCATTTATTACCTTGGATACAATGCCGGGCACGAGTAAAATAATTGCAGGAACAGCAGATGGTAGTAATGGCGTCGATGATGATTTTACAAAATTTAAGAGGATAATTCAGCCGTATACGTCTTGCCACCCGGAAGAAGTAATTGATTATGACTTAAGCGGACTTCCTCAAACAGTTAGATTTAAATTCGATGTTGCCGATGAATCGTTTAGGTTAATTTTCGTTAAATTGAATGATTCATCTTTTAAACTAAAAGGAAACGCGCGAATAAAATTAGCTGATGGGACTGGTTTCGATGTTATAGCACGTACTACGGTTAAACAGTGTCGTCTTTATGAGAAATTTAAACGAACTCAAACTATCAAGACTGACATAAAAACTGCAGGTGGTGTCAGGGGAAGCTCAGGTTCATCACCGGCTTATAAACCCAAAGAGACAGAAGCAACAGAAGCAACAGAAGAGATAGAAGAATAAAATTTTATTTTGTTTAAACTAACAGCAGAGCTCATTTATGGGCTCTGTTTTTTTATTCCTCAATCAAATCAACCGCACCACCGACTTCTTCAAGCGAAGTAATACCTTTCAAGACCTTAACAATTCCATCTTCTCTCATATTTAATGTTCCTTGATGAGCCGCGATTTTTTTAATTTCTCTCTCACTTGGATTTAGGGGAATTATTTTTTCTATCTCTGCATCATTATAAATGGCTTCATATATTCCCATCTGACCAGCATAACCAGTGTGATTGCATTTATCACAGCCAACTGCTTCAAATATTTTATATGGAGCATTCACATCAACACCATAGGTTGAAAAATCTTTATTATTTCCTTTTGCTTCATCTAAAATATTTTTAATTATTTTAATTTCTTTTTCAGTTATTCCTTTTTCTTTTTTACAATCATTACAAAGCTTTCGAATTAAACGCTGAGCAATAGATAAAGCCAGAGCCGAAACGAGTGTTTTTGGATTAACTTCAAGGTCGATTAAACGGGGAATAACTCCGGCGGCATTGTTGGTGTGGAGTGTTGAGAAGACTAAGTGCCCAGTTAGAGCCGATTCGATAGCGGTTTTGGCAGTCTCGGCGTCGCGGATTTCTCCGACCATGATCACATCGGGATCTTGTCGCAAAGCTGAGCGCAAACCTTCCAAGAAAGTGTAACCTTTTTCATCGTCTGTTTGAGTTTGTGAAATTCCTGGTAAATGATATTCAATCGGATCTTCAATGGTAATTATTTTTATTTCATCAGAATAAATTCTTTGTAAAAATGAGTAAAGAGTTGTCGTTTTACCAGAGCCAGTTGGACCAGTTAATAAAATGAGACCATTTGGTTTTTTAATTTCATTCATAAATATTTCAAAAAGCTTTGGCTCAATACCCATATCTTCCAATTTCACTCGGATAGATTTTGGGTTTAAAATTCTCATGACGATTGATTCACCATAAGCTCCTGGCATAATGGAGACGCGGAGACTGATTTCATTTTGGTCTAAGAAAATACTAAAACGTCCATCTTGAGCAACCGCTGAAGTTGTAATTTTAAGTCCAGAGATTAATTTGATTCGAGAATTAATAAATTTATGGACGAATGGTGGTAATTCCATAACTTCATGCAAAACGCCATCTAAGCGCAAACGAAGTCGAACAGTTTTTTCTTCGGGCTCAAAGTGAACGTCTGATGCATTGATAGCAATAGCTCCCGCAAGGACAATTTCTAAAATATGAGAAGTGGTATGAGTTTTATCTTTTTCGGCTTCAGCAATGGCATTTTTAATGTCATCCATATTTTTAATCCCCTCCATCATCTTTTTCAAAACTTCACCAGAAATTGTCACCGCTCCAATTTTAGTTTCTGAAGCATAAGAAATTTCTTTATACCTTTCCCAGGCTCTTTCTAAACTCGAAAGGGAAGCCATGTAAAAAAATGGCGTGTATTCATGATCGGTGAAATAAGTTTTTAGACTTTCTAATTTTTCTGGCTGGGGAGAGCGGACGGCAACGTGAATATTTTTACCAACCAATTTGAATGGGGCTATTTCGAGCAAAATAGCATCTTTTTCGGGAATTGAACGGAGAGCATTGTTGTCGATTATGACTCCCGACAAATTAATTGGTGGAATTCCATACCGAGCCTCAGCTAAAACCTGCACCAAATCTTCTTCTTCTTGTTTTCTTAAGTCTTCTAAATTTTTTTGTTGCTTTTCGTCATCAAATTGAATACTCATATTGTTTTATTATAACTTATAAGGGCTATAAAACAGACTTGACATTTGTTGACGATTATGCTACCATATGGTCAAATGTTAGTTTTCTAGGTTTGGTTTTATTTCTTTCTCAGAAATTGCTTTTTGGGAGGTTAATAAAACCAAATCTAAAAACCAACAGTTATGAAAACAAAATACGTTTATATGATGAGCATCATACTCTTGTTGCTTGAAATTCAACAAGCTAATGCTCAAAAGGAAACAGGAAAGCCATGTGCTGACTATGATAACAGCCGAGATATAGAAGGAATGAGAGAAATACTTCTCGCCGATGGAATATTTTATCTAAATCTGCGTATCGCATATGCAGAAGCAATAAATCACAATATCGGGAAGAGGATCGTATCTGCAAGCAGACAGGGTATAAATGAAGTTCTCGACAATACGAGACTCTTTGATTTAGATTTTGTAAACCCGGCAGACTATGAGAACGGGGTAAGGTATGGTAATAGAGTAGATTTTACATCTCTAACCGGCCAGCCAAGCGAAAAATGGGCTGCATACATGTACGAAGGAGAACCTTTTATCTACGCAAAAGTTTCTTGTATGAACCCTCAAAAGAGGAAGAATTTTGGTTCATTTGTTATGAAAAAACCAGAAGGCATTCCTTATAAAAAACCGGAGGGGGAAAGAAATCTTTCAGCCGAGAAGGTAAAATCAAAATACTCAGATCCTTTACCGTTAGAAGATTCACAAATAGAGGAAAGTATTCTTTTTGAAGAGGAAGATAGCCCCGTGGTTGATCTAAAACTTTCAAAAGAGAAAAACCCGTGGCTGTTTAAGAGTATTCCTAATTGGCTTGAGGTACCATTAATGATGGCAGCAGGATATGGTTTATACAAGGCAGGAGATTTTGCCTGGTATCATTGGATAAAAACTCCTAAACCACTTCCAGCCACGATATGGATGGACCCTCCACTGGATCCGGTAGTAAAATCTTTCCCAGGTGTAATTCAGCCCCAAAAGAGTTTTACTCTAACCATTAGTTTGTAAAAGTTCTTTCATTTTGTTTGAAATCTCTCCAAACAAAAAATTTAAGTTTGATTAGAAAACAAACAGAGAGATATTGCAGGGACGAGGTAGATTAATTTTTTATCTCCTCCCTTGCTTTTTTAAGCTTTTAATGTTTCTTCGAAAATATTGAAGGTTTAAAATTGCAAAGTAAGCATATTTATTATCTATTGACAAAATAGGTTAAATATGCTAGTATATAAAGATAATTTAATAAAAAGTTCCATTAAAAAACACCGTCGTGGTTTAAGTGGAAAATGAAAATTTATAAATAATCCGCCAGCGCAAATAGCTAAGGCGAGACAAATGTATGAAAAATAATATGAAAAAAATAATAATTGGGTTTTTTGCTTTTGTTTTCCTTTTTGTAGGACACAATGCTTTTGCGTATGTGGCTTGGAATAATGGAACACAAGGCCCTGATTGTTCAACAATGAACATCGCAAATAATACAACTGGAGTCGGTGGTCCTAGTGGTCTTTGTTGGACAGGCGTAAATGTAAACGCAAGTCCAGGAGACTATATTTCTGTTAAGGTTTATTATCATAATACAGGTAATGAAACTGCTGATAATACCCGAATTAAAGTTTATGCTCCATCTGGTGCAGCTACAAATCATTCTTTTACTGGTGAAATTCGTTCAGACCAGAGCTCTTTGGCCGGAGGTCCTGTTTCGGTGACAATTCCAACACCTCAAGGTTTAACTTTTGTTTCAACGACCTGGTATACAAGAACTGGTCCTAATAATAATCTTATAGCCACAACCTTACTTGGTGGACAAAATGGGCAAGAAGTTTTAGGTAGTAATGGTTTAGATATTGGAGATGTTATTTCAAATAATGTTTTATCTCAAGGAGCAGTAGTTGTAAAATTTAAAGTAAATAGTACTCAACCTCCACAAAATTGTACAATTGATAATTTTAATGCTAATCCAACATCAATTACAAATGGTGGTTCCTCAGTTTTGTCATGGAATACTACAGGTTGTGCTTCCGTTAAACTTAACAATAGTAATGTTTCACTTGATGGTTCTCAAACTGTCTCACCTACAATCACAACAACTTATACACTCAAAGCTTACAATAGTGCAGGTGCTTTGATGGACACAGAAAGTAAAACAGTTACTGTTAATAATACAGTTTTAAATTGTTCAATAAATAGTTTTACGGCTAGTCCACTAACAATAAACCAAGGACAATATTCTATTTTAAACTGGAAGACAACTAATTGTGCAAATGTTAGTATATCACCACTTAATTACAACGTTCCACAAACTGGCTCACAGCAAGTTTATCCAAATCAAACTACGACTTATACTTTAACTGCTACTGGCTCAAATGGTGTAATTCAGACAAAATCAGTAAAGGTCAACGTTAACGGTGCATCTTCGACTGTTTGTAAAATAAATAACTTTGAAGCATCCCCTGCAAGTATTGCAAGTGGTGGAACATCTCTATTGTCATGGGAGACAATTAATTGTACGGCTGTTATGATTACGCCTTACATTGGATCTTTGTCTGTTAATGGTTCTAAAACAGTTTCACCTGCTGTAACTACAACTTATACCTTGAAAGCAGTGGCTACCAATGGCACAAGTCAAACTAGAACTACAACAGTTACAGTTAGTACTGTCACTCCAAACAATTGTTCGATTGATAGTTTTACTGCTAGTCCTTCAACAATTATAAGTGGAGATTCTTCCACGCTTGCTTGGGATACTACTAATTGCGCTTCAACTAAACTTTATAGTGGCTCAACTTTGATAAATACTTATGGACCAAACGGGACAAAAAGTGTTACTCCAACAACTACAACAATATATACATTGAAAGCTTACAATGCTAACGGAGCTCTAGGTGGCACGAAGACAAAGACTGTTATTGTTGGTACTCCTGTTCCATATACATGTTCAATAAATAGTTTTACCGCTAGCCCAACATCAATTCATTCCGGTGGTACTTCAAAATTATCATGGGATACAAGTAATTGTGTAACTGTTAGTTTAAATGGAGCCGAAGTTGTAACTTCTGGGAATAAAAATGTCAGTCCAACTGTTACTACTACTTATACTCTAAAAGCTACAGGTTCAAATGGTATTGTTAAAACAAAATCAGTCACCGTTTCTGTTAATACAATAATTATTTCTAATTGTAAGATAAATAGTTTCACTGCCTCCCCAACTTCAATTCAAAGTGGTGATTTTTCAACCCTATCTTGGAATACAAGCAATTGTCAAAATGTTACAATTTCAAATCTCGGTAACAATGTTTCTAGTTCAGGAAGTCAAAAGGTTTGGCCAACTCAAAATACAACTTATACTCTAACGGCTTACGGCACTGATGGCGGAGTTCAAACTGATAGTGTTACTGTATTTGTGAATTCAGTTTCTTCCGAGTGTAAAATAAATAATTTTGATGCAAATCCAAATTCTATTTCGTCTGGTGATTCATCAACTTTATCTTGGAATACAAGTAATTGTGCCAATGTCAGTATTTCAAGTATCGGGAATGTTTCTGTTACTGGTTCAAAAATTGTTTGGCCAACAAGTACAAAAACATACACCCTAACAGCCCAAGATCAATACGGTAATGCGGTTGATACAGCCAGTGTGACTATTTATGTCAATGATTACAATAATGATACTTGCGAAATTATTAGCTTTGAAGCTAGTGACACAAGTATTGATGAAGGAGACTATAGTCGTTTAATTTGGGACACAAATGATTGTGCCCAAGTAAAAATTACAACTCTTGGAAATGTTGATGATGACGGAGATGAGAAAGTTTATCCAACAAGCGATAAGACTTATACTCTAACAGCATATGACGATGATGGTGGAACCGATACAGCAACTGTTCGTATTTATGTTGATGAAGACAATAACAATAATGATGATGACGATTGTTCTATCGATAGTTATTCAGCTACCGAGACATATATAAGTCGAGGTGATGAAGTGACCCTAAGATGGAGAACAACCGATTGTGATGATGTTAGTATTTCAAAGATTGGTGATGTTGACGAAGACGGTAGTGAAGATGTCTCACCATATAGTACAACTACATATATCTTAAAAGCTGAAGGTAATAATGGAAGTGATTCAGAATCAATCAAAATATATGTTGACTACGATGATGGAGGCGACTTATACAATACAAATGTTGTTACAACCGTCGCGACAAATATCTCTCAAAATGCCGCTCAATTGAATGGCCTACTTACCAGTTCAAATTATAGTAATGCTAGTGTGAATACTTACTTTGAATATGGTACAACGGTGAATCTAGGAATGCGAACAGCTTCAAGGTCAAGTAACAACAATAGCAATATAAGTGAATATGTTACTAACCTTAGTCCAAATACTATTTATTTCTTCCGAGCTCGTGCTGAAGGCGTAAATGGAAATTCTGTCGGAGCTATTGAAGTTTTCCGAACACTTGGTTACACAAACTACAACAATAATAATTACACCAACAATACGACAGTTAGAACTATTAGAGAAGTTGTTTACGAACAAGGAACAACAGTAATGGGTTCAATGTCAC
>CAZIFF010000029.1:0-6563 GCA_964538345.1 uncultured Candidatus Saccharibacteria bacterium
CACTTGCCTTAGGAGCAAGCGGGGTGACCCATGGAGGTTCGAGTCCTCTTCTCGGCACAAAATAAGACGCAAAAAATGGCTCAAATGAGCCATTTTTTGCGTCTACTCCACTTGACTTTTCTATATTTATATGCTAGTATTATAGGCAAATCAACGCGCGCTCAAAATGTTTTTGAGCCCACCGGCTCTTTTACAGGTCATTCAGACCACGCGCAAAAATCTCAAACAAAAAAATAGTAATGAACACACCTACAAATTCAGATGAGGTTCGTAAAATTATTGACAGAGCCTCTATCTCAAACAACATCACCTTGCTTATTGGTGGGGCCACCTGTTTCATCATTGGCTTACTTGCATGGTTTTTCCACGCAGCATACTCCAAAGAAATCAGTGGGTTGGACATTTTCCTGTACCAAATATTATCCTTTGTGATATTTGGTGTGACAGGACTCAAAAATGTACCTCTAATGAGCCGTGGAGTAATTCTCATTTTTGGCTCTATTCGTTTCAGGGATGACTTTGAAAATGGCCAGAAATCTATTCTTGGAGACGGTTGGCACTGGCTACCATTCGGTATTGTTGGTGCCCAAATAATCGACATGCAAGAAAGATCGATTAAACTACCTGATACAAAGTTTGTAGTCCCTGATCCCAAAAACAAGAGCAGGAGTGGTATAACAGCAAGTTTTGATGGCGTTCAAATTAACTTCAGAATCTTCAATCCATTTGCTGTATTAGAGACAGGAGAATCAGACATCGACGACGAACTAATCGCGGTGGGTCTAGAAACTATTCGTGATTACGCAAACACTGTAGAAGCACCAGAAAAAATCTTTGATGCTAAAGTAAACGATGGAATTCTAAACAACCTTCGTCAAGAGGCAGATTCGGGACGTTGGGGTATTACTGTCTTATCAGCAAAAACCGGTAATATTAAATTCGGTTCGCCAAAATCAGAGGAGGATTTTGAAAAAAGATTCCAAGAAGAGCGTCAATACGAAGCTGAGAAAATTCAAAAACAAACCCTGACAGAGATTGCAAAATCTTTACAGGAAGAGTTTGAACTCACTTCGGAACAATCCTTGACCATTGCTCAAAGAATATCTGGACTGTTGCGTCCTAGCGACATATACGTCAACAATACTGGAGACAGTGGTAGCAACAACAATGTTGCAGCGGTTGCAATGTTGAGCAGTCTAATTCCTGCTTTGGTTAAAGCCATCAAAAGTGAAGAAAATACTAAATCAAAAAAAGAACCTAAATGAGTACACCACCCACCACATCAACCAAAGGATACACGCCACACTGTAGAGCAAAAACACCTAAGATAGGATGGGCAGTCTGGGTCCTGGTAATCGTGGCTCTCGTCTTGTTGTTTTTACCCAAAGGCTGCAAAAGTAGCAAGTCACAACAACCCCAAACAATCCTTGGGCCGCTTAAAGTGGAGGAAATCACGGTAAAACTTGATTCCCTCAAACAACAAGTCATCGTCCCGACAAATGGAAGGAAGGTGACAATAAAGTGGGTGAATCCAAAAGTTGAGGGCGACAGCCTTGTCGACTGGAGGACTCATGGTCCGTACGGTATGGATGGCGGAAACATACTCAGCGGAGGCTGGGTAAAACCACCTAGAGAACACCCGGAAATATCGGATGACAAGAGGGTGTTCTTCTGGTCCTTCATACTAGAAGAAGGAGGGCCAGTGGAATTGATTGTAAAAATCCACTACAGAGAGCTCATTGTCGTACAACCGACACCATGAGTTTTGCGCGAAAGCCCCGGACGCGTCAGCGGCCGGGGCTTTTTTCTTTTCATTTCGCGAATTAATATAAATTAATTATCCAAACACAGAGTCTACGAACAGCTGCAGAATTGCAGAAGCAGAAATCATTATGAACAATCCAATAATCCCCCACAACATATGCTGCGCACCTTCTTTTCTCTTGCCTGGATCATCAGCATTTCTAACATAGTCAACTAATCCCCAAACAAAGAATAGTATAGCTACAGCAAACAAAAGAGTAATTGTTGGATTCAAAATAACCTCCGCTAATTTTTGAATAAATCCTTTAGCGTCCATATTTTATTATCCTTGTACTCTTGGAATTGCTGGAGCTGAAGGAGTTGCTGGATTTAGTCTAAGTGTGTCTCTTAAAATGTTTACCAATCCCCAAACTGAAACCATCACAAAAAGCGCAATGATTCCCCAAAGCATGAAGTTTCTAGCTTCAGCTTTTCCTGGATCATCTGAACGAATAACGTATTGCAAAACTCCCCACAAAAATACCAAAACAGCCAAACCAATAACAATCGGAATCAAAGCTTGAATAATTCCTCCTGCCATTCCCAATAATTCTCTAACACCAGCTTGAGCAAAAGCTACAACAGGAAATACCAACGCTGTAACAGTTGCAAGTTTACCTAAAGCAAGACCACTAATTTTTTTCATAAATGAATTAAAATTTTATTAACAATACACCGGATAACGGTATTGATTAATTATAGCACCATAAAAATATATAATTTTTAAAGTTGTGGATTAAAATTGTGGAATATCAATACCTCCATTTCCAAGTAAAGATTGTTTCAATAATGAAACCAAAGACCAAACAGCCACAAGAACAAAAAGTGCTATCAGCCCGTATGTAATAGTCTGTACACTTTCTTTCCTTTTACCTTCATTATCTCCATGTGTTAAATATTTCACAATTCCCCACAAAAAATAAAAAAGTGCTAACGCAGAACCAAGCGCAACAAGATTGTTTATGATTTCAATAATATTTCCAACTATGCCTGAATATGTTGCCATTATTTTCTTTTAATTATTAAACTATCAACATTTATCTTTTCCCCGACTTCATCTGGACTTTTAGTAGATTCAATATTAATACCTACACTGTCCCCTATGATTCTAACAAAAGCCCATGTAAAAGACATTATGAGAAGCATAACTAATCCCCAACCCATGAATTGAGCTGCCGCAGATTTTTCTTTTGGATTTTCACTAATAACATATTTAAATATTCCCCACAAAAATAATAATATTCCCAAAGAAACTAAATAAGGAATAGCTAAACTTATAACTTGTCTTGCGTAATTTATTGGTTTGTTTATACCTATTCCAGATGCGGAAACGGCTTCATTTGAACCAACTATTTCTGGTTCTTTTTGTAAATCTTGCACAGCATCTCCAGATCTTCCCATCGCACTAGAATCCTGATTTTTAAATACTGTAACTTGCAAAATATTTACAAAAGCCCAAAGAAAGGCCATCACGGTAAGTCCAATGACTCCCCATAACATTATTTGTTTAGCTTTTTCTGTTTCTTTTCCACCACCAGAAAACGAGTATTTGAATATTCCCCACAACAACACAACCACAGCAAGCAAAATTACTAATGGTATTGCATCTTCAATTATCCTCAAAAATTCATCTAGCACCTGTAACAGAGGACTTGCTGCCACACTAGACGCTCTTTCTATGTCTGGTTTTTTTCCTAAAGAATCAACTTCCTCTCTTGGAAACTGAGTTGGATTTTGACCTTCAAAAATAGTTCTTTGTAATAAATTCACCAATCCCCAAACTGAAACCATCACGAAAAGTGCAATGATTCCCCAAAGCATATATTTTTTCCCATCTTCTTTTCCAGCATCTTCTTTAGAAACTACATATTGCAAAACTCCCCAAATAAAAACTAATACTGCCAATCCGATAATAATTGGAATTACATTTTGTATGATTTCTCCAAATTGAAAAAATAATTCTGTTGCAGTCTTTGTGTCATTGTTTAATTGTGAAGCAGGAACTGGCTGTGCCACTGGAATACTACCTTGTGCAAAAGAAATTATAGGCAAAGCAAAACCCGTGATGATGAAACTTAATTTTGTAAAAAATTTAAACATATTAATTTAATTTCACACCAAATCCTTCTACTGTATTTTTAATAACTTCACTAATCACAAATGCACCCAACACTATAAGTCCGCCGACAATAGTCCAGAAAAATGTTTTTTGTGCATCCGCTATTTTACCAGCATTTCCACGAGCTTCTATAAATTTATATCCAGAATAAATTAAGAAGAACACCGCAATAATCGCACCAAATTGAACAACTACCTCCAAAATTACTTTTATTAACGCTTCTAAGCTTGTTTGCTTTATAGGGTTTGGGAATGAAATTGACTGTGCTCTAGCTATTGAAAAATAAAATAAATTTATTATAGATAAAGTAATTGTTATTAAAATTATTTTTATTTTTTTCATATATTTCATATTTTAAATTCTGTCGGAACGAGAGACGAATGAACACCTAAAGTTGTTGTTACAACTCTCACTATTAACCACGCTGCAACCGCAATAAAAAATCCTATCGCCGCATTCTGCAACATACCATTAGCTTTAGAAATCGTACCTGGATTACCTTGCGACGTAAGATAAAGAACTCCAGCCCACACTATTACTATTATTACAAAAAGTGCAGCTAATTGTAATGCAAAGTCCACAACTTTAACCAAAGTCTTCCAAAACCTATCAAGAGTATAATAATCAACTGGTTGTTTTGGATCTATTATTCCGCCTTGTAAGGCTTGTGCGCTCACAAAAATTGGGACCGAGAAAATAATTACCGCCAAAAAAATATTTATTGCTGAAATAATTTTTATTTTCATTGTTTTAATAATTCCAATTCTCCATTAGCACGCACAATAGCTTCTGATGTTGTAAGCCGTCCTGAAACTACTGACTCTATAAGACTCTTGAAAATCTTATCTGTTTCTTCTGGATTAAAATCATAAACATTTTTTGATATCAAAGCAGAATCATGAAATGTTTGCATAAAAGCATTGTCTGGATTACCAGCCAAAAGATCACGCCGCACTGGTGGCAAAAATACTACATCTGAAATAAATGAAATTGTATCTGCAGCTATTAAATTTTGTATCAATGCAAAAGACCTGTCGGCATTAGGAGTTGTCTTTGGAATTGCTAATGCAAGAACTTTTCCATAAGTAGCACTATTTCCACTTCGTGATTGCGGTACCACTGAAACATCAAAATTTAGATTTGGATTTTTTTGTCTGATAGTTGCAAACTCACTAGCAAAACCAAAATACATAGCCACATCTCCAGCAATAAACGCATCCATAGAATTTGATAGAGATCTATTCCATGAATAAACAGTTCGTGCAGGATTTGCAAATTGAGTATAGAAATTTACAGCTGCTTGAGCCGGTGCGACTGTGTAATTAAATTTATCATCAAATACAACAGTATATTCATCTAGATTTGTTGCTTCTGTTAGATTTTTAGACACAATTGGATTTCCAGCTTGAATCAAAAGAGTGGTTAGTAATTCTTTTGCATGATTTATATTTGCATAATCACCCATCGCAACCGCAGATTTATTTATTGCAAGATTTGTATCAATTTCAACTAATTTAGGAACTAGAGTTAAAAGCTCATCCCAATATCTAGGTGGCTGAGAAACTCCATTTTGAGTGAAAATAGATCTATTCCAATACATAACCATTGGATCAACTAAAAACGGAAATCCGTAAACTCCCTTTTGATCAGTGAAAGTTTCTCCTGATTCTATAAACGTATCCTTGAATGTTCTTTCTGGAAAAAATTCATAAGATACTTGGAAAAGTTTTTTCTGATGTTTAATTATTTTATCTTCTGTAAGTAAAATTAGATCTGGGCCCGTACCTTCAGCAAGCGCTGTTGTTAATTTAGAATCAAATAAAGATGGCTCAACAAAAACATATTCGATTTTTTGCTCTATTCTTTTTTCACTATCTAAAAAGTTTTTAAGTTCTGTGAAATTATCATCTGATAATGTGCCCCACATTATTACAGTACCACCATCAGTACTTCCGCGACTCTTTGAAAAAGCAAATATTGTTACACCAATAACAATAATTATTCCTGACACGGCTAGTAAAATCATTTGAAATGCTGAGAGATTGTTTTTCATAAATTTATTTTGTAAATATCATACCGTAATGATGGTCACCTGCGCGAATTTCTCTTAAATAAGAGAAGCCCGCTTTCTCAAAAATTGCTTTTCCTTGCTCTGGCTTCACAACTCTTGAAACATGCGGACCTAATCCACCAAAAGAATCAGACCAATCTATAAGCATTACAGATGCTTTTGGTTTTAAAATTCTATAAGCTTCTTTTGCCACCGCCTCCTTATCATCTGCTTGAAATAAAGTATTTGCAACTAAAACTCTATCGATAGAATTATCTGCTAAATGAGATCCACTTGGTTCATCTATATCACCCCAGATAATTTCTATATTTTCTAAACCTTGTTTAAATGCTTCGTTTTTTAATTTCATTAAAAGATCTTGTTGAACATCTACTGCAAACACTCTTCCAGTTTTTCCAACAGCATGAGATAAAGCAAAAGTATAAAAACCAGCACCTGAACCCAAATCAGCTACTTTCATTCCTGGGTCAACACTAAATTGTTCTATATTTTTTTCTGGTTGGGAAAACATTGTTGCTATAAATTATAGCAGGAGTTTTTTGTTTAAAAATAAAGTTATATACACTTAGA
>CAZIFF010000030.1:0-5367 GCA_964538345.1 uncultured Candidatus Saccharibacteria bacterium
CTCATGAATACATTCATGATATTGGATAATCCTCCGCTTGCTCCACTGTTTTCTTCGGGCGGGGAAAAATGAAAAAAAATGAACATCTTGACTTTGTATTTACACTTTACACCAAAATTTGCTATAATACAAACATGGTTGGAGGCATTATTATCAAAAAAATTATGAACAAAATTTCGGCACGAATCGAGAGAGAGAGAGAGAGTAAAACACGCTCTCCGAGTTTTTGTTTATTTAACATTTCCACTTAAATTATGACACCGTTTTTGCGGTGTTTTTTGTATTTATTATTAACAATTAACTTATCAAAATTATGTGGGAACAATTTTATTTTTCAATATTAATCGCGGGGTTCGGTGGAGGAATGGTTAGAGCTTTGGTTGGGTTTTTCAAACAATTTTCTTACAAAACTCCAAAATTTGAAACTCTTTACTTTTTCGTTATGGTTTTTATTTCAGGTATTATTGGTCTTTTGACCGCAGTTGCTACAAAAGAGCTCGGCTTAAACTTTTTCGGACTTGGTGAATTTACCCCCGCTCTGGCTTTTGTGGTCGGTTATGCAGGTGGAGATTTTTTAGAAAGTGTTTACAAAATTATATTGAAGAAAACTTCTATTTTTGAAGTTCCTACAGTATTACAAAAGAAATAAAAATTATGTTGATCTATCCAAAAAAAATAAAAAACGTCCTAATCTTATTTTTGCTATTCCAATTATTGATAGTAGGTCTTCCGCTACCAACATTTGCTTATCCTGTCTATCAGGCAAATTCAGATTTGGTTGTCACTGCTCCATATGACACTGCTGTATCAGGAGCCGGGAATTGGTCGTGTGCCTCCGGTTGTTCAACGCCGAGTTACAGAGAATTTATTACTATTGGGCAAAAATACAGGCTTCGACAGGCTGGCACAATATCGCAAATAAAAATTTATACCGCTTCGGTGACATCTTTGACAGGTTTTTATATTAAAATATGGAGAAAAAATGGATCTACTTATGATTTAGTAGGGACAAGTAATAATATTGTAAGTAGTTTAGTCGCAGGAAATTATGCGACAATTACCTTATCCTCTCCTATCACGGATGTGCAGGAGGGTGATTATTATGGATATCGAATAGAGGCAAGCGATAGTACTAATCATTTTTTTGCTAGAACCTCTATCACAGGCGTGACTTCATATTACATCAATGGGGTGACTCCTTCCGCGACAAGCTACGCGTGGGAATCGGTTCCACCAAATCTGTCGCTTGTGGGTGCTGTTTTACCTATTGAATTATATATGACTGCACCGCAGGTCGCATTTATTGGTGATTCAATTATTGCAGGGCATCCGGCGCATTATAGCTTTTTGGAAACTACGGCAACAACAAATATTAATTCCACAATTGAAAAACAATTCGGAAATCTTACTGGTTATACTTATCAAAATATGGGTATTGGTTCGCAAACTACAGCTGGTATTTCTTCCCGATTTACTGCTGATATTATTAACTTAAAACCTAAAGTTGTTGTAATAGAGGGAGGAGTAAATGATATTGCCGGAGCTGTTGCAAAATCTACTTTCATTGCAAACTGGACGAGTATGCTGGACGCAGCACAAGCCAGCAGTTATGTCACAACAATAATTGTTTTGAAAATTTTGCCTTGGACAAACGGCACAAATGCACAAATGCAAACACGAGATGATTGGAACACTTCGCTTGCTACCTTAGCGGCCGGATATTCTAAAGCCATTGTCGTTGACGCCAGTTCTTATGTTGGACAATTTCGCGCGGGAGGCGATGCAGATAATCTTTGGGATATTCAAACGGCATATAACCAAGACGGCGTTCATTTTAATCAAGCGGGACATACTCAAATAGCTCAAGCAATAGTTGATCATTTACCGCTCACGATATCTTCTGTTTCTCCTGCTGACGGAGCAACTTTAATCGCGGTTGACAGTAATTTAGCAATCACATTTGATAGAGCGGCATATTCTCAAGCCGGAGCACAAAATGACATTATTATCAAAAAGGCCAGCAATAATTCTGTTGTAGAAACAATTGATGCACAAAGTGCACAGGTGAGCGGGAGTGGTACAAATACAATCACCGTTAATCCCTCAGTCGTTCTTGATGTTGCTACTAACTATTATATACAAATTGGCGCAGACGCTTTTGACGACACGACAGGCAACAGTTTTGCCGGAATAAGCGATACTACAACTTGGAATTTTACGACAATCGACACGGACAATCCAACTATTTACACCCTAAGTCCGACTGATAATTCTATTGATGTGGCTATAAATTCAAACCTCGTCATAACTTTTTCTGAGCCAGTGGATGTAAAAACTGGAAACATTGTAATTAAAAAAACTTCTGATAATTCAACTTTTGAAACTATTGCTGTGACATCTAGTAATGTTACCGGTTCTGGCACGGATACTATCACTATCAATCCAACCGGCGCTTTCAACCAAAGCACTGACTATTACATACAAATAGATGCTACTGCCTTTGATGACGCAACGGGTAATAGTTTTGCCGGAATAAGCGACGCAACAACTTGGAATTTTACGACCACTATTTTTGCATATCGCAAGCAAATTACAATCAACAATGCAAACATTGATGCTACTCTTACAGATTTTCCATTACTAGTGCACCTTTCAACGGATTCAGATATTGGGCTGGTGACTCGAAGCGATGGTCATGATATTTTATTTACCACTTCTGATGGACAACTTTTGCCGTATGAGCGGGAATCTTGGAGCGGAGGCGGGGGTAGTGCGGCAACTGCTGATTTTTGGGTAAAAACCACACTCAATGCAGATAATAATGTAGCTACCAATGACACAATTTATATCTATTATGGAAAGGCAGATGCAACTGACGGATCTCATGTTCCTGATGGTACAAGTAATGATGTATGGAGTTCAAACTTCGCCGGTGTATGGCATTTAGATGAGGTCGTGACTGACGAAGGAACAAGCGGAGTACATGTCGACTCCGTTTATAACGGGAATAATGGCACACAACAAGGTAATGTAAATATTAGTGGATCAATTTCAAACGCTCAACAATTTGATGGCAATGACACCGTTACTATCAATAAAACATACACGAGCTCAGACATAAGCGTCTCTTGGTGGAGTAAAAGTGCTGTTTTGTCACCAAGTGCACAAGGAGTATTCGATGTAAACCGAGGTTCGGATCGTTTGTTTGCATACCAATGGGATTTAAATACAAATGGAGCATATGTTATGTATAAGGATTCGAGCACTGCCACTTTATATAAACGTGGATTGGACGCTGGTATTACTCAGACAGATTGGCACTACTATACAGCGGTATGGTCGGAAACAGCGAAAACATTTGTGGTCTATCTTAATGGAGTGGCACAATCGTTGGTAAATACTGGAGTGCCAACAGTCCCGAGTACTTCTACTACAAGATTGGGAATAGCGGCACTCAATGGAGCGGTGAGCGTTGATGAATTTCGTATTTCTTCGGTAGCAGAATCTGCCGCATGGATTAAGTTTGAATATCATAATCAAGCAGATTCAGGGAACAACATAACTTTTTTAGAACAGACGAGAATCAATACTGCACCATCTGTCACTTTTGATAGTGATTTCTCAACTTGGAATTCAGGAAACACGACAGTGAATTTTAATTTGATTGATAACCAAAATGATACCTTAAATATTTCTCAAACAGAATCATCTGGTATTGAATATTCAACTGACGGCACAACTTGGAGTGATGCGACTAAAGGAACAGGCGGAGATAATTTAACTAATTTAACTAGTTCAGCTTCTCCTGGCACAGACCATAGTTTTATTTGGGACACCGCAACTGATTTGCTGACTACAGAAGACAGCACAGTATATTTAAGAATACGGCCGAATGACGGAACGACAAGTGCGGCAGATTGGGTTACCAGTAACGCTTTTGGAATTGATAATGTTGCGCCGTCTTCTGTTGGGGTGCCAACTTTTGGGACAATCACAACTTCATCAATTCAGATAACCAAACCAGCGACAGTGACAGAAGCCGGCTCTGGTCTTTATCAGTGGCAGGCAAGAAGAAATTCTGCAACAGAATTAGGATATATAGCGACTTCAACAAATACGGTTACTGATTCCGATTTGTCACCAAATACTCAATATGCTTACGATGTAAAATTCAAAGATAACTCAAATAATATTTCAAGCTATGGTACTCCCGCTTCTAAATACACTTTAGCCGATGCCCCAACTAATCTTTCCGCTTCCTCAAATTCAAACAGTGTCACTCTTTCAGTAGACAGTCTGCCAAACGCAACAAGTGGCTCATCGGGGTATTATTTTTCTCGTTCGGGTGGCGGAAATTCCGGCTGGATACAAACTAATTCATGGACAGATACCGGATTGTCTTGTGGTCATTCATACGATTACTCCGTAATATATCGAAACGGTGAAGGAACAGAAACTAGTTCAATTTCCACTACAAAATCAACAAACGGGTGCGGAGGTGGTGGTATGCCAGCGGGCTGGAGTAATTTACCAATAACACCAATAGGCGGATTCAAAATTTTTGTAAATTCTGGAGCAAGCACAACAACTAACAGAATTGTAAATCTAAACTTCAACGCTGGTGCAGATGTCAAAAAAATGGCGATTTCTTTGACTGGTGATTTCAATGATGCAAGCCAAGAAAATTATTCCCCGACTAAGCGAATAGATCTCTGCTCAAAGCTCGGAGGGTTAATAAAAAATCCAATTTGTCCTGATGGAACATACAAAGTTTATGTGAAATTTTACACATACTACGGCCAATCGTCGGGTATTGCTTCAAGTACAATTGTCCTAAAATCAGGCAGTACTACAACGGAAAATTTGCAACAAAACCAACCAATATTTCTTAAACTATTTACAAAACAACTTAAACCAAATCAAACCGATTCAGATATTAAACAGCTGCAAATTTTCCTCAATTCAGATCCGAATACCCAAGTCGCTAAATCCGGAGCTGGTTCACCCGGAAAAGAAACCAATTTTTTCGGTTTACTCACCAAAAAAGCAGTCATCAAATTTCAAGAGAAATACGCAAAGGAAGTTCTCGCGCCGTGGGGGCTAAAGAAAGGAACCGGAGTTGTTGGAAAAACAACATTGATAAAAATTAACGAATTGATAGGAAAATAATTTTTATCATGAAAGTATTCATGAACAAAAACCATGCCGACTCAAAAATCACAAAACCATAACATTCGCAAACTTTCCAAAGTTGCCGGAGGCAACAGTTTTTCTGTGACTTTACCGATTGAATATGTGCGAAAACTGAAATGGAAAGAAAAACAAAAATTAGTTGTTGAACTCAAAGCCAGACATTTGATTATTAAA
>CAZIFF010000031.1:0-4733 GCA_964538345.1 uncultured Candidatus Saccharibacteria bacterium
ACGGTGCCTGCTCGGTGCTGTGTGCGTTCGCTCCGTGGCTTCGATTGAGTCTACGGTACTTCTAAAAAGCTAAATAGGACAAATGGTGTATTTGTCCTATTTAGCTAGAAAGATTCTAGCGAATCTTTTCGTAAAAAACGCCTCTCCCGACTTCTCCGACCTGTTTTACACGACCGTCTTTCTCCAGTTCGTCAAAGTATCGTGTTGCAGTTCTATTTGTAACTCGTAGGAGTTTTTGCACGTCTTCGTTGGTGAGGTGTGGTTTTGTGTTGAAAAGGCGCATTATTTTGTTGAGTTTTATGATTTTCCTTAGTTTGATTGTTGCGCGTGCTTTGACGAGCAATTTTTGAATGAGGTTTGGCGGGGTTTGGTAGATAATCTCTGTTTTAACTTCTGGTTTTGGTGATTCTGAGGCTTGTTTCTGCTCTTTTTCTGGTTCAATCAGTTTTGATGGTTTTCGTTCCTTGGCGACAGTGGAATCTTCTTCCGTTTCAGGTTCCACTTCCAAAACTGGCTCAGTTTCTGGCTCTGTTGTTTGTAGTTCTGTGGTTGTTATTTCAGGGCTAGTTTTCTCGGTAATTATCTCTTCTGGCTCAGTATTCAGCTCTGTTTCTAGTTTTACAGGTTCGGGTGATGTGGCGATTTCAGGCTCTGTTGTCTTTTTCGGTTCTTTGTCTGCCGACGGCTCAACGGAAATTTCAACGGGAACAGTTTCTACTGTTTCTGGTTCAACAAGTTCAGGAGTTTTTTCTTTGTTTTCGGTATCGTCTAACATGATCAAAGTATACCAAAAAACGGCATGATTTAGGAAAATGGAAAGTGATAAATGAGCGGGAGGTGTAGAATCTCATTACCTTGAGCATGGGGTGAGCCTACGGAGGTGTTGTAGGGCTTTTTTAAAATTTAGTGTAATTATTTGAGTATTTTTCCACCTTAGTTTAGTAGTTCACTATGTATTGTGAAGTATACTACAAATATATTATGACAAATCATTCAACACAGAATGTTGGAAATGCTGGAGAATACTATATCGCAGCGAGACTTTCAGCAGAAAATTTTATTACAACAATTACTCTTGGTAGAGCTCAACGGTACGATTTACTTGCTGTGAATCCTGCACAACAGCCACTAAAGCTATCTGTAAAAACACGTTTGCATGATGATACGGAAAGTTTTTTACTCCATGCAAATGATGAGAACGAACCTGCCGATGATCTTTTCTACTGCTTTGTGAGATTAAACAATTTTGAAAGTGAGCCAGATTTTTGGATTGTTCCAAGCAAAAGGGTTGTTGAGGTTATTTCAAACCTGCATCGCTCTTACATAGAAAATCACAATGATAATACTATGAGAGCATTTTTTACTTGCTCACCAGACAAGTATGCATCTGCACTTCCCTCAAACTGGATTGACGAAGTAAATGGATATTACAAAAACATTGAGCAACTCAAGAAACTTTTTTGAATAAGCAAGAAAAAAAGTAAATATGAAAACTGTTAAAGAGTTAAATGAAAAATGGTGGTACAGATTATTAAAAGTTGTAGTTGGTTTTCTGTCATCACTCACTGTAATCGGGATATGTACAGCAATATTTTTTGAATTTGAACCGCAGTTTAGTAATGAAGAATCGTATATAAAATGCGAGAATGGAAAAGAATTTATCTTAAGCAAAAATGGTATCACTTTGTTCAGTGATTATATGTATAGTTACGATACACAAAAAGCTCGTGAACTTTGCCGAAATACTCCTATACAGATAACACGTGAAGAATATAAGTTAAAGTTTGGAGAAGAGCCTGTCATAGAAGAAAGGTCGACTGAAGACACCACTTCACGAAAAGGCTTGTCACTTGCAGAAATAAAAGGAAAACCGATTGATTTCGAAGAGTTTCCTAAGTTTACTTTAGTTAGTGTTTATACTGATCGTAATTGGTATGCAATAATTGCATACTCATTTTTGACACTATTTGGAACTTTACTGTTTCTAGAAGTTTCTAGAAGAATCTTCTATTACATAGTTCTCGGAAAATTGAAGCCTTCCAAGAATTAAGATCAGAAACAGAGATGGGTTCACCTTTATTGTAGCCTGTATAGTGTGCGACTTAATTCTCCCAATTTCAACGGCTTAATTTAGGAAAATGGAAAGTGATAAATGAGCGGGAGGTGTAAAATCTCATTACCTTGAGTATGGGGTGAGCCTACAGGGGTGTTGTGGGGCGTTTTTTGCACTACTAAAGAAATCGAGGTTCCTACCACTAGAGGAGGAAAAACGTTATTCTACATCTGATTTTTCTAAGCCCCGATAACTATCTATTTGGGTAACACTTTTCCACTTCCTTACAATTTTTAACAAAAATATTGTCAATATACGTTTGAGCGTTTCCTATTTGTTCTTCCCAAATTTTAATACCTATACCGCCTGTTTTTTCTCCGACTGTACGCATTAAGATTTCATCTTCCCCAACATAACATCCAACCTTACCTCCATAAAAACGAATAGCAATATCTGGTGTAGTTGTTGCTTTGGAAAAAGCTAATGATTTTCGCTCTCCGTTACTTATCTCTGATAATTGAACGCTATTTTCACCATACGAACAAACATAGTAATTATTTTCATCTACATATCCTGCAACTAGTCCGACAAATGCGTTTGTTGGTTCTGTAATTTGTGCTTGAAATACATAATTTTTCCAATGTTTAGTTCCACCAAGATAAAGTTCTGATCCGGAAGTGTTTTCTGAAGCTTTAAGGAATAATTGATCTTCAACTATTTGCTTCTCTCCCAGAACAGAAACCCATCCTAAATCTCCTTTAGAAAATGAATCTTCGTAGTCTAAATTCTTAGGCATTGATTGTTCCAAAACGTTTACTAAATCACTTCCTGTCCATGTCTCAAGCGGTTTAAAACGCTTCACTAATTTTGTTTTTGAAACATCTTCAGGATAATTAAAGAAGTCTTCATAAGCATTTTCAACTTGAAAAAATGAGTATCTGAATTGATTAGTTGCTATAGGTATAACTAAGTCACTTGCATCTGAAAAAGAAATTGAGTCCTTGCCATAATCACCAAAAGGAAATGCGTAAGCGTAGACCTGTTTGTTTGTAATTTCATCAATATTGTTTTTTGAAGAAATCAAATCAAAATTTAAGCGAATTTTCATTTCTTCATCGTTTTCATTTCGCGAGTCTTTAGGTATCCACATCAAATTACTCATAAAATGTCCCTGCTCTCCATTTTCTCCAATAGTTATAAAATCATGATCTAAGTGCCCATGTGATTGCACATCCCATCGCCCAGAATCACTCATTTTCTTTAATTCTTTTTCATTTAAGTGAAAATTACTATCTAGACGATTTGTAATTACAAAAATTGTGGCATGAAAATTCAATGTCGCAAAAAGTGAATCAGTTGGATAGTAGCTATCTCTCCTTCCGTCGTCAAAAGTTATTAAGACTGATTTTTTTTGAAGAGTTTGCTCACCCTTCATAAAATGATCAAACTCTTCCAAGCTAATAGCTGTATATCCTGCTTCCTTAAGAGACTCCATTTGTTCTTTGAACCTTTCGTAACTTATGTTTATACCATCGGTTGAAGGCTCGTTTACTACACCGTGGTAAACCAAAACGGGTATTCCCTTTGCAAATTTTGAATCATTTTCCGATGAATCAGAATTATTTCTAACGAATGATACACCTTGAACTTCTCCTACCGAAGCAAGTAATGATTCGTCCAAATTGCCAAAATCTCTTGCAAACACTGAATCAATCCAGCTTTTTGCGTAGTAAGGTTGAAAGGCTCGAATTACACTTCCTTGTTGGTTAAAAATAACAACACCTATAATTTGCAGAGCAACAATTGCCCCTAAGAAAATAGCTCGTTTTTTTTGCTTAGATATTTTTATATTCATATTATCGTGTGCCCCATCGAGCATCCCGTAGATTAAGTATTGCCCAAGGCAATTGCCATATTAACACCACTGTATAAAATGTTGCGAATAAAACACCATACACCCATCGCTTATCACGTGTAAAAATATAATAATATAGACCATACACTACAGCCATGAGCGCTAATCCAGTTAGATAAAACCAAGGTACGCGCCCTGTTACATATGGAAACCAAAGAAGTGCGCGAATCACAACTACCGGTGCAACGAGTGGCAATATAACACTTAAATAAAAAGATATACTCATAATTGGATTTTTCTTCCAAATAAAAGTACCAGCAATCATGCTTTCACGAACCCATGATTTTTTCCATCGAAACTGTTGTCGTAAAAACTTTTTAAATGTATCAGGAACAAAGGTATAGGCTATTGCGTCAGGAGCAAACAATGCTTTGTAATTTTTTTTCAAAAGATAATTGGTTAAACTACGATCATCACCATATGTGCAAGTAACACCCAAAAAACTTTGTGCTAACCATGCTTCTAAAACTTCTTGCACATAGTCTTTTCTGTAGGCACTGCAACATCCAGAGCAACAAGTAACTGTGCCAAATAGCGCTTCTGCCGCCTTGTACGCCTTAAAAGCTACATAGTAGCGTACTGCTTGCATTTTAGTTAAAGTATTTACATCGGCATTTGCAACATAAGCATGCCCTGCAACAGCAGCAACCTTATCATCGGTAAAATATTTAACGAGGTTTAATGCAGTATTTTTTTCAACAAAACTATCCGAGTCAATAAAAATTATTATTTCTCTTGAAGAAGTACGAACACATTCAGCCATAC
>CAZIFF010000032.1:0-4314 GCA_964538345.1 uncultured Candidatus Saccharibacteria bacterium
GTGATAGCAATGCCGACGAAAAATGAAAGTGTGGTTGGGACGATTATTTTGATTATGTCTATTGCTATCATGTTTTTGGTTTTTATTTATTGATTAAAAAATAATCCAATGTGGCATTTGAAAGTCGCTCCACATCTTTGAAACGCCCTTCTTTTGATGAGCCAAGCACCACTATCACCACAGGAGTATTAAGAGAAGGATCAATCACTACCGCTAAATTCCCTCCTGCGATATCAGTATAGCCTGTTTTTGAGCCGATGATATTTGGTAATTCCCCAACAATTTCATTGGTGTTTACAATCTTATGTTCAAATCCTTCTTTTGATTTTATTAAAAGATAATCTTCTTTTGTGGCTTCTAATATTTGAGGATTATTTTTCAAAACGTATTCGAAAAGTTTTGAGATGTCGCGGGCCGAGCCGAGAGCGCTGGCGGTGGTCTCATTATTTTCATCGAGGCCCGTAGGGTTTTTGAAGGAAGTTTTTTCCATGCCGATTTTTGATGCTACCGCATTCATTTTATCTACAAAGGCTTGCAGAGCTGTGCTAGTAGTATCTTTTATTTTTATTCCACCAGCTGTCGCTAATGATCTCGCTGCACTATTTGAAGATGCCACCATGGCAATATTTAACATTTCTTTTAATCGAAAATGCTCACCAACGATAAGCGATGCATCATTACCTTCTGCGATATCTGATGCATTAACCACCACCAAATCTTCATCTTCTAATATTTCTAGTGCTGTCACTGAGGTCATAACTTTTGTGAGTGATGCTAGAGGCAAAGATTCATCTGGGCTTTTTTCAAAAAGTATTTTTCCTGTGCGTAAATCTTTCACAATACTTGCTCTAGCTGAAATTCTGACATCATCAAAAGGGTTTGTTGATGATGCTGTGGGTGCAACATTTTCTTCTTCTAAATTTTTTGCTCCGCCATTTGCACTTCTCGCCCAAATAAAACCAAAAATCAAAACAACTAAAAGTCCTATTGTTACAGAACTAATCAATACAATTTCTTTTATTTGTTTTTTTCTAATTTCCTCCATCATTTGATTCTGGTTTTACTTCTTCTCCTTGATTCATAAAATTCAAAATATCTGCATTTATCTTTTCAAAATCTGGTAGAGATTCTCGATTTGATAATCCTAAATGAGACAAAAGCTCTGTGCTGGGCTTGTATAAATAAGCTCTTTCGTCTTTTGGATCTAATTCCCTTTCTATTAAACCTCTTATAGCTAGTGCTCGAAGGATAAATTGAGAATTTACACCTCGAATGTAATCTATTTCACTTCTTGTGACCTTACCACGATAAAGTATAACGGAAAGTGTTTCAAGAGTAGCTTTTGATAAATCTCTCGATAATTCTTCTTTTACTAAGCTAGAAATTTTCTCAGACATTTCCGGACTTGTGCCCAATGAAATTTTTTCTCCAGTATTTATTAAGACAATACCGCGATTTGAATTTGAAATTTCAGTTTCTAAATCTTTTACAGATTGTTGCACCTCTTCTTCAGAAATTCCTAAAATTTTAGCAATATCATTAAAAGACATTGGCTCGCCTTTCCAAAATAAAATGCTTTCTATTTGTGCTGTGATTGGTAGATTCATAAATATGAGGGTGTGCTTACGTCTTTGGTTTCAATTTTTATATCATCATAAGCATCGCTTTGAGTTACTGCAATTAAACCTTGTTTAACTAATTCTAGCATCGCAATAAAACTTACAATAACATTTACTTTTTCTTCTTTTCCAACATTCGCAAACTCTCTAAAACTCATTTGCAAATTGCTTTTTATTCTAGTTGTTAGTTTTTGAATTGTTTCTTCTAAGCTCACAACTTTTCTGACGATTGCTTGCGGTAATTTCTCTACTTTTGGTAATTTTGAAATCGCACGAAGCACACTTTCTTTTAAAGAATCAATATTAACATTTTTTGATGGTGCAAATATGACAGTATCATTTGCTGGCACATAGCTTCTCTCAAAAATAATATTTTTCCCAAACAATTCACCAATTTTTTCTCCAGCTTCTTTGTATTTTTGATAAAGCTTTAATCTCATTTCTAGGTCTTCAACATTTTTTGATTCTTCTTCTGTTAATTCCAGAGTTGGAAGCAATGATTTTGATTTAATCAAAAGCAATGTGCTGGCAATAACAATAAATTGAGACGATTGCCCTATTGGCATTTCAGGATGAGATTCTAAATATCGAATGTAATCATCTGTGACTTGTGAAAGCGAGATGTCATTTATCAATAATTTTCTTTTTTCAATCAAGGACAAAAGTAATTCTAGCGGCCCTTCAAATACTTCTGTTTTGATTTGAAAATTATTGCTCATTTTTATCTTGATTTTTTGAAAGCAATGTATCGATTCTGTTTAAATCTCTTGGGAAAAGAGTGGCTTCTTTCACGTTATCAATTCCAAGCATTTTAGCTGTAAGTCTTTCAAGACCCATACCCAATCCGCCATGTGGTGGCATACCATATTTGAATGCTTGTAGATAAAATTGAAAATTATCAGGATTTAATCCTTTACCTTTTATTTTTTCTACGAGTAAGTCATGATTATGAACTCTTTGTCCGCCAGTTGTGATTTCAATACCTCGGAAAAGTAAGTCGAAACTCTTTGTAAATCCAAGATCGTTTTCATCTTCATATGTATACATTGGACGCTTTGATACAGGATAATGTGTGATGAAAATAAAGTCTGAATTTAAATTTTTATTTGCATATTCACAAAGCCATCTTTCGTGTTGAGGTTCAAGGTCTGGTTCATTTGTACAGTCTTCACCAGTTTCTTTTTTAATCAATTCTTGTGCCTCGCGAAGTTTCATTTTTGGAAATTCTGCTGGCACTTTTGGCAATTCCGCTTTTAGAGTTTTAAATTCTTCAGAAGCATTTTCTTCTAATCTTTTTACAATAAAAGCCAACATCTTTGATTCTAGATTCATGATATCTTCATGACTATCAATAAATCCCATTTCAAGGTCTAAGCTAGCGTATTCGTTGAGGTGACGACTTGTAGAATGTTTTTCTGCTCTGTATACGTTGCCAACTGTGAAAACTCTTTCATATACTCCAACTAGTATTTGCTTATAGAATTGTGGACTTGTAGCAAGATATGCGTCATGAGAGTTGAAATAATCCACTTTAAATACTTCGGCACCACCTTCAGCATCTCCTCCAACTAATTTTGGAGATTGAAATTCTGTAAAACCTTCTTGAATCAAAAAGTCTCTGTATGCTCTTATTATTTCTGCTTGAACTTTAAATATAGCTCTTTCTCTTTTGCTTCGTAGAGTAAGAGGACGATAATCCAAAAGTGTATCTAGATTTACATCTGTATCTACATCAAAAGGAAGCTCTTGAGCTTTGCTTAAAATTTCAATTGATAGCACTTCCAATTCTACTGTGCCATTTTTGCCTTCTTTAATCATTCTTTCTGGGCGTTGATTTACCTTTCCTGAAACCAAAACCACATCTTCTTTACGAAGTGTTGAGGCAACATCTAGCGCTTCTTGATGTTCTGGTAAAACCACAGTTTGAACATATTCTTTTCCATCACGAATATCCATGAAAATTAATTTTCCATGATCTCTTCGCACATCAACCCATCCACCAATCAAGACTTCTTGACCAACATATTCTGTTAATTTATCGATTGAAACTTTTTGCATTTTATTTAGATAAGCTTTCCGCTAAATTTTACTAACACTTCATCATCAACAATTCCTGGTGCTGTAAATCCAAAATCACTCATTTTTAATTTAAATTCTGATGAGAAAGTTTTGTCCATATTGGCTTTTACTGAGAATGCTACATTTTTTGTAACATCCTTTACTGTTAGATTTCCACTTACTTGATATGTTCCTTCAGACATTTCTGTAACATTTGATAGTGAGAATTTTATTTCAGGATATTTTGCGCAATTGAAGAAGTTTTCTTTTTCACAAAGATGAGTGTCGAGCATAGATGTATCTGTCTTTACAGAATTTGTTTGAATTACAAGCTCTCCACCAACTGGAATACCACCATTATTTACATGAACTTCTTTAACTTCATATTTTTCAAATTTTCCAACATGGGATTTTCCGGGTCCGTATCCAACAAAGCTAAAATCTGTTAATTCTATGTTTGCATGAATACCTTCTGCATCTTTATCTTCATTATGCGATTCTTCTGTTGAAGTTGCATTATTAACTTGAAGAGATTCTACATTTTCAGGTGCTTTAGGACTTAAAATAAGCACTGCTGCTATAACTATTAAAATTAAAACCAAAATGATTGCCACTATTTTCATATTATGTCAATAAA
>CAZIFF010000033.1:0-4250 GCA_964538345.1 uncultured Candidatus Saccharibacteria bacterium
AGCGTGCAGGTTTGCGTCCTGAAGAGTTGCTCGAAATTTTAGAGGATAATCAAAAGGGTTATGATCTTGTAAATGAACTCCTCATTCCAGTTCTAGAACAGCGCCTTGGAAAAGATTCTATTAACACGATCCGCCAAACAGTTTCAAAATTCACTGATATTGCTAGCAAAAAAGCGAAAGATAGAAGATCAAATATGAAGTTGGATATGTATCATCCGATAGAAGAAGCAATTGCGCTTTCACTTACTGAAGCAATAGCAAAAGCAGAAACAGAAGAGAAGAACGAAGCTATTTCAAAATGGAAAACAAAGTGGATTAAAAAAGACGATATCGGCAAACATCTTTGGCGAGATCAGTTGAATCATGAAAAGATGATTGCATTTATCGATATATACAAAAAATATCAAGAAGAATTATTCAGACTTGGTTACTTTGATTTCGACGATATGATTATCGATGTAATTACTGCACTTAATAAAGAGCCTAGGCTAAGATTTGAGCTTGAGGAACAATATCAATATCTTTTGGTGGATGAGTTTCAGGATACTAACAATGCTCAGATGCGAATTATCTCGCTCCTAACAAGTTCACCAGTCCATGAACAAAAACCAAATATTATGGTAGTAGGTGACGACGATCAGGCAATTTACAAATTTCAGGGTGCTGAGCTTTCAAATATTTTGGATTTTCAACATAGATATAAAGATGTGGAAATGGTCACAATGACCGAAAACTATCGTTCGACTCAGGATATTTTGGATGTGGCAATGAAGATCATCCGCAAAGGAGAAAAGCGCCTTGAAAATTTGATTCCGAATTTGTCTAAGCAATTGGTTGCGAAGGGGTATGGTTCAGAGGGTGAAAACAAAAATTCCGTCGGAAAAATCGGTATCCAATATCGTGTTTTTGAAACTGCACTTCATGAATATAAATATGTAGCGGATACGATTAAGAGTTTAATCGATGCAGGTGAATCTCCTGAAAATATTGCTGTGATTGCACGTAAGCATGGAAATCTCGAAGACCTTGTTCCATATATGAAGCAGGCGGGAGTTCCAATTAAATACGAGCGTGAGCAAAGTGTTTTTGCTGAACCTCATATTCGAGAGATTATTGTAATTGCAAAATATATTTCATCTGTAGTTGGTGCTGGAGCACATGAAATTCCACGTGATGATTTATTGCCTCAGATTTTATCATTTAAATTCTGGGGTCTTAACCGTGCTGATATTTGGAAAATTTCTCTCAGGGCAAAAAAAGAAAACAAAACATGGCTTGAAGTTATGCAAGAAAGTGATTGCGCGCAGATTAAACAAATTGCCGATTTTCTAATTGATCTTGGAGTTGAGGCAAAATCTGAACCACTGCCAAAGATGATAGATAGAATTGTTGGTGCTCATATTGCACTTTCAAGTGATGATGCTAAAGACGACGAAAGTGAGGAAGAAGGTGAAGAAGTAGATTCTAAATCGCCGGCAAAAAATTTAAAAAAGTCTGGGAAAGAGAATGCTCCATTTTCAAGTCCTTTCCGCGAATATTATTTCTCTAAAGAAAAATTTTCACATGCACGAGCAGAATATTTAACTTTTCTTTCTAGTTTGCGTGTTTTTATAAATGCTCTTCGTGACTTCACCGGCGCCGACGCTCGCGCCGGAAAAAGCAAAGAAACATATTCAATTTTACTAATTGAAGACTTAGTCAAATTCGTAGATGTATATGAAAAGAATAATCTGAAGCTAAATGATAAAAGCCCTTTCGTAACAGCACGATCTGCAGTTGAACTTCTTTCAGCTCACGGATCGAAAGGATTGGAATATGAAATTGTTTTCATTCTTTCATGCCAGGACGACGTATGGGCTTCGCGTGGTGGTCATGCCAAATTATCATTTCCAATAAACTTACCAATTGAACCTGCAGGCGACGAAGAAGACGATCAGCTTCGATTATTCTACGTAGCTTTAACCCGTGCTCGAAAAAATCTATACCTCACTTCACATGAAGTTCGCGACAATGGCAAGGAGGCGAGTCAGCTTAGATTCCTTGTTGGTTCGGCAGATGAATACGTTGAAAAGGCTGATCCTAAAAATACTAGCGATGGAGTTCAAGTTCATGAATTACTCGAAGCTACATCTGTATCTTTCCACACTGCACCTTTTTTGGACACTGAAGAAGTACTGTTAAAAGGAATTTTAGAGGAATATAAGTTGTCAGTCACTCACTTGAATAACTTTCTAAATATTCCAAAAGGTGGACCTGCGCTATTCTTCGAGCAAAACTTGCTTAGATTCCCACAAAGTAAAACTCCTTCAGGGTCTTTTGGTTCCGCAGTACATAGTACTTTGGAAGTTGTATTACATGAGTTAAAGGAAACTGGCAAGATTCCAACAATTGAAAAAACTTTAGAAAGCTTTGAATCGTTTTTGAGGAGAGAGAAAATGCATCCTCAGGATTTCAAATTGTATGTAGAGAGAGGAAAAAAAGCTATCCAGTTATTCTTAGAAAAGAAAGGAGGAGATTTCAAGACAACCGATATTGCAGAACTTGATTTTGGGCGTGAGTCAATTTGTATTTCAGATTTTCCAGGTTCTGACAACAAAGCTTTTATCACAGGAAAAATTGATAAAATTTCTCGTGATGAAAATGACAATATCTGCGTACATGATTATAAAACAGGACGAGCTTTTGAATCTTTTGACGATCCTGTTGCAAGTGTGGCAGCAAAAGTACATATGTATAAGAATCAGCTTTTGTTTTACAAGCTTTTGATAGGCGAGTCAGCATATGCCCAACAAATACTTTTTTCAAAAGGTAATAACCGAGTTGACTGTGGAGTGATTGATTTTATCGAACCACTTGGAACAAGCAAAAAAATACTAACTGTCAGAACAGAATTAAAAGATGAGGAAGTGGATAGATTAAAGCGACTTGTAATCGCAGTTTACAAAAAGATCAAAAATCTAGAATTTGATATCCCAGAGGAGATTGCAAAGCAGAACTTTAAAACAGATATAGAAGCTATTGTTGCTTTTGAGGAATATTTACTTAGTTTGTAGGATTGCTAAGTGGCGATGGTGGTGGAGGAGTCATTTCACATCCGATTGATGTGTTAAAAATTACTGTATATATAGATATAACAACCAGTATTAGTGGTATTACAAAAATAAAATTTCTGAAAACTTTTTCTACTTTAGACTCAGTGGGTTTTTGTGAGTCAATCTTCCTAATTTTAGAAAGTATAAATCCAATTAGTATACCAATAACCGCTAGGGTTAATATAAATAATATGGCAGGTAATGGAAAATTAAAAACTCTCGCTATTGCATTAGCCCAAGAATTAGATTGAGGTCCGCATAATAGTGAAAACGTAAAAAAAATAGGAAAGCTGAATACTAATATTGTCCCGAGGCTGACACCATATAAGAATGATTTTTTCATAATCAAATTGTAGCACAGTCAAATTCTACACAACTCATTTTGCTAATACAGTGATTATTCTTCCTTCAAAAATTGATCAACAAGTGCTTTCATAGTTGTATATGGAACAGCACCAAGTCCCATGCCTGTCTCATCAACTAGTGGAATAACTTTTCCTCGCACAACTAGAACTGAAAAAGGTGTAGCTTCTTCGCCAACAAGCTTTAAAGTATTTGTATAACTTTCTTTAATTTTCTCAGTGTATTTGCCGCTTGCTAAACAAGAATTAAATGCTGATTTATCCACTCCAACCTGATCTGCCATGTCTGGTAATTTTGCATGATCCAGTCCGTCGTTTGAAGGAGTTATTTCATATACTATATCGATAAAATCCCAGAAGGCATCGTTTCCTCCGAGTTCAGCAACACACTCCGCTGCTTCAGCTTCCTTCACTGCCTTTTGATGTATTGAAATAGGGAAGTGTCTGTAGACCCAAGCGACTTTGCCACTATCTTCATTTTCCTTATAAATCTCCTCATATGTTTTATGCAATAATTTACAATATGGACACTCTAAATCTGAGTAGTCGACAATTATCACATCCGCTTTTGAAATATCACCTCGAACATGATCGCTAGGAGAGATAGCAATAAAAGCATCGGTATTAACTAAAGTAGAGGTTGGTTCCTGTACCGTAATCCTTTGAGGCGCTACTGTGGCACGGTTAAAATATATAGATCCAGCAATAAGAAGGCCGGCTGCAAGAATTGCAAAAGGGACAAAAATATTAGGCTGAGAGTTTCTCTGTTCTTGATACATATTCATATTCTAGCATA
>CAZIFF010000034.1:0-4095 GCA_964538345.1 uncultured Candidatus Saccharibacteria bacterium
CCCAGTTGGCTCTTTTAGGACTTTTAATTATTGGGTCTTTAGCTTTTTCTATTGTAAAAATAATATCATCTGCTGTAATTGGTGAGCCATCGTGAAATACGATGTCCTCTCTTAAGGTGAAAATATATTCTAAACCATCTTCACTTACGCTATAACTTTCTGCTAAGTCTGGAATGATTTTTCCATCTGGTGTTGTGCGAGTTAGTCCTGAATATACAAGTGTTGTGATGTCACGGTCAGTTTCAGACATTGCTAAAAGGGGATTGATAAATCTTGGTGTTCCGATTACTCCTTCATGTAATGTTCCTCCTGACTTAGGTATTTCCACTAAAAAATTAGAATTAATTTCTAAAAGAATAAGTAATGTAGATAAAGAAAATATAACAGCAAAGAAACCAAAAATTATTTTTTCGGCAAATGAGAAAGATTTAATAGTGGTATTTAATTTTTTGCCAAAAAGGCCAAGAAAATTTTTCACGAATTATAATGTACGTCTACCGAACTATTATGAAGATTGCAATCGAGATAATTGTAAATAATATAGCAAAAACAATTGCTGAATTAAAAAGCAATTTCTCAAATCCTCTTCTTGTGTGATATCCAGCGTCTACGCTGTCTCCGCCACCCAAAGCACCAATACCAGCAGATGATCTCTGCATTAATATTGTGGCTATCAAGATAACCGCAAGAATTATTTGAATAATGGATAAAATAGTAACCATCGACGTCCTGTAAATATATCATAAAGCTATTTTGCTCGCAAGTTGACGCTTATTAAGGCGAGAGTATAGTCTGATATGTATGGGATATCATAATCAACATAAAAACTACGGTTTTTCAGCAGCAAAGCCAAGAGAGGCTCAAATTATTAGTGAAAATGGTCAAAATGGTGGTAACAATGGTCAAAATGGCAAAAGAAAGGTTGTAATAGCTATTACAATATTATCTATAATTGTGTTGGCGATTGCGTTGTTTTTTGCGATAAAAACAGGATTATTTAGCAGTTTAAAGGATGTGAAGATATTTTCAGATAAAAATGAACCTGAATTAAATAATGGTGAAATTGTAAATATTGATTTAAGTTCAAATTCAGACATTAACTCAGTAAATAATTCTGCTTTAGTTTCTGATTACGCAAATAATTTAGAAACTGTTCGTTTGGCTGTTTTGGCTGATCCAGATCTATTTGATTATAAAAACCAACCAGTAATTTCATGCGACGCTGTTGTTTTTGCAAAAACAGAAATTGCTAAGACTCCTAAAATTCTAAATGCAACATTGAATTTATTGTTTAATGATGATTTTGATTATGGTTTTACTCCTGCAAACTTTATTTCAACTCAAAAAGATTTAAATTTCGATAGCGCTGTAATTGAAAATGGTATTGCAAAAGTATATTTGTCTGGAAAAGTTGGTCCACTTGCTGGAAGTTGTGATAACACAAGAATTCAAACTCAAATTACTGAAACAGCTAAACAATTCGGTAGTGTAAAGTCTGTAGAGATTTACCTAAACGGAGAGAAATTTGAGATATAATATAGAAGTATGAAAAATATTTTTATAACGGTATTACTAATACTAATAGCGTTTGGTTTTGGTTTTTTAATTAATAATCAAGATTTAAAATTAGGCCTTTCACAGAGTTTAAAAGAAACAGAAGAGGTAGTCGAACAAGAAACTGGTAATGAAGTCGAAGCTGAGTATTTTGATTATAAGAGTCCGTTTGGATTTTCATTTCAATATGATTCACCGCTTCAATTGGAAAATAGTTCAATTGTTTTGCCGGGAGGTTATCGTGTGACATCTGTCGCCGTTGTTAGATATGTTAAAGAGCAACATTGTGGTGCCTCAGGACTACCCGAACATTGTCGACCATTTTTAGAAAATCCCGCTATTGCTTTTGGAGTGATCGCGGAATCTTTGGATGATTTAAAATCTGGTAAATTGGCAGATGTTTTAGATTTTGTTGAGCCAATTAATTTAGCAGGCAAAGATGGTATTCAGTATTACATGGGTGTTGAGGGCGAGGGTATTGTAACAATTGCCTTACCTTTAAAAGATTCAGAGACACTTTTGATTCAATATACTTTTGACGAGCTATTTGATTCTGTAAAAAATAATCCAGAAGTATATGGCAGCGCAGAACAAAAGCGAGTTGTGGATAATATTTTGAATAGTTTAAATATAGAGTAAATTTGCTATAATAGAGGGGTTATAAGATAACTTAAAATTATGTTTGGAATAATTATTTTGGTGATTTTGGGGCTACTAATTTTATGGGCGATTGCTTTGTATAATCGTTTTGTACGGCTACGAACTCGTAGCGAAGAGGCTTGGGCTGATATTGATGTGCAATTGAAGCGCCGTTTTGATTTGATTCCAAATTTGATTGAAACTGTAAAAGGTTACGCTGCGCATGAACAAGGAGTTTTGACACAAGTTACAGAAGCTCGTACTCGTGCCATGAACGCACAAACTGTTGCTGAGCATGGAGAAGCAGAAAATATGCTTTCTGGTGCTTTGAAATCTCTTTTTGCTGTGTCTGAAAATTATCCTGCTCTTCGTGCAAATGAAAACTTTTTAGAACTTCAAAGAGAACTTTCTGATACTGAAAATAAAATTCAAGCAGCACGAAGATTCTTTAACACAAATGTTCGTGATCTTAATATTGCCGTAGAAACTTTCCCTTCAAACATAATTGCAAATTGGTTTAGATTTACTAAAAAAGAATTTTTCGAATTAGCCGAAGGTGAACAAGCTGCTCGCGAGCCAGTTGCTGTGAAGTTTTAATCACAATGGTAGGTAATTATAATAAATTAGTTAGAGATAATATTCCGCAAATTATTATTTCTGAAGGTTTTAAACCCAAAACCAGAGTGCTTAAATCAAAGGAGTATCGTTTGGAATTGTTTAAAAAATTAAACGAAGAGGTAAAAAAGGTTATTGAAACAAAAAATCGTGATTCTTTGATTGAAGAACTAGCTGATGTTCAAGAAGTTTTAACTGCGATTTATAAGGAATATAAAATTGAGTGTTCAGAAGTTACTAAAAAAGCGAGAATTAAGAGAAAGAAAAAAGGTGCTTTTGAAAAAAAGATATATATTGAATTTGTAAAATAATTATGTCAGCAAATCTATATAAAAATCAAGAAAGTAATGTTTTTAAGACCTGGGTTTTGATGGGTGTGTTTTTCTCATTGGTTTTTGTACTTGGTTGGTATGCGAGTTGGTATTTTAATGATGTTTCAATTCTTTATATCGCAGTAGGTTTTAGTATTTTAATGAATGTGTTTAGTTATTGGTTTTCAGATAAAGTAGTGATAAAGATGACTGGCGCGGTTTTGGCAGACGAAAATCATTATCGGGAGCTCCACAATTTAGTTGAAAATTTAGCCATCACGGCGGGTCTGCCAAAACCGCGCGTCTACATAATCAACGATTCAGCACCAAACGCATTTGCTACAGGAAGAAATAAAGATCATGCAGCAGTAGCTTTTACAACTGGAATTTTAAAAACATTAAATCGTAGTGAGTTAGAGGGGGTGGCGGCTCATGAATTAGCTCATATTGGTAACAGAGATATTCTTTTGCAAACAGTTGTTGTGGTTCTTGTTGGATTTATTACTTTGCTTTCAGATTTTCTTTTGAGAACCTCTGCCTCAAATGCTGGAGATAAAGATAATCGTCTTCATGCGATATTAGTTGTAGCGGGAATTATTCTTGTTATTTTATCTCCAATAATCGCTACACTAATTCAGCTTGCGATTTCAAGAAAAAGAGAATTTTTGGCTGATTCTACTGGTGCAATGCTTACAAGATATCCAGAAGGTCTCGCTTCAGCTCTTCAAAAGATTTCTCAATTTCATCAACCTTTAATTCATGCAAATAATGCGACAGCCCATATGTATATCATAAATCCAATGGGGCTTAATGGAGATTTAAATGAAGATGAAGAAGAAAAAGTTTCTTGGTTTACAAAAATCTTTATGACTCATCCACCAGTTAAAGAAAGAGTACGGGCATTGTTAGGTGAGAAATAAAAAGTAAAAAATATAAATCGTTAACTTTCAGAAAAATAAATTATTTTTGCATCCAA
>CAZIFF010000035.1:0-4039 GCA_964538345.1 uncultured Candidatus Saccharibacteria bacterium
ACTATTAAAATTAAAACCAAAATGATTGCCACTATTTTCATATTATGTCAATAAATTAAACCCGAATAAATACCCAGCAATTTTAGCAGATTTCCGGGAGTTTATGAAGTTTTTTAATACAGCCCGTAACCTATCTTTTTGCGGACTTCTTGCATCTTCTTTTCCGCGTTCCTCTTTGCAATTTTTCCACCCTTCTTTAGAATCTTCATAACTTTCTTTGGATTTTTCAATAGTTGATCACGCTTCTCTCTAAAAGGTGAAATAAATTTTTTCAAATCACTTGCCAGCATTTTTTTGGCCTCTTGATATCCCATTCCTGGAGTTTCGTATTTTTTGCGAAGTTCTGCTACTTCTGATTCGCTCAAAAGAAGTTTGTGGATATTGAAAATATTATTTGTATCTGGATTTTTTGGAGAATCAATTGGTGTTGAGTCGGTTGGAATAATTGATACTAATTTATCAATCTCCTCATCTGTGGCAAAAAGTGAAATTGTATTGCCGTAGCTCTTACTCATCTTTTGGCCATCTGTTCCGGGCACTACAGCCACTTCTTCTTGAATAATAGCTTTTGGCAAAATGAAAGTTTCTCCGTATGTGCGATTAAATTTATCAGCAATATCACGTGCAATTTCTAAATGTTGCTCTTGATCTTTCCCTACGGGCACAACATCAGCTCCTGGAAGCAAAATGTCAGCAGCCATAAGCACTGGGTATGTGAAAGTTCCGGCATTTATTTCTTTATTCTTCGCTTCTGCGTCTTTGTATGAATGCGCACGCATCAAATACGGCATTGTTGAAAGACAATTAAAAGTCCACATGAGCTCTGTGAGTTCTGGTACGTCGCTTTGTTTGAATATATTTGTTTTCTTTGGATTTAGTCCACAAGACAAATATGTTACTGCAATATCTAAAATATTTTTTTCTAATTCAGATTTATTTTGTATTTGAGTGATTGCATGAAAATCGGCAATAAAAATCGAAGACTCATATTGGTCTGCAATTTTCAAAAAAGGTTTAATCACTCCAAAATAATTTCCTAAATGTATTGTACCAGTTGGTTTTACCCCTGTAATAAGTTTTTTCTTCATTTAACCATTTTAGTTTTTTAATAGAGGAAAAGCAATAAAAACAGTTGTACCACGTCCTGGACCATCAGATTTAAGCCAAATTCTGCCCTCCTGCGCTTCAATCATCTCTTTTGCCACATAAAGACCTAATCCGCTACCTGTAACTGAGGCATTATAAGCATTGTCACCTCTTTTAAACTTTTGAAATAATTCCGTAATATTTTTTGTCTCAATACCAATACCATTGTCTTTAACTGTAATCAAAACATCATCATCTTTTTCTGCAATTGAAACTCGAATCTCTCCTTTTGGTGTGTATCTTATTGCATTGTCTATTACCTTTGATAATGCGCTAGATATTTTTTTAGGATCACACAAAACTTCAATTTCATTTTCTATTGAATAAGAAGTTGAGATTTTGAGTAAATTATTATTTTTAAATACTTCATCAAATTTATGAATTGTCTTATCTACAATTGCAACCATATTACATTTTGAAAGTTTGTATCTTAATTCACCTTTCTCAAGATGCGCTACATCTAAAAAGTCATTCAAAAGTGAACCCAAGTTTTGACTTGAAGAAAAAATGCGTTGAATCGGTTCAGAAACATTTTCTGGCAATTTTCCAAAATCATTTTCCAGAAGCATTGATGAATAGCCTTGTATTTTCGCCAGAGGCGCCCTTAATTGATGAGATGCCAGAGATACAAATTCTGTTTTTAAGTTATCTAATTCTTTTAATCTAAAATGTAAGTCGGTAGCACTCGATAATAAAGAGCTTATTATTTTTGTATTTTTTTCTTCTTGAAAAGAATTTCTAATTAACAAAAATCCAATTATTAAAGAAATATAAAATAATATTTGATCTAGAGTGTTTGCCACAAAAAAGAAAATTGTCACACAGATTGTAATTGTTAGGAGTATTACAGATAATGTTTTGAATGATATTTTATTTCTCATTTTGATTTAACCGTTGTGTTTGTTTGTTATCACTAGAGCAATTATTGGCACTGTGAGCCATACTCCAAACGGCACTATTGATGTTAGATATTTTGAAAATGGCAATGAAAATTCTCGCACAGTATCAAGTGGAATGATGTGATAATAAATTGTCATAAGTGTAAGGACTGTTGCTAAAGCCAAAATAAGAGCATCGAAAAACTTTTTTCCATTACTATAAGATCGGCTAGTGGTGATATTTCTTTTTAATAAGAAATAACAAACAATGAAAACTAGAAAATATGTCACGATTTGAGACATTGCTGTTTTAGGAGAAAAATATGGTAGATAAGTATAAATTAAAGTTGCAGGATAAAATGCAATTAAAATTCTCGCCAAAATATATTCTCCTTTAATTAAAGAAACAAAAAAGCATGCAACTAAAATTGCAAGAATAATAATTAAATCCAAAGTCAAAAATCCAATCGAAAACATTGAGTCTATTATAAACTCAATATTTTTTAGTAGCTAGTATCCTTCTCCCCTTAAAATTTCAATTGCTTCTTTTGCGCGTTTAGAAAGATTTTGCGGCACATCAATTGATACGCGTATTAGTAAGTCTCCGTTATTTCTTCCGCCATAAGGCACACCTTTACCTTTTATTCTTAAAATTTCTCCGTGACGAATTCCTTTTGGAATTTTTATTGTTGTTTTTTCTTCTAAAGTATCGATTTCATATTCTGTACCTAGAAGTGCATCAGAAATTTTTAAGCTTATATCTGTTACAAGATGAACTCCTTCTTTGCGTAGTTTTGGATGTGGCTTCACATGAATTCTGACATAAAGATTTCCTGGTCGGCCTCCTTCTTTTGATTTCTCACCTTTTTCATTTATACGAAGCATTTCCCCATCATCAATTCCGGGTGGAATTATAAAATCTATATCTTCCTTGGATCCATCATTTCTGCTAATTTTTACATTTTTCTTTTGACCTAGAATTGATTCTTTGAAATCTATTGTCACATCTACCGCAATATCTGCACCTCTACGCACACGATTCATTCCGCCACCAAAAATAGAACCGAATAAGTCGTTTAAATCAAACTCCACTCCACCTTGAGAAAAGTTTTGAGCAAAGCCACTGAAATCAAAACCTTCAAAGCCTTGATGTCCTCCGCCTGAGTTTCCTGAAAAATTAGAACCAAACTGATCATACTGAGCTCGTTTTTTGGTATCAGATAAAACAGAATAAGCTTCATTTAATTCTTTAAATTTATCTTCATTACCAGTTGGTTTATCTGGGTGATATTGTTGAGCTAGCTTTCTGAAAGCCTTTTTAATTTCTTCTTGCGAAGCATTTTTATTTACACCAAGAATTTTATAAAAGTCTTTTGCCATGTGGCTTAATTATTGCCACTTTCTTCCTTTTTGTCATCTTCTTTCACCTCCTCAGCATCTTTTACATTGTCTGATGGTTGTTCTGTGTTTGCAGATTGTGAAGATTGCGCCATGCTTTCGCCAATTTTTTGAATCTCAGACGAAAGTGTTTCAACTGCTTTTTTAATATCATCGATATTATCAGAATCTTTTACTTTTCTAACTTCAGCAATCTTATCTTCAATATTTGTTTTTAATTCAGCAGGAATTTTTCCTTCAGCATCTTTCAAAGCTTTTTCTGACAAGTGAATTATTTGCTCTGCATTATTTTTTACTTCTACCAATTCTTTCTTCTTGGCATCTTCAGCAGCATGAGCTTCCGCATCTTGTTGCATCTTTTTAATATCTTCTTCTGTTAATCCTGAGCTAGCCTCAATTCTAATTGATTGTTCTTTTCCAGAAGCCTTATCTTTTGCATTTACTTTTAAGATACCGTTTGCATCTATATCAAAGCTCACTTCGATTTGTGGCATGCCTCGTGGAGCTGGTGGAATACCATCTAGTACAAATTTTCCAAGAGATTTATTGTCTGCGGCCATAGCTCTTTCTCCTTGCACCACATGAATTTCTACTTGTGTTTGATTGTCTCCCGCTGT
>CAZIFF010000036.1:0-3633 GCA_964538345.1 uncultured Candidatus Saccharibacteria bacterium
AATCTATTTTAATAATTTGTTATACTAATCTTTATATATGCAAAAATCAGAAATGGAAGCACGAATATTGGAGATTGAGGCGGCAATGATGCAAGGGGATTTTTGGTCTGATAAAGATAAAGCACAGCAAATGCTCAGAGAGCTTCAAGAATTGAAAGATGCTGTGCAGGGTTTTGGAAAGTATGATCGTGGAGGAGCACACCTCACAATTTTTGCTGGTGCTGGTGGAGATGATGCAGAAGATTTTGCCAGAATGATTTTTGAAATGTATTTTTCTTTTATAAAAACAAAAGGTTGGGCGGCGCATATTTTAAATGAAAATAAAAATTCAGTTGGTGGATATAGAAGTATTACAATCGAGATAAATGGCAAAAATGTTTTTGGCACACTCAAACATGAATCTGGTGTGCATCGTTTGGTACGAATTTCTCCTTTCAACTCTGCTTCACAAAGACACACTTCTTTTATAATGGTGGAAGTAATTCCAAAAATGGAAAAAATGTCTGACTTTGAAATCGACGAAGATGAGCTTGAAATTGAGTTTACAAAATCTTCTGGTCCTGGTGGACAAAATGTAAATAAGAGAGAAACAGCTGTGCGTGTGGTGCATAAACCTTCGAAATTATCGGCTTTTGTTGATACAGAAAGAAGTCAGCTACAAAACAAGGAAAAAGCATTGGAGCTAATCCGCGGAAAAGTGTATAATTTACGAGAGCAAGAGCGTTTAGAAAAAGAACATGGAATGCAAATTTCCAAGACCACAGACGCAAAATGGGGAAATCAAATACGCTCTTATGTTCTACATCCTTATCAAATGGTTAAGGATCATAGAACAGATTATGAAGTGCGAGATGTTGAAAAAGTTTTAGGTGGAGATTTAGATGGATTTATAGAATCAGCAAAAGAAAATGATTTACTTTGATAATATTTCAAAAATATATTCGGACGATACTGTCGCATTGGAAAATGTTGATTTAAAAATTGAACCTGGAGAATTTGTGTCTATTGTTGGTCATTCAGGTGCAGGAAAAACTACTTTAATAAAATTACTTCTCGCAGAAGAAAGACCGTCAGATGGGCGAGTGCTTTTTGAATCGGTCGATGTTCATAAATTACGAGGTGATCAAGTGAGTAGGCTGCGCAGAAATATCGGTACAATTTTTCAAGATTTTCGTTTGATTTCAAATAAAACTGTGTTTGAAAATATTTCTTTTGCCATGGAGGCAGCAGGGCGCACAGATGAAGAAATTCGTGAAGATGTGCCACATGCTTTAGAGCTTGTTGGGCTTACAAAAAAAGCTTGGAATTTTCCTTATGAACTTTCAGGAGGGGAGCAGCAGCGCGTGGCAATTGCTCGGGCAATTGTAAATCAGCCAGATATTTTGGTAGCAGATGAGCCAACTGGAAATCTAGACCCTTTAAATACTCACGATATTATTCAAATTTTGAAGAAAATTAATGATTTGGGTACAACTGTTATTTTGACAACACATAACAAGCATGTGATTGATGACTTAAAACGTCGCGTGATTACGGTAGAAAATGGTAGAATTATTCGCGATGATAAAAGTGGTAGATATGTTTTGTAATTATGATTTGGATTAATTTCAAAAGAATATTAAGAACTGGCTTCGTGCAATTTTGGCGAAATGGAGTAGTTTCTCTTTCTGCTGTGTTGGTGATGGTGATTACACTTTTTGTAATAGGTTCTGTAATTTTTTCTAGTGCATTATTAAAACAATCTTTAGTAGCAATTGAAGAAAAAGTTGATATAAATGTTTATTTTGTAAAATCAGCTGCAGAGGAAGAAGTTTTGGCAGTGAAAACATCTTTAGAAAAATTACCAGAAGTAGATTTTATTGAATACGTATCTAGTGATGTTGCTTTGGAAAATTTTCGTGAACGACACAAGAATGATGAGAGAACTTTAGAAGCATTAAGTGAACTTGATGAAAATCCTCTTGGAGCTGTTTTAAATATTAAAGCAAAGGAGCCATCTCAATATGAAGGTGTAGCAAATTTCTTAGAACAAAATTATCCAGCAGGTGCAGGGACAAGTATTGTTGAGCGTGTAAATTATTTCCAAAATAAACAAGCAATAGATCGGCTTGGACAAATTATTGATGCTGGTGAAAAATTGGGTGCGATTATTACAGTTATCTTTATAATCATTTCAATCTTAATTACATTAAACACAATTCGTCTTGCGATGTTTATTTCAAAAGATGAGATTAATGTGATGAAACTTGTGGGTGCTTCTGGAAATTATATTACAGGGCCATTTATCGTGACTGGTGCAATGTATGGAATATTTTCTTCAATATTAACTTTGATTTTATTTTGGCCTCTAACATTTTGGCTTGGACCAACAACAGAAAGATTTTTTGTTGCTACAAATATATTTGATTATTATGTAAGTTCATTCTTCCAGATGTTCTTAATTATTGTTGGCTCAGGAATTTTTATTGGAGCTATCTCTAGCTACTTAGCAATAAAAAGATATCTACGCTTTAAATAGAATATGAAAAATCATAAATATATCTTTGTCATCGGAGGAGTTATGTCAGGAGTAGGCAAAGGGATAAGCACCGCCTCTATCGGAACTATTTTGCAATCAATGGGTAATAAGGTGAATTTGATGAAAGTTGATCCGTATTTAAATGTGGATGCAGGAACTATGAATCCGAAAGAGCATGGAGAAACTTTTGTGATGAATTGTGGGCTTGAAACTGATCAAGACATGGGAACTTATGAAAGATTTTTAAATCGTGATTTGATTCGTGAAGATTATGTGACTTCTGGAATGGTTTACAAATATGTCATCGATAGAGAAAGAGAAGGGAAATATGGAGGTAATTGTGTCGAGGCAATTCCACATATTCGTGATGATATTATTCGCAGATATGAGAAGTCGGCGCTTTTGAATAAATCAGATGTCACAATTGTAGAGATTGGAGGAACGGTGGGGGATTTTCAAAATGTGATGTTTATGGAAGCGGCGCGAGTGCTGAAAGTGAAGCATCCCGATGACGTGATTTTTATAATGGTGAGCTTCTTGCCGATTCCTGGGACTTTAGGTGAGATGAAAACAAAGCCGACACAAAATGCAGTGCGACAACTAAATTCATATGGAATCAACGCTGATTTTATTATTGCTAGAAGCGCGGTGCCACTTGATGGTCGAAGAAAAGAGAAGTTGGCGATACAGTGTAATGTGCATAAAGAAAATATTATTTCTGCACCAGATATACAAAGTGTTTATGATGTGCCAACAAATTTTGAAAAAGATTTACTGGGTGAAATGATTGCTAAAAGGTTGAAGTTGAAAAATGGAAAGCCGAAGCTGAATGAGTGGCGAAATTTTGTTAAGAAAACTAAAAATGGAAAAAGTATTTTGAAAATTGCAGTAGTTGGAAAATATTTTGATACAGGAGATTTTGTTTTGGCAGATTCATATTTATCAGTGATTGAGGCTTTGAAATATTCTGCATACAGTGAAAATGTAAAACCAGTTTTAACTTGGATTAATTCTAAAAAATATGATGATAATCCAAAATTGGTGAAAGAGCTGAAAGATTTTGATGGGGTGATTGTGCCTGGGGGATTTGGGGAGACTGGTATTGAGGGAAAAAT
>CAZIFF010000037.1:0-3358 GCA_964538345.1 uncultured Candidatus Saccharibacteria bacterium
CCTTTTTAATTTCATTAAAGTTATATATTTCACCATTGAAGACAATGATGTATCTACCATCATTACTTTTCATTGGCTGATTTGCTATTACCCTAGTATCAATAATACTTAACCTATTGTGTCCAAGCGATAGGTTATTATCCAAATATATATTTGTACCATCTGGTCCCCTGTGTTTTGTGACATCATTCATTCGATGGATTAACTTTTCATCTTTCCAATTAAAACCATTTATTGAACACATAAAAAAATATTGTAATATAACGTTAACATTAATCGAGTACACCATTCAACGCCTCTTTAACCGTCCGATCTATAACATCTATTGAAAATAGCTTCAAGGATTTAGATCTAGCCCTGTCACCAATTCTTTTTAATTCAGAAGGATTTGATTTGAGATACTTCAATTTATCAACATACTGATCAATTGAATCCGCTATTAATACATCATTTCCATCTTCAAAATTATAACCAGCCAAGCCTCGACTAGAAACAATCGTCGGGAACCCTCGCATAAGGGGTTCAAATATCTTCTGTTGCATGCCCGCGCCATACAACGATGGCACGATTGCTATATCCATATTTCCCAAAAATAAATCGAGATCTTGAACAAAGCCAAGATATTGAACATTTGGTGGTATAGAAGAAATCAGATCATCAGGTAATTTCGCTCCTATAATATTTATTATAAATTCACTTCCAAAATGTTTGAATATTTCTGGAGCCAATTGAGTAATAATAAATTTTGCAGCCTGTTTATTATGGGACACGTTGTATGTCGACCCCATGAAATATAGATTGATTGGTGTTTGTGAAGTTAAAATATTTTCTCTGACTGTATGTTGACTCATTACATGAAGTCCCCGCAATGGTAAGGTTACAACCTTTTTTCCCCCAAGCCCAAAATAAACAGCATTTTCATCTGGTGTAATGGAAAAAACTATCTGACTGTCTTTTACTACCCTATATTCACTAATATATTTTGGAATTGCCCGCAAAAGATTTAACGCATTTCTTCCATCTTCATCCAAAAAATGTTTTGGTTCATAATTTATAGATCTTGTCACAATGGGAATATTATTTTTCTTTGCAATATGAAATAGTGGCCATAAATAAGTATACTCAAACCAGACCAAATCTGGCCTCCAACTATTTATCTCATTATGAACAACATTCTGAATCTCTGGATCAAAATATTCAAAGGCAGCCCCATCATAAAATTTTGGATTTAATATGCGTTTAAAAATTAATTGAACTTTTTTTGCAAATGAATTTGATGACAAAGTGTACTTATAAGTAACAGTTTTTACTGAAATTCCACTTACAGTTTTACGGAAATTATCAACATCTTCATCACTTTGATATTTACGCTTTTTTGCAATAACCCTTACTTCATATCCAAGTCGAATCAATTGTCTTATTCCGTTTGCTCTATCTGACTGTTCAGCACCATTTTCTGGATATGGAACTATAGGACAAATTATAAGTATTTTCTTCATTTTTGTAGCATTTGACTCGATAATAGATCTATAAGCCTACCTAAGGAATGCTCTTTGACGACATATTTTCTGAGCTCATCTTTGAGTGTACTGTCATTAATCTTGGATCGCGCTTCTAATATGCAGTTGAACAGACTCTCTATATCATCTGACTGAAATACCAAGTTATAAGGTGCCAAAATCGGTCGGAGTGCATCATTTGAACTAAGTACCACCAACCCACACGACAGAGCCTCTAAAGCGACCTTATCGAGCGAACCAGTCTGACTTTCATGAATAAAGATGTTAGCATTTTGCAAATATCCAACAACATCTGTAGGAGCAATCGGGCCCGTAAATTTCACATACGACTCCATATTATTATCAATAACTTTTGTGTGTAACATTCTTTCATATTCGAAATCCTTTCCATAAACTGGCCCACCAACTAATGTTAAGCCTAATTTAATATCCCTATTCATCTTTGTAATTTTCAAAATAGCATCCAAAACCATTTCTCTTTTTTTAACTGGAGACACTCTACCAACAGTCACTATTTGTAGAACATCATTTGCTATAGATTTAGAATTTGGACAAAAAATATTTGTATCGATACCATGACCTACGACTTGGAGCTTGCGAGATTTCAACCTAAAACTTTCCTTCGAAGCCGTGAAGACTTTATGAACGGACTTTTCAGCCAAACGAAGTTTTAGATCTACCTGTTTATGTGTATACCACAAATAGATCCTCTTATTCAAAACTTTCCACAAGACTCCGCCAAACAAAACATATATCGGATTCATATGCACAAACACCGCATCATAATTTCCTCTCTCTTGCCAAATATATTTGTAGAAGTTGCGCAGATATTTGAAACGAGAAATACCGTTCTCTTTACCGAGAGAGAGGACTTTGACATTCGACGGTAAATCATAGACCCCCTTTTCTAGACAAATCACGGTTATGAAAGCAAAATGTTTTGCGAACTCAGCTATCCAAGCATGGAAAAAACCGAGTATTGGATCGTCTTTATTTACCTTCTGTGTAATGATTAGCAATTTCATTTTATTGGCTTTTTATTGGCTTGTGACACTGTTCATATCTTCTTGTGTGATATTTTGTGCCCTAAAAAGAAAACTATAAACAAAGAAACTTTCGACTGCAATTATTATACTAGACAAGACTTGAGCAAAAAGATAGTGCAAACCCTCTTCGACAAAAAGGTAAATTAAAGCTGTATTCAAAGCCAAGTTGATAGTCGTTACGATAACGTAAATTATAGCCTGAGATTTTATCTTTTCAGTTGAATCATCCTGAAAAGTCCAATACTTTTGCATAGTAAAACTTACCGCAAAAGAAATGATATATGAAAAGACCGCCGACAAAAGATACCAAATTCCAAAAAGGTCAGTAAAAATATAAAGGAAAAGCAAATTGGTCAATGTGGCCATGCCACCAGAAATAATATAACGAAAAACTTTCATATGACTTGGATAACTAGTTTCGATATTAAAATACAAATTTTTGAATAAATTAATCATGACTTTTGTTACTTTTTTGTGACAATTTGTGACAAAATTGATTTTATTTTTTGAGCCAGATCAACGGGATCATTTTCTATGATTAGCGCCCCAACTTCTTGCGCAATTCCAACATCAGTTGAAATAATAGTCGTCCCCGCGATTGAAGCTTCCTTCAAGGTCATTCCATAACCCTCAAAAAAAGAAGTGTTCAGGAAAATATCTGCGGTTTTGTAATATGAATAAAGTACATCTTTACTTACCCAATTTTCAAATATTATCGACTTTTCCAATTTTTTTGATGTAACAAGAGCTTTCAAAACTGGCAACTGGCTTCCACTTCCAACAATAACCAGG
>CAZIFF010000038.1:0-3169 GCA_964538345.1 uncultured Candidatus Saccharibacteria bacterium
CTGCAAATTATGATTCTGATGGAGTTGCTGATAATGATCTTTGTGAATTTGAAGCATGTACAGATAATCGCGCTGATAATTACAATCTAACAGCAAACGGTGTCAATGTATCTTCAAAAGCTTATGGAACAGTGGTAACTGTAAATAGTTTATGTGATTACACTGCATGTATGGATAGTCAGGCAGAGAATTATCTGCAAACTGCAAATGGTAATAATATTTCTGATGTAAATGTATCTTTAATAACAAGCGATTCGTCTATATGTGAATACGCAGGATGTACAGATACCGATGCTGATAATGATGGTAATTTCGATATAACAGATAACTCTCAATGTGAATTCACTGCTTGCTTAGATAACACTGCAAATAATTACAATGCAAATATCGCAAATAAACCATACGGAACAAAAACAAATAACATAAACTTGTGTACATATAATGAAGGATGTACAGATAACACAGCAAACAACTACGACTCTACTGCTGTTATAGACGATGGAAGTTGCACATACGATGTTTTGGGATGTACTAATAGCAGTGCAAGTAATTACAATTCATCTGCAGATACAGATGACGGAAGTTGTTTGTTCGACACATGTGTTGCTAGTGGAGCTATAAATGAATACGAAGACACAATGTCTTCAAACTCATCTGATTATAATTCCGCATGTGAATGGTATGCGTGTTACGGATCAGGAAATGAAAATGCAATAAACTTCGAAGATCCTAATGATACTGTTGGTGGTACTTATGCTCCAACTCCAGCTTGTATTTTTGAAGGATGTACAGACAGCACCGCAAACAACTATGATTCTTCAGCTACTCTCGATGACGGAAGCTGTACATACGATGTTTTGGGGTGCATGGATATGTCAGCACTTAATTACAATTCATTAGCAAATGTTGATGATGGAAGTTGTACATATTAATAATATTTATGAAAGAATATAAAAAACAAATGAATAAAAATATAAAAAAAGTTGCTCTGATTTCATTGATAGCTTTATTATTTGTTTTTATAGATTCAAATGTTAGTGCGGATTCTCCTTATGTTGTTTCTTGGAATTTAGATGGATTTTATTCAGATACATATAATATTCAAGATTTAACTTTTGTTTGGGGTGGTGATACAGGAAGCAACACAGATTTGGACATCACAGGATGTACTAGTGATGATTGTGTTTTTAATACTACATATCCAGTATCTGGGAGCTATGTGGTGAATGTGCATGCTGAAAATAATGCTGGCCAAGTAGTATCAAACGTCGCTTCTTGTGCAGCTAATGTTGAAACAGAGTGTCCGTGTGCCGAAGGATATATTTGTACAGATAACAGATGCGTTTATGATATGGATGTGAGTTGTGGTGCCTACACATCTGCTGATGCAGAAAATCCAACTTTGTTTTTTAATCCAGGAAGTACTGTTTGGTGGAAAGCAGAAGTTGATGGAGGAATGAATCCTTTAAATTATGAGTGGGTGATTCGTACTGAAAATGGTTTTGAAGAAGGCACATCTAATCCAGAGGGGCCTTTATATGTAAGTAATATTGGAAGTAATTCCGGTGATTATGATAATGGTGGATTGTATTCAACATACTTAACTGTGATTGATGATAATGGAGGAGTATCAAATGCGATTTGTTCTATGATTACAAAACAATGTAATACAAATTCAGATTGTTTAGCTTTAGGATTTTCTGAAGATTATATTTGTAACAGTGAATTCACATGTGCATTGCCACCTCCAATATTCTTGATGCCACTTGGTCTTGATCCAAGTATTGTAAAAGAAGGGGCACAATGTGGAATGTCTTGGATTGTTGATGAAGCTGACTCATGTATTATTTATAGAAATGGGGAAGTTTATGAAGCAAATGCACCCGCAGCTGGTGATATAGATGTTGATCCCGGAACATATACTATTTCATGTGAGAACACAGCAGGAGCTGTGGCTAACGCAGGCCCTGTGAGATGTTTGGTTAATCCAGAGATTAGAGAGAATTAATTATGGGGGAGAAAATTATTATTACCGGTGGTTCTGGGTTTTTGGGAAGTGTTATCGCCGCGCGCCTAAAGGCGCGCGGCGCATTTCCTATAATCTTAGACATAGCTCCACCGAGAGATTCTTCTTTAGTTTTTGTGAAAGCAAATTTATCTGAAAATATTCCTGATGATTCAAGATTAAAAAATCCTCATGCTGTTATAAATTTAGCAGGCGTTCCTATCTTTGGTCGTTGGAATTCTGAAAAGAAAAAAATAATTTATAATTCTCGTATTTTAGGAACGAAAAATTTAGTTAAAACTTTTGAAGATTTAGAAATGAGACCAAAAATATTTGTTTCAGCTTCAGCGGTTGGTTTTTATGGGGAAGGTTTTTTATCTAATGTTGCAAATGATTGGGAAAAAGAAGCCTTGGTTGCAGAAAGTTTTAATATAAAAACTATAATAATTAGAAATGGGTTGATTTTAGGCAAATCAGGATTGATTGGAGTTCTGAAACCTTTTTATAAATGGGGAATAGGTGGGCCAATAGGAAATGGAAAACAATGGATGCCATGGATTCATGTTGATGATTGTGCAGAAATTTATGTGAAGGCGGTATTAGAGGAAATCGATTCAAAGATAATTGATGCTGTTGCGCCTGAACAAATTCAAAACAAGACATTTTCAAAAACTTTTGCAAAAATTTTGAGAAGACCGCATTTTTTGTTCATTCCAAAATTTGTTTTAAGAATTCTTTATGGGGGATTTGCAAACGAGATTACAATTAGTCAAAAAATAAAATCTAATATTTCAAACTTTAATTTTAAATTTCCCAGCATAAAAGAAGCCTTGGAAGATATCTTAAAATAGTTCAGGTTTAATTGTCTATTCTTTTTATTTTGCCTTTAACGCAATTTAAGCTAATATTTCATAACGTATTAAGCCGTTATAGCTCAGTTGGTAGAGCACGTCCTTGGTAAGGGCGAGGTCATCGGTTCAATCCCGATTAACGGCTCCTTGGTTGCATAAATACTATTTATTAAGTAATATATTTTTAAATATGACAATACCTTCCGTGTTTCTGCTGGTCGGCCTCTGGTTTTCAAGAAGTCGGAGCACTGGCAAATTAAAGTCTTGTCTTACCTGGGTTATCCTTGCGATTATCCTGGTAAACATTTCTAAA
>CAZIFF010000039.1:0-3139 GCA_964538345.1 uncultured Candidatus Saccharibacteria bacterium
TAGCAAAAGCAATTCGTCAGATTTTTGATATGGTTTGGAGTAGTTTACAATAAAAATAAGTAGACTAAATACCAGCTAATTTTGCAACTTACTTTTTTGCTTTATAGCATAATACATTTTCTTAATTTGCTTTGGCGACCTAACCACTTCTCCGTCATGCAGAACGCGATTTAACTCTTCCGATATTTTTTTAGCATTTATTCTAGACAATCTTTGAAACTCTGGGTTTTTAGACAACTCACTAATTAATTCCATTTCTTCTTCTGAATAAGGGCGAGAACCTTGAGCGATTACACCCTCTTTGCCAAAACGGGTGTTCTGTTCTGTTGACTGAGAGTGAATACCCGTCTTATTGCGTAACTGATTGTTTCCATTTTCTACGCCATATCTAAGACCTATTTCTCTTCCATTTTCAGACGTATGATCTTCTACTAAATTTAAATACTCTGTTTTACCAATTAATCCATCATATTCAAACCTTTCAGCGTGCTCAATATTTCCATCGTATCCAAATAACGCAAATCTAACGGCGTTTTTAGCAGTAGAAAAAGTTATACTAGGTATTCTTATATTATATTTCTTTACGATATCTGACAAAGAATCTCCGGATCTAAAATCACGAACAATATTTTCTGCATCTTCAGATTCTTGTATTCTTTTACCTATATCTATTGCACCCCTTATTCCAGCTATATTATCAGCACCTTCATAGAAAAACGTACCTTCAGGTATAACATCTTCTTTTTTAATATCATCACCCAAACCTGATAATTCAAATTTTTTCATTATTATATTATCTCATACTCACCGCATGTGGCACAATAAATTTAATAATTAATTAGATTCCTCATCATCATGTTCTTCAGAATCACCACTTTCTTCACCGCTTAATCTATCGTACAAACTTGTCCCATCATCTGATTTTTTATCCATAGAGTATTTATAACCTCTCTTTTTAATCTCGAAACGAATTGATTTTAGAAGATAATTTTTAAAATAACCCTCAACGTCTGCATTATAAAGACGAATACACCTATCTATCTTTTTTTCTTTAATATCTCTATCCAATTCAAGATGCAAAGAATTATCATCTGGATCTTCTTTGTTTTTAATATAATCATCTACAACTTCTCCAGCCATCTTACTGACAACATCATAAGCATCCTGATTTCCTTTCTGAGCAAGTCTTATTAAATCCTTCCATATTTCTTCACCTATTTCCATCTCCTTTTTACCATTCATAAACAAAGCATACATTTGATTTTTATGTTTAGACAACACAACATCCAACTCTTCTTTATTACGATATTTTTTAACGACAGGTGCCTCTATCCACTTTTGTCTCCACAATAGAGGAAGGGCTTTTTTAAACTTTTTCCAATCAACTTCACCATATCTGTTACAGAAGTTGTTTACTATTCTGAGATATAAATTAAAAGAAACCTCCCTAATCCATTTTGGAGATATTGATTTTGGATCTTCTTTTTCTAACAAGTTTTCAAAGTCACTCATTATGCTATCTTGAGTTTCCAGATGTTTGTTTTTTTCTTTTTTAAACCACATACTCCTATACGGTTCATCAACTTCTTTAAAAATAATATCCCAATTAAGAGACCCATCAGAATGATGTATATAACGAAACAAGCTATTGTATATGATTGGATCAGCTTCTTTTAAAAATTGAGTATCTATTTTCTTAGGTTCCAATCTTTTGCAAACTGAATTTATTCTATTTATTGTACCTTTATATGTAACACCAGACTCACGAATCATCAAACTATCATCTATTGGAATACCGTAATCAAAAGCAAAAGTTCTTAATATAAACGGCCAGGAAATATTACCATTGGCGTCTCTGAAGTGTCTAGCTAGAAATTTAGAAACATGTTGCATGTTTTGACTTAAATAAGAGGGGTTGATAACATCACCTTCTTTCATCTGTGATTTGACATAATCTGCAAGATGAGAAAACCCCGTCATTATATTATTTTTTTCAATATCTATTTTTTCAGCAATTTCTGATGGTAAAATATCTGAAACTCTTTCCCATGCAATACCGCCACCCAAATTTCTACCCAATCGATTAACAAGGGCTAAATAAAGACTTGGATCATTTTCTTGAAGAAATTTTCTAGTTATTTTACTAACCCTAAAATCACGAATAAATAGAGCAATCTCTTTTATTAAATTATCCCCAGATAAATCTCGTGTTTCCAAATAAACCCATCTCTTCTGCCATTTTTCTGGCAATCTATTTATAACTTCAGACCATTTTACCACGCCATTTTCTGAGTCTAAGTTTGTTAAAAAATAACGATGCTCAGATTTGGCATTATTTTCAATCCATCTTGGGCTAAATGTATTGGGGTCTTTTTCTTCCAATACAGTAAGTAACTCTTGAATTCTGCCCTCTAAATCAAAACCTTTTTTGCTTTCTATGGCAAACCATCTCTTCTGCCATTTTTCTGGCAATCTATTTATAACTTCAGACCATTTAATCCCACCATCTTTTGAACCTAAGTTTGTTGCAAAATAACGATATTCAGATAAACAATTTTTGACAAGCCACCTAGGGCCAAAAGATTTTGGAGTTTTTTCTTCTAAAACCCTTTCAATTTCAGAAATTCTTTCTTCAAACGAAAGGCCCTTTTTAACCTCAGGTCTAATTTTTTTAAAGCGATCTTCAATATCCATTTTACGTGCAAAAAAATCCCAATCCACTTCACCAGAATCGTATATTTTAAAAAAAGTGCACACAAATCTATGAATTGGTCTATCGTTTTTTTCTAACCACGCCGGGCTAACTTCTTCTATGTTTTCATCTATTATTTTATTTTTTAGACTTTCAAAAGCGCCTTGTCTTTGCACATATCTAATTTCTTTTGCCACCTCAAATCTGAGATGCTCTGATTCATTCTTTAAATCAGGTCTACTTTGTATAGCTTGATCCACCTTTTCATTACACCATTCAGTCAGACCACGTGGGCTAATATTTTTTGGTAAATCTTTAATAATACCTTCTAGAATTTCATCAATCTCAGGCGTGATTTCATAACCAATGTCTTCTGCTTTTTGGTGTATGCTTTGTTTTACGATTTCAGGTGTTAGAGGCCATTTTTCCATACATATATTATACAAG
>CAZIFF010000040.1:0-2840 GCA_964538345.1 uncultured Candidatus Saccharibacteria bacterium
TAGAATGGTTCCTAAACCAAAAAGAAACTCAAAACCCCGACGACGAAGATTGGATTTATACTCTAAGGCATCATTTAGGAAAATTGCAATAAGGAAAGGGCTGTCAACATTGTTGACAGCCCTTTAGAATGCCTTACGGCTTCTTTTTTTCTTTTAAATGTGCAAATTTTTCCTTAATTTTTTTAACTAAGGCAGGATGATAGTGCTCTACAAACTTATTACCTTTAGTAGTCAAAAATTTTTGAAACCACTTTGAATTATCTCTTCTAAAAGTCTCCGCAAAAACTTTGATTGTTTTAGGTTTGATAGATAGTGCCTCATTTTTAATCAAATAACCCGGGGTTGCCCAATCTAAAGGGGCTATTTCTCGTTCGTTAAAATGATTTTGAACCAAAAAAACTAAATCAGGATGATAGTATTCATGAAAATCTCCAGATTCATTCCAAAATTCTTTAAACCAATCTGAATTACTTTTTCTGAATGGGCCAACAAATAAACTAATAGTTTCAGGTTTTGCTCTTATTCCAGTTTTCGATATTTGCCTTTTTGACATCCAGCCTTTTGGTGCTTTTGGCCGTTCGATAGGTCCAAATTTCTGATGCACCGTTTTTACAAGATCAGGGTGGTAAAATTCAGTATAACCAGTCGCTTGTGAGTAAAATTCTTTAAACCAATCTGGATTACTTTTTTTGAATGGGTCAGTAAAATTTTTGATACCCTCAAAACTTACAGTTAAGTCTTCCTTATTTCTAAGTGCTGTCGCACTTTCCCATCCTTCGGGTGGAGGAATCTGCTTATTTAATTCATTTTTGATTTTTTCAAATAAGTCAGCATGATAATGGATAAAAGACTTGTGCTTAGCACCCATAAAACTTTTTATTAGCTCGGGAAATTCTTCTTTTAATGTTAAATTAGAAATTATACGGCTAATCACAGGGGGGTTTTTATTGAAAAAAGAAGCTACTTCTCCAAGTAAGAACCAATCTTTTGTCGCAAATTTTTTATCAGCCAATCCTTTTAAAATTTCATCAACTAGGTCAGGATGATAATACTCAACTAACTTCCCTACTTGATCGTAGTAATTTTTAAACCAGTTGAAATTAATAGAACGATATTGATTAGCAAATTTTTTAATGTCATCGTAACCAACAAACAGTTTTGAACTACTTACTATTTGACTTGCCGATTGCCATCCTTTTGGAGCAATTTCCTTGCTTAAAAAAATTAACCAGCCAGGAAAATCAGAGTATGCATAATAAGGATTAGGGGGTAATCGAGGGTCTTTCCTGTATGCCTTTAACTTTAAGTATTCAGTAGAACTCCCGATCTTTAAACCTATAGTTGATTTTGAAGCTTCCTGCCAGGTTTTATACTTTCCAAGTTGAATTGCTTGGATGAGTTTTAGTGTGTCAGGAGTATAGCCGTGCCATTTAAGTTCAAAACCAAGAGAAGTAAAATCTAATCGATGTTTATCAATCGGCATTCCTTTTGTATAACTCTTGATTCTTTCCTGTAATTCACGTAACAACAACATTCTTTCAGCATTGCCGACAAAATCAAGCACATATAGTTTTGGCTTGCCTTTTCGCAAACCTCTTCCTAATTGCTGTAAAAATACAGTTAAGGAGTCAGTTGTACGAAAAAATACTACGACTTCAATGCTTGGTATATCAATATCTTCGTTATACTTATCTACTGATATCAAGAACTGAATTGTACTCTGGCGAAATCTCTCAAGCGAATTACTGTTATGCCTATCACCCATTTTTGAATGAGCAACCTCTGCATTATGTCCATCAGATTTAATCTGAGAAACAATACGATTTGCATGAACAATATTTTCACAAAAAATTTTAACCTGTCTTGAGGCTTCGTCTTCTGGAAAAGCAAATTTATACACCTCTTTAAGCATCTCTGTATCAAGCTCATCAATGAATATTGATTCGTTGACTTGCTTAAGTGAGATTTTTTTGCCTTTCTCTACGAAACCAACTGTTAGTTGACGTAAGTGCTTTGAAGATAGGTTATTCCCGAGAATATGATACTCAACAGGACTAACTCTTCCTTTTGCAATAGCTTCTTCAAGAGTCATATTAACCAAAACTCGATCAAATATTTCAAGAATGTCTAATCCATCCATACGTTCAGGAGTACCTGTAAAACCAATATGTGGGCACTCAAAGTACTCAATAACTGGTCGGTAGGTAACAGCTTGCCCGTGATGAGCTTCGTTAACCAACATAAAATCGAAGTGATCTTTTGTAAACATTTTGTACCATTCCCTATGAAAATTGTTCATCGATTGAAATGAAGCAAAAACTAAATCAGCCTCCATAATGTTAGTACGATCACTGCCCCCAAAGAAGTTTCCACATTTGATCTGATTCTGACCAAATATGTATTCAAAATTCTTACGGGCTTGATGAAGACCATCATTTTCGTCATACAAGTAAATGCCTCGCATGTTGTGTAGTAGGATGCACGAACGTGCAACAAACGCAGCTTCGGTACTTTTACCGGTTGCTGTAGGTTGAATTACTAAACCATTTAACTTTTTAAGAATCGCATCAATTATTATTTTAATAATTGGTACTTGATACTCTATATAAGGGTTAAATGGCGGAGGAAAAATATTTCCTTTAAGTCGTAAAGCACTCGTTTTTATTTTCATTTTTTTGTTTTAAATTGTGAAGATTTTTTAAAATACTAACATATTTATTGACCTTTGTAAAGGTTAGGTAAATAAGCATATTCTTTGCTTTATGTTAAAATAAATGAATATGGAAAATATTTTATTTATAATTATTGCTATTTTGGTGGGGCTCGTGCTGGGCTACCTT